>NZ_LKTL01000016.1:0-132901 GCF_001401775.1 Shewanella sp. P1-14-1 | reverse complement strand
CGTGTGATGGTTGGTGCTGGTGTGATTATGTTATTCGTGTTTGCTGCGGCATTCTGGCAAAGCACGCGTCACAAGATTGAAGAAAAACCTTGGGTACTTAAAGCGGCGCTATACAGCTTACCACTACCTTGGATTGCGATTGAGTGTGGTTGGTTCGTGGCTGAGTACGGACGTCAACCTTGGACGATTTCAGAAGTGTTGCCGACCTTTATGTCTGCATCAAGTCTAACAACGTCTGATCTATGGTTCAGTATCATTTCTATCACTGTGTTCTACTCGATTCTATTAGTGATTGAATTGTTCTTAATGTTTAAGTTTGCTCGTCTTGGCCCATCAAGCCTTAAGACTGGTAGATATCATTTTGAAAACCAAGATGCTTAATCTGAGGACCTGATTATGTTTGATTATGAAATGCTAAGATTTATCTGGTGGGCTCTGGTTGGCGTATTGCTAGTTGGGTTTGCTGTGACAGATGGTTTTGATATGGGTGTGGGTGCGTTATTACCTATCATTGGTAAAGATGACACTGACCGCCGTATTATGATCAACACCATTGCTCCTCACTGGGATGGTAACCAAGTTTGGTTAATCACCGCTGGTGGTGCGTTATTTGCTGCTTGGCCTATGGTTTACGGTGTATCTTTCTCTGGCTTCTATGTGGCTATGATGTTGGTACTGTTTGCGTTATTCCTACGCCCTGTTGGTTTTGATTATCGCTCAAAAATTGAAGATCCAAGATGGCGTAAGTCGTGGGATTGGGCGTTATTCGTTGGCGGATTTGTTCCACCACTGATTATCGGTGTTGCGTTTGGTAACTTACTCCAAGGCGTACCGTTTAATTTTGACGAATTTTTACGTGCGACATACCACGGTGGCTTAATTGGTTTATTAAACCCATTCGGTTTACTTGCTGGTTTAATCAGTGCATTAATGGTGATGATGCAAGGTGCATCATGGCTTCAAATGAAAACTGAAGGTGAGCTACGTGTTCGTGCTGCTAAAGCGGCGCAAATTTGTGGCTTACTTGTGACGGTACTATTTGCTGCTGCAGGTGTTTGGTTAGTTAATGGTATTGATGGCTATGTTATTACTTCGGTAATCGACACTGCGGGCCCTTCAAACCCAACGACTAAAACCGTTGCTGTTGAAGCTGGTGCTTGGTTAGCTAACTACGATAAATACCCGCTAACAATGTTATTCCCTGTATTGGGTCTAGTTATGCCGATTCTTGTATTACTCGCTAGTCGTTTGAATCGTAGTGGCTTTGCATTCTTATTTAGCTCACTCGCTATTGCAGGTATTATCGTGACATGTGGCGCAGCAATGTTCCCGTTCATCATGCCTTCATCGCTTGATCCAAACGTGAGCTTAACAATGTGGGATGCCACAGCAAGTGAAATGACTCTGAACGTTATGACTTGGGCTGCGATTATCTTTGTACCTATCGTATTAAGCTACACCATTTGGACGTACTTCAAGATGTATGGTCGTCTAAACCGTGAGTTTATTGAAAAGAACAAAGCGTCACTTTATTAATTAAGGAGCCATTATGTGGTATTTCTCTTGGATACTAGGTGTATTACTAGCCTGTGCTTTTGGCATCATTAATGCGCTTTGGCTTGAAAACACTGAAAACTTAGATCGTATCAGCGAAGCTGATGCAAAAGATAAGTAAGTAATTTGAGCTGATAAAAAACCCTGCCATAGTGCAGGGTTTTTTATTGCTTTATTAACTCAATGAAGGCCAGCTGTTCATGTTAACTCTTAATAGGAACAGTCTAAATCGCGAATTGATTATGGGGTAATTGCTTTTATTGATATTGAGCAGCAGTAATAAATTGGCCGAAACTTTCGCACCAAATAATGACGGTATTGTAATCGCCAACATCAATATCCTTTGTAATTGGCACTAAAAAATTATCGAAAGTTTTGACGTCAGCCACTTGCACCATAGAGGACTTTAGGCGGTTAAAGTCGGCTTCTGTTTCAACAAACTCTTTAGCAAGGTATACCTTAAAGTCAGGCCCAGGCGATAGCTTACCGTTTAAGGTAATGTAATCATCGCCAATCATCACTGTTCCTTCTCCCCAGTGCAGTGCATCGCTGTCTTTAAGGTCTCGAGTGAACTCTGCTGTGTAGCGTTGTTGGGTATCTAACGATGCGACTTTTTCACTTGAAGGCGCATCAGGCGCAGTTAAAATCGGTAAGGCATAAATGCCACCACCAAAACCAATAGCAAGAGCCAAAGTGTGAGATGCAAGAAGGGCTGCGAGAGTTCGTTTTTTCATATTGATTCCGTTTTTAACACCAGGGACTAACATCAAATACACTGTTTGTTAGGCTGTTTGTTCAAATAAAAAAGGCATGTACCTATGGGACATGCCTTTATAAAGACCTGAGTTATCAGGATATTATTTCAAAGAAACGCATTAGATTTTAAAGAAATTAATTTTAGTATTCAGTTCGCTGGCAAGAGAACTGAGTCCATCAGCCACATCGACGGTTTCGCTAGCGCGTTCTTGTCCTTCGTTTGCGAGTGTCGATATTTGATGTAGGTTACGGGTGATTTCGTCAGCGACTGCACTTTGCTGCTCTGTTGCACTCGCAATGCTGCTAGTGAAGGTGGCAAGCTCACCAATACTTACGGTGATTTGGCTTAACTGTTCACTGGTCTCAAAGCCTTGCTCTGCCGATTCAGTGCCGAGTCTATGGCTGTCTGACATTTGCTGGCTGGTAACCTTAACTTGCGCTTGCAGTTGGCCAATGGTTTTACTGATTTCGGAAATCGAACTTTGCGTGCGCTGTGCTAACGATCTTACTTCGTCAGCGACAACCGCAAAACCTCGTCCTTGCTCGCCTGCTCGAGCAGCTTCAATAGCAGCATTTAGTGCGAGCAAATTAGTTTGCTCGGCAATACTATTAATCACTTCTGTGACCTGATTAATCGCTTCACTCTCTTTACTGACATTTTCAATGTTATCTTGGCTTTCATTAAGCTGGGTTTTAAGCGCATTCAGCGACTCAACAACGTCAGTAAGCTGCTTATGACCGCTACGAGAGGATTGATCCACTTGTTGGCTCTTGATTGCCCCTTCGTTCGAGTGACTAGCAACATCTCGAATAGAAGCTGACATCTCTTCAATTGCTGTGGCAATTTGGTTCGTTTGCATCATTAACGATGCCGATTCATCGCCATTTAACCTTGCCATCTCTTGGGCTTTTTGAGCCTGTGACTCAAGGGTCTCTACTGAGTGCTGCAGCGAGAAAATCAGCTCTTTTAAGTTGTTTGACATGTCGGCAGCACTGAGCGTAATTAAATCTATTTCGTTCTTGCTATTAGGATCACTGACTTCAAATTGCTGGGATAAATCACCTTTACCTAAGGCTTTCAGTTGTTGCTGGAAACGCTGCAAAGGCGCTAATGCTTTTATTTGCAGAGCAGCTAATAACCCACTTATTAGCAGTATCCCTAACACGGCAACACCAGTGGTAATATACAAGAGTTGTAGGCTCTCATTATTAAGCTCAGCGGTTTGAGTTAATCCGATTAATGTCCAGTTCCACCCCGGTATATTGATACTGTTAGCAAACATTTGCTGTTGTTGGTGGTTAACGTATTCAACGCTTTGGTGGCGGCCCAATAATTGGTTGATGTCTAGGCCATTTAATATGTCGCTATTTAATGCTTCACCCGTGGCGAAGTTGGGATGCGAAATCAGTCGTTGGTCATTGTTGCGCACCAACATGTAATGACCCGTTTCTTCAACTTTGAGATTATTAATTGTCTTTTGCAGTTCGGAAATTGAGTCGGTGATATCAAAACCAATATACAAAATACCGATGACTTCATTGCTGGCATTTTTGATTGGTCGGTAAACGGTCATGTAGTCTTTACCAAATAGTTTGGCGTAACCTTCATATTCATTACCGTTTATCAATGTTTGGTAGCCTGGGTGGCTACTACCTAGGTAAGTTGCCAATGCCCGTTTACCATCGGCTTTTTTCAGTGAAGTCGAAATACGAAGAAAGTCATCGCCGTCTTTTACAAAAATGGTGGCTGTGCCGCCAGTTAAGTTTGAAAAACGATCTACTTTACTTTTGGTGGCGTTAATTTGCTCTTTTTCATGTACTAGGGCAGGTGTTTGAGTGCTGTAAACTCTGACGGTGCGATCTGGTTTGTGAAAGTTTCCAGGGTACATTGCACGTAGTATGTCGGCATTACGGCGGGCTAGGGCAAGTAAGCTTGTGTACTGCAGCTCAATTAGCGCTGCATTGCTCTGCATTTGCTCGTTCATCGAGTCGATGGCTTTTTCTTTTAATACGTTTGATGAGCTGAAATATGACACGGAAGAAATGATGCTGAAGACTAAAACCGTCAGCGCTAAAGAAAAGTACGTTATTTGTTTTGTTAGAGACCAACTTCGATAGTTCATTTGATAGTTTCCGAATTAAAGGTCACTCCAATCTAGAGCAAATAATGCCAAGATGACTTGATTGAGATCATGTCTAGATTGAGTAAATTCGTGAATGTGTAATTGGCGATTCTATAATAAAAAACGACGCATTAATGCGTCGTTTTTTGTTGGTTAGTAGTTGATTATATTAAACTTGTACGGGCGACAATATTTCAGAATTCTGTTGTTTTTTCTTCATTAAAATAAGGTACATGGTGGGTACCCAAATAAGTGACAGCATAGTGGTTAGTAATGTGCCGCCCGCAATTGCAATGGCAAAGGGTGGCCAGAATCCACCGCCAGCAATGATCAAGGGTAAAAAGCCGCCAATGGTGGTGATAGTGGTTGAGCCAATGTGTCTGCCACAGCCACTCACTAAGGCAATAATGGTGTCTTTATTGCCTAACCGAGCCTCTGGTACGTCTTCTAATTCAGCTAAAATCACAATAGCAGCGTTAATTGCCAGACCCATTAGGCCCAATAAGCCAATGATGACGGTAAAGCCGAACGGATAACCAAACAGGTAAACGGCTAGTAAGCCAAGCCCAGCAGATTGGAAGGCACTGAGTAAGATAATGGCGGTTAATCTAAATGAGTTAAATGATAGCACCACAGTGGCCAATAGCAGTGTGACTACCACAACGATATTGGACAGCAAATTACCAACGGCTTCGTCTCGTTTGGCACTTTCACCACCAATTTCAAGATGATAACCAGACGGTAACTCAATTTGTTCTAACTTTGTTTTAACGTCATTAAGCACCTTACCGGGCAAAACCCCACTGACAATGTATGCTTCTATTGTGTTCACTCGCTCGCCGTTACGACGAGGAATACCGCCACGACTCACATTAATTTGGTTTTGTGATACCGCTGAAAGCGGGATGGTGTCTCCTTGGCTAGAGACTAAGTTAAGTTCTGCTAGACGCGTTGCTTCTTCTCTAGACGTATCAGCAAGCCTAACTCGAACAGGTAATGACTCCGTTTGTTCTAAAATGCTGCCGCCAATAATACCTGTGGTCGCCATTTCTATTTGCTTAGCGATATCAGATAAACTGAGACCACTCATTAAGCTGGCATCTTCGTTTATTTGTAACCAGACTTTAGGTGATCCTGCACTCAAGGTGGCACGGGTATGAATCACATCCTCTGTGTCCATCAGTAAGCCACGCGCTTGCTCGCCTAACTGGTTTAATGTATCCAATGACGGGCCATAGATCCGCAGTTCTACTGGTGCATTAAATGGCGGGCCTTGTTCAAGCTTTCTGACCAAGATTTGTGCCTGAGGGAAGTCAGCATCAAATTCTTGTTGCAGCGATAAAATCAATCTATTGGCAGCGTTAAAATCAGTGACTTTCACCATAGCTTGAGCATAGTTTGTTGCCCCTTGCTGACGTTGGGTAAGGTTGTAATAAAACGAAGGTGTATTACCGCCAACCACCCAAGTGATCATTTCAACATCGTCAATCGACTCAAGACGTTCATCAATGCTTTTAACTTGTTTAAGGGTGTTATCTAGGCTGACATGAGGCGCTAAATAGACTTCAATTTGGAACATATCTCGGTCTGAAGGCGGAAAGAATTGCTCGGTCATTTTAGTCGAAGCATAAAAGCCCGATACCGGTAATATTCCGATGAGTATGGCTGTGAGTAAGGGTTTTGATAAGCCAAAGCGTAAACTGACTTTAAAAGCGTGTCCTAGGCGAGGAAAGGCCATGCCTTTTTGGTACCAAGCCATGGACTCGTTATCTTGACTAAAGCGTCCCGCAAGGCCTGCAATAATCGTGTGGGAAATGAGGTAAGACCCTAACAAAGCGAACATGACTGAAATAGCAATGCCACCGACAAACTCACCAGCAGCGCCAGGCATGAGTACAATTGGCGCAAAAGCTAACATCGTGGTGATAGTAGAGCCAGCTAAAGGCAACCAAAGGTGATGCAAGGTTTTACTCACAGCCTCAAGCTTGGTTAGCCCTTGCTTGCGGCGCTGGGCAATGGCATCGACAATCACAATGGCGTTATCAACCATGATCCCAAGAGCAACCACTAAGCCTGTGACTGACATTTGATGGATGGGTAAGCCGGTGTATTTCATGCAAGCAAGGGTGAAGAGCGCAGTTAGCGGTAGTGATAGCGCCACAATAACGGCGTTACGCAGCCCAAGTGTTAACATAAGTACAAAAAGAATGATCAAAAATCCTTGGATCAGATTGATGACTAAGTCGCCAAGACGAACACTGGTATAACCTTGTTGATCAAATAGCCATTGCACATCAATGTTGGCAGGCAGGTTTGCACTATAGCTTTCAACTACCTGACTCACTTGAGCTTGCCATTTATCAACACGGTTATTATCAATCATACGTGCCGACACTAGTACCCCAGGTTCGCCATTAATTAATGCGATGCTGGTTGCAGGGGTTTTCTGTTGACGACTGACATTCGCCACGTCACCAAGGCGAATAATCTGGCCGCTTGCATCAATTTTTAGCGGTACTTCGCTGACCCGAGTAATGGAATCTAGCTCACCTGATACCTCAATTAAGGCTTTAAATGTGGCGTTATTGATTTCACCTGCTGAAATTTTACTGTCAGCGTTTGACAGAATGCTTGCAATGCTTGCTGGGGTTAACTTGAGTTGGCTGATTTTATTGCCATCAAGTTCTACTAATATTTCTTCATCAGGTGTGCCTGATAATTTTACAAAGTCAGTGCCGTTTAATACCCGAAGTTTGCTTTGTAATTCTTTAGCGTAGCGGTTTAGCACATCAGTACGGATGGAGGTGTCGCTGTTCCATACCAAGCCTAAAATGGCTGTGTTGGCATAGCCTGTTTGATCGTCCAATAAACTATTTTGCGCCGATGTGGGCAGTTGATATTTACTGTCTGCAATGAGATCTCGGGCTCTAGACCATACGGGAGCAGTATCAAGTACCGTGTCTTTTAACTCCAATTGAATCACTGAAATGCCAGGACGGGAAGTGGATTGAACCAGCTTTAGCTCTTCTAGGCGGCGCAGCTCATTTTCTAATACTTCAGTGACTAACGCTTCGACACGTTCAGCTGAAGCGCCAGGGTACTGGGTAATAACCGAAGCAAAGCGATTGGTTATGGTGGGATCTTCTGTGCGAGGCAAACTACTAATAGCGCCTAAACCAGCCACCAATAGTAATGCAATCATAAGACTTGCGAGTCTGCCGTTTTCGACAAAGGCCTTAATCATAATGACCTCGCCACAGTCTCAGAAGTGGGATTTACACGCTGTCCTACCACCAGTTTATGCAAGCCTTGAGTAATAATTACATCGTCTTTTTGAATCGCACCATTGATGTAAGCTTGTTTTTCTGTGGTATATAAAATATCAACGTCTCGGCGTTCTATTCGGGCTTGTCCTTGTTCATTTTTCGTGACCACAAAGACATTCCATAAGCCTCTAACACCGTCGGTAAGCGATGAGATTGGCACCCAATATCCCGCATCAGCAATTTGCTGTTGATACTCAAGGTAGGCAATTTCGCCATTAATCACTTGGCTATTGTTGGGTAAGTCGATACGTAATTGAACAGTACGAGTGACAGGGTCTATTTCGGCGCTGATACCAGCGATTAAGCCTTTATGGGTTTGGTCTCCAATGCGAATATCAACGACTTGATTTGATTTAAGCGTTTGAGCGACGCTATGGGGAACACCAATATAGGCTTGCTGTTGATTTGTGCCGATTAAGGTAAACACTGGGCTACCTAACGCGATCACTTCACCTAAATTATGATGACGTTTGCTGATGGTGCCATTAAATGGAGCGACTAATGTTGATTTCTCAAGTTTAAGTTCTGTGGCGTATAGCGAGGCTTTAAGGCGTTTTTGATTGGCTAAAAGACTAGCGACTTGCTGCTGGGTTTCATCGAATTGCTGCTCAGAAACATACTGCTTTTTTTTGAGCTCAATGGAGCGTTCCAAGTTACTTTGGGCTAAATCTAAATCCGCTTGGGTTTGTTGCAGTGATGCACTTAATTGTTGCAGCTCAGCTTCAAGTAATTGGGTGTTTAAGGTGGCAAGCTTTTGCCCTTTAATCACAGTATCACCGCTGTCGACGATAATGTCACTTAGCTTGCCTGCAAGTTCAAATCCTACACCTGTGGTATCAGCTGAGCGGACAGTGCCTGTGTAACTTTGCTGATGTTGATAACTTGAATTAAACCGTAAGGGTTGGGTGATGACATTCGGCACAGCCACAGAAGGCGTTGAGATGGTTTCATCATTGCCGCAACCACTTAGCAGCAAAAATGAAATGACAATACTGAGTGCGGATAATGAACGCGTCGCTGTTTTCATGGGAACATTCCTATTGCTAATGCAACTTCCAAGGCAAATCATAGCTATTGTATTGACCTGCGAATGACATCTGTGTGATGCTCAATAATTAAAACTAGACTGTCTAGTCCATTTTAGGCTTAGTTTATGGCCAAAAAACTAGACTGTCCAGTCTAATTTGTGATTAAATGTTATCGTTGTTGTTTAGTTGTAAGGCGATAACGTGCGCCTGTTGAGACAAAAAAGAAGAGTTTATGAGCAAAATTTCTGATATTCCAGTGACATGTAATCATGACTTGCCGCGAACAAGAAGTGAGCAAAAAAAAGCAACGATACTACAATCGGCCATTGAGCTTTTTTGTGTTCAAGGCTTTCCGAGCACCAGTATGGATATGGTGGCGAAGAAGGCAGGCGTATCAAAGCAAACGGTTTATTCTCACTATGGCTCTAAAGATGAGTTGTTTATTGCTGCTATCGAATCTAAATGTGTTGTTCATCAGTTAACGGGCAACTTACTAGAAGACGCAACAAATCCTGAAAATACAATTCGTACTTTTGCGCACCAGTTTGGCGAGCTAATCATTAGTGATGAAGTCGTTGCTGTATTTAAAACCTGTTTGGCTCATGCTGAAACTCACCCGAATTTATCCAAGCTTTATTTTGATGCTGGCCCAAAACACATATTGGGCTTATTAAGTGAGTACTTGGATGAAGTCAACAAACAAGGCGTTTTTTATTTTGAAAAGCCGCATGACTGTGCCGTGAGGTTATGTTTAATGTTGTTTGGTGAGGTAAAGCTTCGACTAGAGCTAGGCTTAGATGTGAGCGATTTAATTGCAGATCGAGAGCAATATATAAACGATAGCGTTAACCTATTTTTAACGGCTCACCGTATTTAAGATTTGAATGTAAATCAGTGCTTTTGTGTCATGCTAAAACTGTGTAATATCTCATAATATATTGAAATTGTGATCCAAATTGGTAGTGCCTTGGTATTACCTTTTGCTATTGAGTATTAATCATTTCGACCACAATAATAATGAGAAAGGAAGCAGTTAATGAAAGTTATTCCAAGCTTGTTCCAGGCTAATCAGCTTGACGTAAGTTCTGTTAAAAAAGTGGTTAAGTTAACAGCGCTTGCTGGACTTCTCCTTGCTCCTCAAGTTATCGCGAGAGATTATTCCCCGTTTAAGTTTCATGTCTCGCGCACTTCCACAGACTCAGCCCAAGTGGGTGACACTAACGCAGAGTTACAACGTGATGTTTGGCGCTTAAAGTTATCGGGTGCGATGCCTATCAACAAAGAGTGGATGATCGGCGCTAATATTGGTTATGACAATTTAGATTATGGCTTTAAAAACATCGATAGCGGTGTGTTGAACGGCCAAGTCACGCCTTGGAGTTCAATCAATAAATACAGTGCGGGTTTGTCACTTATTTACCGTCCAAATCAAAATTGGATGTTTATGGTTGCGCCTAAGCTGCAATATTCTTATGCCAATACCGCATCATCTTCAGATGCACAAAGCTATGGTGTAGTTGGCTCGGCGATGTATCGTTTTGAGTCTGGCAACATGCTCGGCTTTGGTGTGGCATATCTTAATGATATTTCAGAAGTTAAAACTGTACCTTACATTGCCGTGCGCTGGAAAATTACTGATAAGTTAACGCTAGGTAACCCCTTTGAAGCGGGCTTTAGTGGACCTGCTGGTCTTGAGTTGACTTATAATTTGAATGAAAAGTGGGATTTTGGATTAGGGACATCTCGACGCACAGAGCGCTTTTTGATTTCAGATGCTGAGCAAACCATTGAAGTGGAAGAGTGGGTGAGCTTTTTAAGAGCGGGCTGGAATATCAGTGATAAAGCGACAGTGAATGCTTATGGCGGTTACTTCTTTAACAGTGAAATGGAGTTAAGTCAGCCTGAAGTGACTGATGAGCTAGAAAATCAAGCAGCTATTGGTTTAGCGTTCGATATTAAGTTTTAATCAGTCAATAATTAGATTGTTTTGAACAATAAAAAAAGCGACCATTAGGTCGCTTTTTTTATTGCAAGAATAGCGAGGGCTAATTCGCTAACATATTCTTGCGTAGGCTCTTTTGAGCTGGGTCGTCACCTAACCAAATCTTCAGCAATGCTTGTCTAAACGCTTCGCCTTCAATAGTGGCTTGTTCAACGCCGTTTTTAAAACTGGTTACGCCAGCACTTTTATGAGTAACAAAGGTAAATTGATCCCCTTTGCTGACTTCTTCAGTAAATAGGCCCATAAACTGAGTGATTTCAGCTTGTATTGGACTAATGTCACCGTCAGTTGCGCTATCAAAACCCTCGTTAATGGCATCGACCATTTTATCTGAGGTGATCATACCTGAGGTGATGTTAAGGCGAACAACTGCTATTGGTTGTGCTAATACAGACGTTAAATCGGTTGCTGGCGTTGCGATATAGAGGCTGCCAACATACAAATCCATAAAGAATTTACTGCGTACACCTGCGCCATTTAATGCAAGAGACTGCTCTGCGATTGTCAGGTTATCTTCAAGTTCGACACCTGATACGGTTTTAGCTTGTACTAGCGTCGATGAAAATAAACTTGTTGAAAGAACAGCGGTTAGAGCGATTGTTGAAAATGCTTTCATAGAGGACTCATTTTATAATTGTATTGATAGGGCCTGTTGATCTTTGCTGGTTAAGTTTTGTTCGAAATAAAAGCGTTTTAATTAAGGCGGATGGATTGATGCCTAGTCATCTAAGCACTTCTTTTAAAAAAAAGATGCATCCAACAAAGAGTAAAACACTTTTAGTCGAACCCTTTGGGCTGCGTTTGTTGTCCATTTTTACTGCGTTATCGACTTTTTATGTAGAATAACTACACCACAAAGTCTCTGCCTTGTATAAATGGATAACAATTCGCTGCAAAAATAACCTTGAAAGATCAACAGGCCCTTGCCACGTTGATAAGTTTGAGTAAACGTGGCTAATCGGTTTTTAGCTGCGCATCCCTAGCTTATATTGTCCATTTTGTTCAAACATGATTGCTTGTTTTTTCTTGGGAGCAATCAGGATTGGACCGTCATCGAAAAACAAAAATGCTTTCCAATTACGGGCAAACACCGCCCAAGTGGTTTCAATAATTTGATATTTTTCGTAGCAGAAGAACACTTGGGTATCGTCGTCCCAATCGATAAATTCAGCAATGGGCTCTAGCAATGCATTGTCATCAGAGTCCCATGCAGATTGCCAATGTTCAGTTTGTTTCCAAGCGTCTTGTTTGGCCGCCCAATCTCCTTTAGAGAATAATTCAGCACGATTACACTTATTACTTATCCATTGATTCCAGACAGTCATTGCACTCTTATCGGTAAGTGGCTTGATTAACGCTTTATCTGTATCTAACACAGGCAAATCTTTATGGTTAAAAATCCACTTGCGCTTGTATGCATCTAATGGGATGTAAGTGTGTGCCAAAAATAGCTCCTAGGTTTGAAAGAGGTGGGTCTGCATTAAGACTGGGATTATAACGACTCGGTCATCATAGTGCTAGGGCTGTAGGGCAGGGTTATATTAATACAACAAGAAAGCTTGATGCGCAGCACTCACGGGGGAGTGTAGCGCGCCGCGCACCAAACTTTTAAACTCTAAATCGTCTGATCAGCGAATGAAAAATGCCGATAGTGTTTTCAAGTGATTCACTGGCTGTAAGTGACTTATTCGCTGCATTGGCAGTTTCAGATGCGCCGTCTGCGATATCGATAATCTGTTGGTTAATGTGTTCGGCCACGGCGCTTTGTTCTTCAACAGCAGAGGACATTTGAAAGGTCATATCGGTAATGTTAACCACCGCATCTTTAATTTCATTCAGGGCATTACGGGTATTTTCAACGACTTCCACACCGTGTTTTGCTGCAAGCTCACCTTGGGTCGACATTTCTACAGCGCTGGTAGTTCTTTGTGATAGCTGGTTAATGACGCTGTGAATTTGGTCGGTTGATTCGCGAGTTTTTAAAGCTAGGGCGCGGACTTCATCAGCAACCACACTAAAACCGCGGCCTTGCTCACCTGCGCGAGCCGCTTCAATAGCAGCATTTAACGCTAATAGGTTGGTTTGATCTGCAATGGATGAAATGAGATTAGCAGCTTGACCGATTTCAGCGGTTGAGTCAGCTAATTCCTTAACGGTAACAGCAATGCTGTCGACGGTATGACTGAGTTGATGAATCGATGACAAGGATTCATCAGCCAGCTTTGAACCTGCATCCACAAATTGAATGGCGTTTTCAGCGCTATGAGAGTTTTCCTCAATTTTTTGGGCGACTTCTTGAATCGCTTGAGACATTTCGGTGATCGCTGAAGCAATCTGTTGTGTGGCAATACCTTGTTGTTCTACGGAGGTCTGAGTTACGGCGACTTGGGTTTTACTGATATTGGAGATGTCACCTAAACCAGAAACCGACTCGTTAATGCGAGTTAACGCAGTGCGACACCTTGCCATTTCGCTGATAAAGGCAAGCTTTGCTTGAGCACTCATGCCGACATCGTCAAAGTAGGTTTGGGCTACGGTAGCGTCTGCGAACGATTTAGGGCTGATATCCAGTAGGTGCTGCCAATGACCGGCTTGTTGTTTAAGACTCCATAAGCTGCTAAGCAAAGCTGTTGCCAGCGTTGCAAATAACCCAGTGTGATTGCCTTGAAAGCCGAAGTATCCCATCAGCGCTAGGCTAGGTAGAACAATTGGCAGTATCTTTACCAGATGATGAATTAGCTGAGTCATTAATGGGGCTGCTGATTTCCCTGCGAGAATCCGTAAATAAGCCTTAGTCGCTCGCTGTTTTTCTGATGGTTCGGCGCTAACTCGAACTGACTCATAACCCACTAAGGTTTTGCCATCATATACTGGGGTAACAAACGCGCTGACCCAATAGTAATCGCCATTTTTGCGGCGGTTTTTAACTAGCCCCATCCACACTTTTCCTGCTTTAAGTGTCTTCCACATGGTGGCGAAAACGGCTGCTGGCATATCAGGGTGGCGAACTAGGTTGTGCGGTTTACCAATGAGCTCTTCGCGGCTATAACCACTGGTATCGATAAAAGCTTGGTTGCAATGGGTAATAATCCCTTTGGGATCGGTACTGGAAACGAGTGGGGTATCTGATGGAAATAAATATTCTTTATTGCTTGCAGTATGACTATTCATAGTTCTTCTTATTATTAACTGCTGACATCGCAAAAATGAGCTAAATGTGATGCTTATCTCAAAATGTGTCAAGAATGTAATGCAAACTTAATGAGATTTAAAGTAGCTAAAACAACTGCTTAGAGGTATTTTTTAGGAGGATATGCTAAGGAGTATAAAAACCTTAATTTAAACAAGTGTTTAAACGGGATTAATGAACAATTGAGTTAATGTTAGGTGATACAATTTGTTGCAGGTTTTTGTGTGGGCTGGCGTTAAATTTAAGGTTTTCAGTTTGTTATGAGCATAAAAAAGCCCTGCAAAATATAAGCAGGGCTAGATAGTATCTTTATTGCTAAGTCATAATGCCGTCAGACTTACAAACCATTTTGGTATTGCAGATAAGTAGACTCTGGGACCATTTTGGCTAACGTATCACTGGCATTACGTTGCCCATCGAGTAAGGCTTCAAATTGCTTAATGAGCGCCATTTTATCAGGTGATTCTCTATCACCAGCACCAATATTGGTTAGATCAATCATAAAGCCATCAAACATATGGCTTAAATCGTCAATAATGTCAGTATTTAAAAATTGATCTTGATTATAAATACTTGGGTAACCTGCTTTTTGTTTATCAATGGCAAATGAGTCGCCTTTCAGGTTTTTGATGCTAGTTGATTTGTCACAGGACAACATACAGCCATTATCAATTCTTGGCTTTTCACAGCCAACACTTTGCTGGAAGAAACACTGACGGCTAGCCATTAATAAAATTGGATGATAAATACTGTAGAGCATCTTAAAGTTATTTGGTCTGGCTATTTGCTTAATTTGTTGGCGATTTATTTCGTTTGAAATAAAGGCGCCAGCACAATCAAAGCCTTCTTGTAATGCTAATAGTGCATATGAATTAGTCGTATTTAGGAAGGGGCCAGCAATCCACTTAATGCCTAATCGATTAGCATGATAAGCGATACCTGTATTGTTCGTAACGATTAACGGCGGCTTCACTTGCTCAAGAATATTCAATGCGACATCGTAATCTTTACCAATTAGCACAGGCGGGAACCAAGGTATTAGACGAGGATTTTGCTGTAAAAAGTCGACATACTTGGTGCAACCACGTTTATAAGCATCGGGTAATTTAAAATAAATATCCCCGTCAGTGATGTTGGCTAAATCTGCGTCGGCTTCATCACAAATCAACATTGAAAGCGCCGGCTTTTGGCCTTCAGGTTTTGGGTGGCGTGCAAGCTTTGGCAATTCCACTTCTGGGATGACTTCAATACCATCGTTCAAATAAGCTAATAACTCATTTTTCAGCGTGGTGATTTCACGATAAGGGATACTCATGCCATCAGTGAGGTCTTGGGTGTTTAACTCGACTAAATCATAGTTGGCGTTATTAATATTTTTAAAGCGCTTTTCAATGGCTTCTTGATCAACGCTTAATTTTTCACTCGGACGCATTAAACTGGTTGAACTCAACACAATTGTCTTTGAGTCAATATCACTTAAATCACTGCTATTTTGCTCAGTGGTTACTGTCAGTGTTAAGGGCTTTTCTTGTTCGCTGGCAAACGTTAACTTGAGTTTAATTTTTTCAATACTCAAATGCGCAATTTTGTCATCGACCGAGGCATTGATTTGTTTTTTATCCACTTGCAATTGTTGCTGTGCGTCATGGATTTGGACTACTGAAATCGATTCGCCTTTTTCGGCTTTAAGTTTATCGACCAAGTGATTTTTAGAGTTATCACGAGGGTTATCAATAAACATCGATTGGTTTAAGTCACCACGTAAAAATGCATTGGTGAAATCACGGTTAAAGACTTTATAAAGTCGTTCGCCATCTTGTGTGAGTTCTCCGGTTTCTATATAGCCATCGATTTGCTTACGGAAACTGTCGATAACGGTATGGACGTAGCTTGCGCCTTTGATCCGACCTTCAACTTTAAAGGAATAAACCCCCGCATCAATGAGTTTAGGTAAGTCAAAAAATGCTGAGTTATCTTTAATGTTTAACGGGAAGTTATTGCCCGACTCTGTGGTTTCGTATTCTTCACGACAAGCTTGGCTGCAGCGGCCACGGTTACCTGAGTTACCCGCACTAGCAGAGGTTGAGTAACAAAGCCCTGAAAATGCCACACACAATGAGCCATGAACAAACACCTCTAATAAGGTATCGTGCTCTTTTGCTACTGTGGCAAGTGCGGTTATTTCTCTTAAGTTTAATTCTCGAGATAAGTTAACTCGGGTTGCACCTAAGGTCTTTAAAAATGGAATTTGGCCAGCATTATGAGTGGTTAACTGAGTTGATGCATGAATATCCAGCGTAGGGAAGTGCTTACGCAATACGTACAGTAAGCCCATATCTTGAACGATAACGCCGTCTAATGTGGTGTTAACCAATTTGTTGAGTAGTTTTATGAGAGTTTTGAACTCTTGCTCTAAAATCACAATGTTCAAGGTTAAAAATATTTGGCAGTCATATTGATGAGCCAATCTAATTATCCCAACTAACTGATCGAATGAAATATTAGCAGCACGGTTACGGGCATTAAAAGTATCTAGGCCGCAATAAACAGCATCTGCTCCAGCTATAATGGCCGCTTTAATTGCATCGACATCACCACCTGGGGCTAATAATTCAATCTTAGGTTTCATGCTTTATAAGGTTCTCAGTTAATTTTAATGGGGGGATGTTACCCGTATATGTTGCGAATGAATATGGTTAAAGTACATAATTAATTAGTAAACCCGTATATAAGTTGTAAGGGAAGCAAGACAACAATGAATAAAATCATGGATTTACCTGTAATCTACTCGTTAAGAAATTGTCCGTTTGCAATGCGAGCTCGTATTGCCATTTATAAGTCAAAACAGCCTGTATTACTGCGTGACTTAGTATTAAGCGACAAACCCGCTGAAATGCTATCGGTATCGCCTAAAGGCACTGTGCCAGTCGTTGTGACCCCAACGGGTACTATTATAGAAGAAAGTTTTGAAGTGATGTTATGGGCGTTGACCCAAGGCGATCCTGATGACTTGTTGTTTGCCGATGATGACACTTTAGATAGCATGTTGGCGCTAATCTACACCTTTGATAGCGAGTTTAAGCGCTGTTTAGAAAACTACAAATGCGCTAAACGTTATAGTGAATCTAATATTGTGGAATGCAGACAAGCTTGCGAAAAGTACATCGTTAAGTTGGAAGAATTACTGTCACAGCATCGCTTTTTAATGGCTGATAGAGAAAGCTTAGCAGATATTGCGATACTGCCGTTTATTCGTCAGTTTGCCCGGGTTGAGCGCCAATGGTATCTACACGCTCCATATCCTCATTTACGTATTTGGCTGAATCGTTATTTGCAAAGCAAGATGTTCAGTAAAGTCATGACTAAACATCCGCTTTGGTTAGAAAATCGAGAAGATATTCTGTTTTGTGGTTAATTCCTACCTGCCATTACTCCGCCGTCAATATCCCATATGGCGCCTGTAACCCAACTGGATTGCTCACTGAGTAAAAAGTCGATTGTTGCCGCTACATCATCTGAGGTACCAATTCTGCCAATGGGGTGAAACTTATTGAAAGAGGCTAAGGTTTCATCGATTGCATCAGGTTCAATGAATGCCCCATAGATAGGGGTGTTAACCACAGCGGGGGAGACTGCATTCACTCGAATATTGTATTCAGCTAGCTCCATTGCCATATGCTGAGTTAGTGAGTGCAAACCCGCTTTTGCCATAGAGTAAGCAGATGATGGCGTTGCTTTAATCGCTTGTTTAGCCCACATTGAGCCAACATGTACAATTGCGCCAGCTTGATATTGACGCATGTTTTTAGCGATTGCTTGGGAGATAAAAAAGCTCGCACGATTCAGGTTTATATAACTATCGTAATCTGATTGCTGGTGGTCTAAAAAGGCGGTAGGGATGAATTTACCTGCTGCGTTAACAAAGTATTGAATGTGATGCTGTGCTTGTTCAATGATACTGATGAGTCGTGCGATATCATCACCTTGATATAAATCTGCTTGCAGGGTTTGTAGTGAGGCTGTTGAAGGTATTTCATCTAATACGGTTTTAGCTGCGATTAATTTATCTACTGAACTGCCGACAATTAAGGTGTTGATGCCTTGAGCAAGCAAACGCTTAGCACTTGCTAACCCTATGCCACTTGAACCGCCTAAGACGATGGCTGAAAACGCATCGAGTGATGGTGTTAAATTATTCATCAGTTGACTCCAAATTGTTTGAGTTATATTGCCTATAGACTCAGTTTAATAAACGCTTTAGGCTATTGAAAAGTAGGCACAATTTAGTGTCATAGGTACTTATTGGTACATATTTATGAAAACAAAAGAAAATTTATTTTCAAAGAAGTCAGCACCCAATAAAAGTGCGCGTATGGTTGAAGCGATTTATGGATGTAAGTGGTCACTGACCGTGTATCAGTTATTGGCAAATGGTATCAATCGACCTGGGGCTATGGTTAGTCATGTTGAGGGCTTAACCACAAAAGTGCTCAATGTGTGTTTAAAGCGAAATGTTGAGTTTGGTATTTTAGAAAAAATCACTTTCAACGAGCTTCCACCAAGAGTTGAGTACAAGGTAACTGACTTTGGCCAAAAGTTTTTACGCATCCTAGATGAGTTAGAGAAATTACAGCAAGAAATTGATACTGATTTTTCATCACTAAATTGACACAAAAAACCCGCAATGCTTGCGGGCTTTTGTATTAGAAATAAACTGTTTCAGCTCACTATATTGACGGTTTAAAGTTCTACGTTAATCCAGACTAAACGGTGATCAGAAGAAACTGACTTTCCGCCGCCGCCCCAATTACCTACACGCTCGTCATTCATCATTAGACGACCTTCTTCAAAAGTCGCTGGCCAGAATACACCTGAATCAGTCACATTCAAGTCACTTGAAGGGATAACGTGGTCTAAGCGTAAACCAGATGTGCTGGTCACAAGATCTGGGTACTTAGTGCCCCAGTTTTCTTCTTTACATTCACCGTTAGACAAACACTCTGGTCCGCCTAAGCTACTTGGTGCGTAAATTCCGTGAGTAGCAAGTTGGTTAACTTGGTCACTGTACATTAAGTCTTTGATGGTATCTAAGTAGCCATCACCAGATTCTGGATCAGCGTTCAAGTCACCTAAGATTACAAATGATGCATCGCTATCGATACCGCCTTTGTTACCTTCATCATCGTAAATATAGCTACCTTCACCAGATGTGTAATCATCCCAGAATTTGATTTCAGCACGGTTAAGTAACTTGTTGTTTTCAGTCACAGTGTCGAAAATAGGTGGTGTTGGGTGCGACATTAATAAGTGAATGACTTTATCGCCATCTGCTGTAGGAATGATAATAGGGGCATCAACATGGTTCTTAGATGACATTGGCTTTTCTGCCCATGCCTCAGCGCTGTACCATTCATCACCACATGCCTTTCCTTCTGGGATCGGATTGTTTTCGTCTTCACAGTTAATGATGGTTGGGTTGGTTTCACCTGGCATGTCTTTCCATTTGAAGTCTTGGAAAGTACGGATGTTATCTGTATCAATTGGGTATTGAGACAGTAAGCTGAATGCATATTGACCGTGGTAGAAGCCAAAGCCCCAAGCATCATCAGGAAGGGCAACTTTACCATCGTGATTCAAGTCGTGACCACTTAATAGGCCAGTATTAGTGGCGAAGTTTTCAAAATAACCAAATTGTATTGGCTCAAGGGCTTCAAATTCTTCCGATGTTGAACCTAACGCATTTTGTGGCACAGTCAGGTAGTTTAAACGGAAACCTTGAATTGCTTGTTGGCTTTCTGCTGTCCCATCGTTATTGAATTCACCCATCCATAAGATTGCAGGTCGTTCAGTTTGGATAATTGCTGCAACGTTGCGAATTTGAATAACCTTTTCTGCTACAGCTAGTTCTTCGTCGCTAAGCGACTCATCGAACCATTTCTCCATTAATTCATCTTGCTCTGCGACGGTTAACGCCATTTCAGCGACAAGATCTTCAAAGGTGTTTCTGTCAAATGACAAGTTATAAGCACCGATGCGTACATCTGTTGTTTCAGGTGCTGGTTCACCTGGATAGTAGTTGTTTGTTTCGTCGTTGCAACCCGTAAGCAACGATACACCGACAGCTAAAGCTGCAGCAGTTTTAAACATTTTCATATTGAACCCCATTTATTATTTATGTATTCCCTTTACTGGGAATTGAGCGAGATTTTAGCCATGTGTAATGAGGGGCTACAAATAAAATATACCAATGTAAATACCGGGTTAACCGCAGATCTGTTTGTGTCTTTATTGGGCCTTGAGTGTTTATTGCGGGTTGCGCATAGGTTGGTTTTGTTGGTGTTTATTGCGAGTTGCTTAATTGAGTGGGCCGCTGTTGGATTAACTTGATTTTACCATTACGTCTTGAGCTTTTTAGCTGTACTTGTATCAATATAAAGCCCGCGAAATGCGGGCTTAGTATTGATGACAATTTATATGCAGCTAAAGGTGCATCTATAGATGCCGCTAAGTGATTATTAACGAGTTAACAGTAAGCTATTCACCTTTTTGAAAGCTTAGTTCAGTCGTGGACTCAACGGATGCGGCAATATCAGCTTCATTAAATAGAAACGGACGCAATCGCTTTTCTGTTGAATAAAGCACACTTTGATCGGCAAAAGAGGGACTAAGAATATTATTCGACTCAGAATAAGTTAAGATTCCTTTAGCTACAGGGCCATCATCAGTAAAGCTCACCGCCATCATCCAGCTTGAACCATAGCGAATGTGATAGCCTTCGGCAGTTAACCCTGAAGCCAAAGGTGCCCCTGATACCGCGTCCATCACTGCGGCATATTCATGCTGAGGTATTAAAGTATCATCGCCTGACAAGCTGGTAGAAAATACATTAAATCCGCCTTCTGCATTGTGGGTTCCAGGCCAAGGTAGTTTGGTGCCAGAAGCGCTGCCATCAGGCAATGATTTTTCAACAAATTGAACAGACCCCATTGGCGCATCAACTTCAAATCCTGCCGCTTCAACATTAAGAGTTGCACGAGCAAGTGCTACGAGCGCACTGCCACCTGTGGTTAAGGTATGGGGCGTAGTTGCAGCATTGTTGTAGTCAAATGGCACAGCTAACATGCTGTTTTGATCAAACTGATGTGCAAACTCACGAATTAATGCGCCGCCAACGCTGTCGTTATCTTGTTTGCCGTTCCACGCCTTTAGCGCAGTACAAGCGCTACTGATATCTTTAGAAATCGAATCAGTCACCATGACTGGCGTGTCAGCTTGTGCATCACACTGGCTGATTAGGTCGGTAAAAATAAGATCGTTTAAATATATCCGGTTAGACAGCAGCGCGGTCTCTAGCTCATCAATATTAAACTTACCATCATCACCTGCTGCATCTTCCATTAAGGTGAGTGCCATGCGGGTACGAAGTGACAGCTGGCCTCGCTCAGGGCCATACATTGGTGAATAATTCTCTAATGGCTCATCAAGGTTAGTTGACCAGAATGAGTTATTAGAGTTTTGCACAAAGTCAGTACGTTCAAGCTTCGGCGCTCGGTTGTACGGCATTGGGCTGTCGAAATCAAAAATAGAGGTGTTACCAGGTAAGATGGTAAAGCCTGCTTGTTCTCTAGCCGCAATAATATCCGGGTTGGTTTTTAGCAAAGATACGGCAAAATCACTTAAGCCCGGCACTGTTGAGTCATCAATATAAAATGCGTTGCCTTCTTTATCGGCGTACATGGTGTTATTAAAAATAACCCCGTCATAGTTCTTAAAGGCTTGTTGAAACTCATCTTTATTGGTAGCGCGATTCATTGCAAACCAATGATCGATAGGATCTTTGTTAGCCATATTGGCATCTTGAATCATAAAGGCTTGGCCATCATCCCAACCAAAAGGAGCAAGTCCAACAGGGGCTTCTACAATTGGCCCTTTAGCCGTGGTATAGATGTCTTTTTCCGCAATGAGCATACCTGCAGGTCCGCCATTAACGAGGACTTGCACGGTTTCTTTGTTGATTGGCATGGGTTTACCTTCATAAAGGTATTGCATGCGATCGCCACTGACTAGCTCAAGGTTATACATCACAAAATGCTCGGCAGTTGAGAAGGTATGTGTCCAAGCTAGGTCTTTGTTAAAGCCAATATTGATTAACCCTGGCATGCCAACGAGTGATCCGCCCATGACATCAAGCTGGCCAGGAATCGTGATATGCGATTGCCAAAAACGCAAGTTGCCCGTATGAGGGAAATGCGGATTACCCAGCACCATTCCTTTGCCATTTTCAGTTTTATCTTTACCGAGTCCCCAGCCGTTTGAGCCTAAATCACGAGGGTTGGTATCTGGTGTAGTAATGGTATTGGCACGAGCGATTAATTTGGTGTTCACATCTTGAATAAAGGCGGTTTGCATTGCTGATGGCGCTGTGCCAACAATACGTGGCAGGTACTCTTCAGCATCACCAGGATTAGCATAAAAGATCAAATCTAAAAAGTTAGCTGCGCCTGGTAATAAGGCGATAGAGAATAAATAGTTTGCAACATCGACCCCTTCAATGGGCTTAACCCAAGGCTGGCCTGCGCAAAAAGGGGAAGCTTGCTGTTCCCCTGCATCGACGTCAGCAAGATACTGGTTGTATCCTGCGCTGAAGCCTTCCATTAATGCACGTGAGTTATAACTAAATTGTGAGTATTGGTTTTCGGCTAACTCGCGAATTTTAAGTGCTTTATAAGCAAAATCTGAAATTAAATTGCCGTTATCTTCAGCTGTTGGAAGCCCTGTGGCAAAGTCAATTGAGGCGTGAGGCCCAAAATACATTGAGCGTTCAGAATTGGCTTTGATAAATCCATCGGCAAGTATACATAAGTTATCTTGTGCTTGGGCGTACCCGCTGCCAAACGCCAAGCTTTCAAGGTTGTCGGCTTGAATATGTGGAACGCCATAAGCAGTTCGACGAATTTGTGCTTTAAGCATCCCGTCTGGTGCAAAAGCTTGCAGTGGCTGTGTGACTTCAGGTTCAGGGGTAACTTCAGGGGAGCGAGAGTAGTCGGTGTCATTGCCGCAACCAGCGATAAAAACTGAAGATGCAACGCCAATAGCTAGCATGAGTTTATTCAAATGCATTACTTTCATGGAAAATTATCCTTATTATTGTTGTCTCATTTTATTGATAAATGAGTGAGTCTTGCCTTTCCTTGGTGTCTCAACTTCAGAGCAGTTGTGCCTTTAGGGCCACAATATCGAAATACAACAAAAACACCTGATTCGATTAAAGCAATCATTCAAACGTATGTCTATATTTAACCTGTTTCAGTTTATGTCAGAAATAAAGCGCTAGATGAGAGTGGGTAAAATGGGTGTGTTGTCATGAAAATCAATAAATAAAGTACCGCTTCACAGATTTACACTTTATCCACTAATTTAGTGACATTAGATGAACTATTTTGTCATTATTTCGGTCTATTAAGCTGCCATCGTCTATGTCCTTGGTAACGCATTTTTTTATTGTCATTTTACAACCGTATTTATTGCTCGAGCAGAATGAGGGCAATATAAGGAAAGTTTGTTGAATATTGTCAAAACGATCATTTTTTCTACTTTGATGTTGATGCTGGCAAGCATCACTCCATTGGCCAATGCTGCTACGACAGGTTGGCTAGTCAATGATAATCATCCGCCAGTAAAAGTTCGCTTTATGCTGACCGGAGAGCTTGATGAAAAAACCAATACGGTTCCTGCCATTTTAGATGTGCAATTAGATGATGATTGGAAGATGTACTGGCGTACGCCGGGTGAGGGCGGCATTGCCCCGAAAATAGATTGGAGTGAGTCATCTAATCTTGGAGACGTGAATTGGCAATGGCCGACGCCTCAGCAATACACCATCATGGGTTATAAAACCCAGGGTTATCAAGGTGAGGTGGTATTCCCTATTGCGCTGAAGGTCGAAGATATTAATGCGCCAACGTCACTGATGGGCAAATTTACCTTATCATCTTGCACGACTGTCTGTGTTCTGACGGATTATCAGCTCGAATTGGATTTAACCGCGAATCAACTTCAAGCAGACACTGAAGCGATGTTTGAGTTCAATAAAGCCATTTCGGCAGTGCCACAATTAGTGGATATTGATACGGCTAATGATCAAGTTAATGTTGGGTGGGACAAAGCGCAAAACCTACTCCAAGTGACGTTATTAGATGACAGTTGGCGTCAGCCACAGGTCATTGTTGATGGCGATAAAGAAACCAATTTCAATCCTATTAGCGTAAGTCGACAAACACGTGATGATGGTTCGAAAGTATGGACGGCTTTTTTTGAGATATCGACTTGGAACGAAGACGCCCAATTGGATACGAAGCAACTGAATATTACGGTAAGTGATAATCAGCGAGCATATGAATACGCAGCGAATGTTCGGTTAGCCTCAATTGATATGTCAGATAATTCATTACTGACAATGCTATTTTTTGCATTACTAGGCGGGTTGATTCTTAATGTGATGCCTTGTGTATTGCCTGTATTAGGGATGAAGTTAAGTTCTGTTATTGCTGCGCCTGACTTGCAGAAAAATCAAATAAGAACCCAATTTATCGCTTCTGCATTTGGCATTATTGTGTCGTTTTGGCTGTTGGCTGCCTTTGTGATTATGCTGAAGGTTACGGGACAAGCTGTGGGATGGGGCGTGCAATTCCAAAACCCTTGGTTTATTGGGTTTATGGTGATTGTCACTTCTGTATTTTCGCTGAATATGCTTGGTGCATTCGAAATTAATCTTCCATCGAGTTTGCAGACTAAACTTGCTACCACGGGTGGCAATGATCATCGAGGTCATTTTTTACAAGGCATGTTTGCCACTTTACTCGCCACCCCCTGTAGTGCCCCGTTTTTAGGGACCGCAGTGGCTTTTGCCTTAGGGGCAGATGTGCTTAGCTTAGTGGTCATCTTTACTGCATTAGCAATAGGAATGGCACTACCCTGGCTATTAGTGGCTATGTTTCCGCAAATAGCCCGTTATTTCCCTAAACCAGGGCGCTGGATGAATATCGTTAAAGTGTTCTTCTCGGTGCTATTGTTGATGACAAGTTTATGGCTAATCAGCCTATTATCAAGCTTTATCAATGTTATAGCTCTATGGGTCATTGCGGCTGTGTTAGTGCTAGGTTTCTTTGGGCTTATGGCCAAGCAATATGGCGTTCCAGCTGTTATTGCAAGTTTTAGCATGGTGGTGATGTTTGCTGCTATTGGCGCATTTGCAACGTCTGACGACTGGTCAAATCCGCTGCCAACGGATCTCGCTTGGACGCCTCTTGAGCAAACAGATATTGCAAGTAGTGTGGCTCAAGGCAAAACGGTATTTGTGGATGTAACCGCTGATTGGTGTATTACCTGTAAAGCCAACAAGGTTGGGGTGATTTTACAAGACCCTGTTTATTCAACGCTAAAACAAGACCATATGGCGTTAGTGGAAGGTGATTGGACAACAGCATCGCAACCGATTACTGATTACTTACAAAGTCATGGCCGATTCGGGGTGCCGTTTAACGTGGTTTACGGCCCTAATGCACCAGATGGAATAAAGCTCCCGGTCATTTTAACGACAGAACAAGTGCTTGCTGCAATTGAGCAAGCATCAGCTCGATAAGTTTTTATCAACCAATGTGAATACAAATGTTGAGTCTGGCGGTCTAGTCAACGAGCAGTCGCAATACTGAGTAAAAACCTGAGTCTGAATATTAGAATTGAAATCAGTAGTAAAACCTGTATTGCGATAACCGAGCCTTCTTAGACACGATAAGACATTGGAACACCAGATAACGATGAAAGAGCCCAACCAGAAAACATGGGGTAAGAAACTACTCAGTGGTTTGAAACAATTATCAATTATGTTGGTATTGTTTATTTTGGTATCGACAGTGGTTGATCTTTGGCGAGGAAAAGATTTACCAACAGAGTCATTACCAACGATGACTGCAGTCGACTTAAATGGTGACCTTGTTGATGTGTTGGCCATGAGCCATGACGATGCTGTGTTAGTCTACTTTTGGGGAACCTGGTGTCCTGTATGTCAATTTGTGACTCCAGCAGTAGATATACTCAGTGCACACTATTCAGTGGTCTCGGTCGCAATGAGCTCAGGCAGTGACGAAAAAATGAAACACTTTTTGTCTGACAAAGGGTATACATTAAGTACGATAAATGATCGACAAGGTTTCTTATCTCGTAAGTGGTCTGTGCAAGTGACGCCAACTGTCATGGTATTTAAAAACGGTGAATTGCAATATTACACCACCGGCTTTACCAGTTTACCCGGGATGTGGTGGCGATTACTCACAGCCTAGCTTATTACTGAAATAAATGTCGCCCAACTAAAAAAACAACACCAGCATAGTGTTGGTTTTTTATTATGTGGTTATTGATATAGGTCATTGGTTTTCTTAGCTTGAATAAGGCATTAGGTAGGGTTATAACTGATATTAGAATGATTTTTTATTGAACAAATCTGACCTTGCTTTTTATAACCGCTTAGGTGAACTATGAAAAAATTTAACCTGATTGAGTCAAATAATGCGGGATTTACATTGATTGAAATGGTCGTGGTTATCATTATTTTAGCCGTGCTTGCAATCATTGCTGCCCCCAAGTTTTTAAACCTGAAAACCGATGCATCCATTGCAAGTCTCGATAGCTTAGAGGCCGCCATAAAGTCCGCTAATTCAATTGTTTACTCTAAGCTGGCAATTGAAGGTAAAGAAAAACTTTCTTCATCCTCTATTGAACTTAACGGAGAAACTATCACCACAAGCTTTGGTTTTATTTCGCCTACTGCTGACAATATTGAAAATGCGATAGAGGGAAGTTTTGAGCAAGTAAATAACCTTAATGCTGAGATCACTGCTGATTGGGGCACCTTTGAAATTGCAGGGATCTTGGTGTTGTTATTTCCAAAAGGCTATACCTTCACTGATACTTGCTACTTTTTTTACTTAGCATTTCCTGGCGCTACCGAACCGAGTTTTTTTGCAAACCAAACCGGTTGCTAAGAGTGGTTTTTACAACGTTATTCTTTGTACTCTACGATGCGCAATAGTGGCTAGTGTCTCTCGTAAGTCGGTTAAATATAGACATAATTGGCAACATATTAGTGTGCGCATATAACGGCAGTGACGTATAGTCACTATGACATACAATTACAGCATAAAATTACGGCATACAATTACGGCATACAATTACGGCATACAATAACTAAGATAATTGTTTAACCTAAGCGAGTTTGACTAGCGACTCATTACATTGAGCGGAAAAGGAAGATTGACATGTTAAGGATTGATAAGAGTAAGACTTGGATTGCTGCAGTGATAGCAGGAACCTCTTTGTTGTGTAGTTTTTCATCTTTTTCTGCTCTTACGCCATTTCAACAAGATGTCATTGAAGTGATGAAAATGGAGCATCGTACAGATGCCGATAAGCAAAGGGATGATAATCGTGCCCCTTATTATGCGTTGGAATTTTTTGGCTTAACAAAAGAGATGAAGGTTATTGAATTCGCTCCTGGTGATGGTTGGTATAGCAAAATACTGGCCCCGCTGTTAAAAGCTCAAGGTGAATTGCACTTAGCCTATAAAGCAGAATGGTTAGAAGGTTTGAATGATCTGTTAGCAAAAGATGCGATGAGTAAAGCGCAAAAGCTACCTATAGCATTGGACTGGAACCCAAAAGCAAGAAGTTACACATTAGGTAATATTGATTTTGGTATGACAGATGCAGATATGATGCTCAGTATTCGCGAGTACCATAACTTCAATGTAGAAGATAAAACTAAACTGAATAAAGCCACATTTGATGCGTTAAAACCGGGAGGGATTTATGTGATTGTTGATCATACTCGACGCCACATGATGCCTGAAACTGATGAAATGCGTCGCCGTGAAGATCCTGTCGATGTGATTTTAGAAGTGCAAGCCGCAGGATTTGTGTTAGAGAAATCATCGAATATGTTTTACCGCCCTGATGATGAATTACGTTACGAGGTTGGGCGTAAAACCGTGACTGGCAATACGGACAGATTCACTTTGGTATTTAGAAAACCAAAGTAAAGAATATCAATTGAGCTCATTGAGTGAATAAAACGGCATATGGTTTCCCTATGTCGTTTTTTATGGCTGAAATAAGGCTAAATGCCAAGCTTTCGGTGATGCTGCTCAACTATATTATTGTTAGAGATTGAATGAATGAAATTTTCTATGCTAGAAATATTAGTCAGTTGCTGTGTGCAGAGTATTCAATTTCGTTAGTCAACATTTTGACAAAGGTGGCGACATGCGAAAATGTGAGCTTCAAATATCACCTTTTTAGACTCGGGTGATAAAAAAATGCCTAAGTCGATAGTTAGTTGAGCTTATAGAGTGATAGACTCAAGCTAGCGGTAGGTTTAGTTAAGTAATTAAAAGTAATGCATATTATTGTTGGTTAATTACTCAAAAAATACAGGCTTAGAAATACGCGGCTAGAAATTTTCCCAGAGTGCGTTAAGTAAGCTTATTGTGGTGTGATTTTTGCTTTTAATCATATATTGCATAAGTTTAATGGGTTTTCAGCCTACCGCATGGACATAATTACAATGATTTGGAGAGTGCATGTTTGATAATCAATCTATTCTGATAACAGGCGGTACTGGTTCGTTTGGACAGAAATATACAAAGACTATTTTAGCGCGCTATAAGCCAAAAAGGTTGATTATCCTATCAAGGGATGAACTAAAGCAGTACGAAATGCAGCAAGTCTATAATGATCCTTGCATGCGCTACTTTTTAGGTGATGTCCGTGATGCAGATAGAATGATGCAAGCATTCAAAGATGTAGATTATGTCATTCACGCAGCGGCAATTAAGCAAGTTCCGGCTGCTGAATACAATCCGATGGAATGCATCAAAACCAATATTCATGGTGCAGAAAATGTCATTAAGGCAGCGATTGCTAATAATGTAAAACGAGTCATCGCATTATCAACCGATAAAGCGGCTAACCCAATCAATTTATATGGCGCAACTAAGCTGGCTTCAGACAAGTTATTTGTTGCTGGTAACAACATTGTTGGTGATGGCAGAACACGCTTTTCAGCAGTGCGTTATGGCAATGTCGTCGGCTCTCGTGGTTCGGTTGTTCCTTTCTTCAAATCGCTTATTGCCAACGGCGCTGATTCTTTACCTATTACTCACCCTGATATGACACGGTTTTGGATCACACTTCAAGATGGTGTTGATTTTGTGCTGAAAAACTTCTCACGAATGCAAGGTGGTGAGATATTCATCCCTAAAATTCCTTCTGTACGAATTACTGATTTAGCTGAAGCATGTGGACCAGGTCTTAAGCAAGACATTGTGGGGATTAGACCCGGTGAAAAAATGCATGAAGTGATGTGCCCAGGAGATGATTCTCACCATACTTTAGAGTTTGATGATCACTTTGTGATTACCCCGAGTATTACTTTTTTTGGCAGAGATAACGATTACTCAACCAATAAACTCGGTGAGAAAGGGCAGTTAGTAGAACTCGGGTTTGAGTATGATTCCGGTAAGAACCCTGATTTTTTATCGATTGAACAAATTAAAAATCTGGATGAGGCGTAATAATGATTCCATATGGGCGCCAATCCATTTCTGATGCAGATATCGACGCAGTTGTTTCGGTACTCCATTCGGATTTTTTGACCCAAGGCCCGCAAGTGCCGTTATTTGAACAAAATATTGCTGACATCACTAAGTCATCATTTGCGGTCGCAGCCAACAGTGCAACCTCTTTATTACATGCCGCCTGTATTGCATTAGGTGTGACCGAGAAAGCGTTAGTTTGGACAAGCCCTATCTCTTTTGTTGCATCTTCAAATTGCGCCCTATATTGCAGGGCTGAAATAGATTTTGTTGATATCGAGCCACAAACTGCAAACATGTGTCCGATTGCATTAGCCGAAAAATTAGCCATTGCGGCGAAAAAAGGGGCTTTGCCTAAAGTCATTATTGCAGTTCATATGGCAGGCCATAGTTGCGATATGTTGCAGATTTCGGCACTCGCGCGACAGTATGGGGTTAAAGTTATCGAAGATGCTGCCCATGCTATTGGTGGCCATTATCTAAACTCGCCTATTGGTAGTTGCCAATATAGTGATATTACCGTTTTTAGTTTCCATCCAGTCAAAATTATCACCACAGCTGAAGGTGGCGTTGCGACAACGAATGATCCTTTATTGGCCAATTCAATGGCGCTAACGTGTAGTCATGGTATTACCAAAAAACAAACCGAATTGCTCAACCCTGATGAAGGAGGTTGGTTTTACGAACAACACGCTTTAGGGTTTAACTATCGCATGACGGATTTGCAAGCGGCTCTTGGTAATAGTCAGCTTAATGTTTTGAGTACGTTTATAAGTAAGCGAAATGCGCTTGCTTTGGAGTACCAGCAACAGTTTAACGATACTCAAATTAAAGTCGTTACGCCTTTAGAAGACACCTTAAGTGCTTATCACTTGTTGCTTGTTAGGCTGCCAAAAGGCTGCAACAGAAAACAAATTTTTGAAAAGATGCGTGAAGCAGGCATTGGTGTGCATGTTCATTATATCCCGATTCACCTGCAGCCATACTATCAAGAGCTTGGCTTTAAGAAAGGTGATTTTCCGCAAGCTGAAGCTTACTATCAATCTTGCCTCACTTTACCTTTGTTTCCTGATTTAACCTCCGAGGAATTAGCATTCATTTGTGGCACTCTAAAGGAGTTAATCAAGTGAGAATTGCAATTATTCCTGCTCGTGGTGGCAGTAAACGTATTCCAAAGAAAAATATCCGCTCTTTTTGTGGTAAGCCAATCATTGCAAGATCGATTGAAGCGGCGATTGAATCTGAATTATTCGATCACGTTATTGTGTCTACTGATTGTCAGGAAATCGCAAAAATTGCCAAAGATTACGGCGCTGAAGTTCCCTTTGTTAGACCCGCTGAATTATCAAATGATGTGGCGACAACGCGTGTTGTGGTAAATCACACCATTAATTGGGTCAACGATAACTTAGGTGATGTTGAGCATGCTTGCTGCTTGTATGCAACAGCACCGTTTGTAACAGCCAAAGCGATAAAGCAAAGTTTTGCTCAACTTATTGAAGTGGGGACAGACTTTTGCTTTACCGTGACAAGTTTTGCCTCACCTATCCAGCGTGCATTATTTATGAATGACGCTGGCCATGTTGAAATGTTTACCCCGCATCAATTACAAACTCGCTCTCAAGATCTCGTCGAGGCCTATCACGATGCTGGACAGTTTTATTGGGGTAAAGCTGAAGCTTTTTTACGAGGAGATATAATGTACTCCAACCATGCTACGCCTTTTATTGTGCCGAGATATCAAGTGCAAGATATTGATACTGAAGAAGATTGGGTGTTTGCTGAACGTATATTTCTAGCGGGAAGAATGTGAAAAAAGTCGTAATCCGTGCAGATAGTGGCCGCCATATCGGTAGCGGTCATATCATGCGTTGTTTGACTATCGCAAAGTTACTCAAAAAACTGGGTGCAGAAGTGACATTTTGTTGTCGTAATCATATTGGTCATCAATCTGACGTTTTGAGAGCGTTTCCGCTTGTCATGCTGCCAGAGCCTGAAGAATATACCCAGGAACATGGTGATTACCCTCATAGCCATTGGTTGGGATGCACAGAAGAAAAAGATGCTGAGCAGACGATACGTGAGTTAACACAAGCTGGTATAAAGCCTGATTGGGTCATCGTTGACCATTTCTCTTTAGGTGCAATCTGGGAGCAAAAGTTAACATCAGAAACCCACGCTCATGCTTTGGTCATTGATGGACTCAGAGACAGGCCACATGAATGTCAGCTTCTTATTGATCCAACACTAAATAAACGTTCTGCTACACCTGGAGAAGGTCAGGTACTTTTTGGCCCTTGGCACATTCCCCTTCGTGAGGAATTTACTGAGATTAATCCGAAACGAAGAACTGAACTTAACAAAGTGTTTGTGTGTTTTGGTGGCGTTGATAAAGATGACATCACGGGACAAGTTTGTGATGTGTTAACCCAGCCGTCATTTCGAAACAAGTTAGAAAAAGTCGATGTTGTGGTTGGATCGTCATACCCTCACATTGAGCGACTTAGTGCGTTATGTCAGCAATATTCAGGCTATTTGAATCTTGAAGTTCAATCGACACGAATATCAAAACTGATGGCAGATGCTGATTTAGCCATTGGTGCTGGTGGCGGGATTTCTTGGGAACGTTGCGCCGCAGCATTGCCAGCGCTTTGTTGGACGATTGCAGATAATCAGACCGTACCTAATGAACAACTAGCCAGCTTAAATGCCATTATTCACCTCGGAAAAGTGAGTGAAAATTTAACGCACGAACTTGAGTCAAAGATGGCTTTATTATTCGCACAACCTGAAATGTTGTCAGCGATGTCTGCGAGTGCAAAAAAGGTCATGTTAGGGTGGGATAAGAAAAATACTTGGATGACACAGATACTCAACTAAGTGATTAAAATTAGGAATAAAACTGTATGGGTAAAAAGCGAATCGTTATCATTGGTGGCGCCGGAAATGGTGCAGTATTAGCGCAAATTATACTGGATATGCAGCGCGCTGGTGATGATATTGAGCTAGCCGGATTTCTTAATGATCATCACAGTACTGATGAATTACTGTTTCATTGGCCAGTGCTAGGGAAACCTTCACAGTGGCGTGACTTAGACCAAGATGTACTCTTTGTATTTGCTTTGTTAAGTGTTGGGAAAATGCGAGAAAGGACTGATTTATTAAAGTCGCTGGGCATTCCGTCTAAGCGGATGGCGACCTTAATTCACCCGAGTGCAATGATAGGTTTTGATTCGCAAATTGGCGCTGGTAGTGTGATTTGCTCGAATGTATCCATTCAACCTCAGGTTAAAATCGGCAGCAATGTGCTTGTTCGAGCTGGAGCGAATGTGGGGCATGATGTACAAATCTCCGATTATGTCGATATTGGTCCTAATGTGTGTTTGTGTGGATATGCCTGCGTGCAAGAAGGGGTACATGTTGCTGCCAATGCCGTAGTACGTGATGGTTTAAACCTTGGAGCTTTTTCTGTTATTGGAGCGGGCTCTGCGCTGTTAAAAGATGCTGGCGAAGGCACTACATGGCTTGGGAATCCAGCCCGTCGAGTCAGCTAGATAAGAGGTGGTTATATGTTTGAATTTAAAGGTAACCGAAACTACTTACACGGGACTGATTTTTATCGGTTTACGCTTGATTATGTCGCTCAACACATGCCTGAAAACACAAGGTTGAGCCAACTGAGTTTTAGAAAGCTTGCACGGTTTCAATGTGAGTTAACAACCCAAAGACCTGAAGCAGGCACGGTAGTGGCAACAGGTAAATTTAGCCTGAGTGATGGTGACACAGTTCCATTATGGTGGGTTGAGGGAAATACTCTTGTTGAAGGCCGTTATGAATTTGATGAAGATGAGTTAGTTGCTAATGCGGAACTAACAATATCACCAGCAACAATAAAGATGCACAAACCGGTTGACGATTACACCTGTATTGAAGTGCTTGTTGCGTTGACCAAAAAAATGCATAACCAAATTGCTCCTCTTAGCAAAGGGAAATGGTTGTTCGGCCAGTTAAACCTGACACAAAATTTACCAACAGAATATCAAAGCGCAGAAATAAAGCTTCAATCCATGCTACATGGCAAATTTTCAGTGTCTGAAGTGTGGCTAGACGGAGTAAAGCTAGGTCAAATTAGATTTATCGTGGAGGGACAATAATGGAAATCGGTATTCAAGCTATTGCAAGCTATATCCCTACCTCCTCAATTGATAATGTAGAGCAAGGTAGTCACTTTGGCGAAACTGCTGAATTTGTTGAGTCTAAATTAGGCCCCGTTAAGTTGCCTCGTAAGGCCGAAGATCAAGAATGTTCTGATTTATGTGTAGCAGCCATTGAACAGCTCGTTAAGCAACAGCCGAGTTTTGATAAAGAAAAAATCGATGCTCTGATTGTCGTGACTCAAAATGGTGATGGTGAAAAACTGCCTCATACCGCAGCAATAGTGCAACAAAAAGCGGGACTACCAAAAACGATTGCCGCTTTTGATGTATCACTTGGCTGTTCAGGCTATGTGTATGGCCTTTATATTATTAAAGGGTTGTTGCAAGCTTCTGGAATGAAACAAGCTTTGTTGATAACAGCAGATCCTTATTCGAAGGTTATTGATACTTCTGACAGAGTCACTTCCATGTTATTTGGCGATGCTGCTACTGTGAGCTGGATTTCGCAAAATCCTGTATTCAAATTGGGCCCTGTTCTGTTCGGCACGGACGGAGAGGGGGCAGAAAGCCTACAAGTTCAAGAAGGCATTTTGTCGATGAATGGGCGACAAGTATTCAACTTTGCTTCTATGAATGTCCCTAAGCATATCAAAGAGTTGTTGGGCGTTTGCGAATTAACAGAGGCTGAAGTGGATGCTTTTTTAATTCACCAAGGTAGTGCCGCGATTGTGGATACCATTGCACGGCGTTTTACGGACAAAAAGCGCTTTATTAAAGACTTGAAGGACACGGGTAATACGGTTTCTTCTTCCATTCCTCTTTTGATAGAAAAACATGCAATGAATAGTGAATGGAATAACATTGTACTAAGTGGATTTGGTGTAGGCTTCTCGTGGGCCAGTGCATTAATGTATAGATAATTAGGAGGCCAACATGGTCAATTTAGACGTAATAAAAAAAGCCTTAGAAGAGTCAGGTGCAGCAGTTGATACCGAAGGTCTAGTGCTTGATAAAACCTTTGAAGAAGCAGGGTTTGATAGCCTAGATATGTTTAATTTATTTGTCGAACTTGAGCAGCTTACAGGTCATCAAGTTCCTGATGAGCTGATTGACGAGTTAACTTCCCCAGCCGCTTTAATCGCTTATTTTAGTAAATTAAATGACTGATTGGTTACCTAAAAGAGCCTTAGTGATTGCCGAATTGTCAGCCAATCACAATGGTAGCTTACAACGAGCTTGCGACACGGTAAGGGCGATGGCTGATTCTGGAGCGGATATTGTTAAAGTTCAAACATACCGTCCAGAATCGTTATGTCTAGATGTCGATAATGACTATTTTGGCAAACGGAAAGCAGGTTTGTGGAAAGGACGTACCTTGTGGAGTCTTTATCAAGAAGCCGCATTGCCCTACGAATGGCATCAGCCTTTACAAGCCCTTGCCAACGAATTGGGTATGGCGTTTTTCTCAAGTCCGTTTGATCTTGAGGGGGTGGATTTCCTTGAAACACTTAATGTTCCTTACTATAAAATTGCTTCTTTCGAAATTAACCACATTCCGCTCATTGATAAAGCCGCACGTACAGGCAAACCTCTGATTATTTCCACAGGCGTAGCGGATGATAAGGACATTGAGTTAGCGCTTAAGACTTGTTTCGAAGCAGGCAATACTAATGTTGCTTTACTTAAATGTACCTCTCAATATCCTGCAAGCTTAAACGATGCCAATCTTCATATGATCACCGATATGCAGAAAAAGTTTAACGTGCCGATTGGGTTATCCGATCACACCATGGGCTCATTAGTGCCGATGACAGCTGTGAGCCTGGGAGCCAGAATCATTGAAAAACACTTCACATTAGACAGACATGATGGCGGCCCAGATTCTGCTTTTTCAATGGAGCCTGATGAGTTTCGTGACATGGTAAATCAGATAAGAAATGTCGAATCATGTTTAGGTAAAGTCAATTACAGTGTGTCTGAACAAGATAAACTTCGCCGCCGCTCAATTTTTTATTGCCGCGACCGCTCTGCCGGTGAACTGATAGGTGAAGAGGATATTAAAGTATTGCGTAATGGCAGTGGTTTACATCCAAAGCATATGAAGTCTTTAATTGGGGCAACATTGACTCGCAGCGTCAATGTTGGTGAGCCAGTATTGGCTGAAGATCTTGATAAAAAAGATTTTCTACAACAATAGTGAAACTGGTCATAACGCAATGGAGTCGTTGTGTGGGCTACTCGCTAAAATGTATTTACATATTTCCTGATTTATTGTTTTTGTTAACTTTAACAGGACGTTAATAATAAAAAATGAAAGGGTGATGTTCCATGTGGACTGAACAAATTGAAATAATCAGTAAAGATATGAAGCAAGTTGATTCCAAATATTTGCCAACCAGCTTTTGGCAATTTGGTGCTAATGGCTTGCAGCAAGATATTGAAACTCATGGTATTGAAAATTTCCGAAGTCTTAAGAGTGCATTATCGTTTTTTGTACCAACCTATAAATTTCATGGTTGGGCGACGCGTCCTGAAAAGTATCAAGACCTGGTCGGAGTTTGCGAAGCTCATTTAGCTGGAGATCAAAAAGCAATTCTATCTATGCAGGATTTCTTGTCGGGTGAAAGCCATGCAAGAAGTGATTTTAGAGTGTATAAAGCAAGTGAGACTAACAAGCAGCCGTTTACTGATAAGTTCAGTGAAAGCTCGATAGGTACACCAATTGAACATTTTGAGTTCGAAAACCGTAAGTTTAGTCGCTCTAGTTTGAATTATTTATTGGGTCTTAATTTTCTTAAACAGCAAATTAAAGATGTCCCAATTAATACAGTGCTTGAAATCGGTGGTGGTTTTGGTTCCCTCGGCGAGATTTTATTAAGCGATAGCCGTAACAACACATTCTATATGAATGTTGATATTGCACCGACCTGCTTATTTTCGACTTACTACCTCCAAACGCATTTTGGAAAAGATAATATTGCTGATTATCAAACGGTTAAATCGATGCAAGAACCATCTTTACCTAACCTTTCTGAACGTTATAAAGGGGCCGTTTTGTGTCCATGGCAATTGCCTCAGGTGAGCGGCGATTTAGACTTGTTCGTTAACTTTATTTCTTTTCAAGAAATGGAGCCTGATATCGTTAAGAACTATCTTGAACATGTTGCCAGACTCAACTGTAAATACGTGCTTTTACGAAATCTACGTGAAGGAAAACAATTGGCAACAGATGGCAGCCATGCTGGGGTTAAAGAGCAAATCAAAGGTGATGATTACGATACCTTTTTACCTGATTATCAGTTGGTATCAACGAATGTTCATCCATTTGGGTTTGAAACGGTAGACGGATTTAATTCAGAATTACGACTCTATAAACACAAGAGTTTGGGTTAAGTCTTTATAACTTAAGTCCTCATAAGAGTTAGAGTTAGAGTTAGAGGGGGGGTATTAGCATCTTAATAAGCTGATATGGTCTCCCCACAAGGGATAAGGAAAACTAATAACCCTACCTTAATGAATCTTGATAAACCTATATAAATCAGTGTTTAGAGGTCAATTCGATGATAGTATAACCTTAATGAATCTTACCGTAAATATACGGTTATTTACCTCTCTGGTGGCTAGGGGGTGGTTTGATAGGTGGTTATATGGAACGTTTTAAATTTACAAAGACAAAGCTTCAAACCATTGCTGGTAAAGGTATTTCTTATAATTGTGGTGATACGGAAATCAAAGAGCTGCAATTACTTTTCACCTCAAAAGGTGGTCTGGTATTCAAGTTAGTTAAAAAACACCAAGGAAAGAAGCTTACCATTACACTTGGTGAGTTTGGTTCAATGACTGTTGAACAAGCCAGAAAAGCTGCATTAGAAAACCTTGAGTTGCTCAGGCAAGGGATTAATCCTAATGAACAAAAGAAAGCAGCAAGAGAAAGGCGCTTAAACCGCTTTAGGTTTTCAGACTTGTTCGACTCATACAAAGCTGACTTTAAAGTTAGGATTACTGCTGGTGAGCGTAGACCTAAATCCCTCGAAGATGCTGAGTGTATTTTTACCCTCCATACAAACCCGCTGTTTGATAAAGACGATGTAAGAGACCTAACCAATGATCAGGCAAGACAAATCATCGCTAGGTTGAAAGCATCAAAATCACCCTCTGTAAGTAATAAATGCTTAACTCAAATCAAGTCTGTTTTTAACTACGCCAAGCGAGAGGGCTTAATTGCTGAGAATCATTTTGCCGTTGCTAAGAAGTTTGCAGAACAGCCAAGGGAAAGGGTTTTAACCGAAGAAGAAGAAGCTAGATTATTGACAGCTTTAGAAGATGAGCCACAAATTTACAAAGACATTGTGCTTATCGCTCTGATGACAGGTCAACGTAAAAGCTGTGTATTGTCTTTAAGGTGGGAAGAAATAGACCCCCTTCAAAAAATTTGGGCTATTCCAGCAAGTAAAGCCAAGTCTAAAAAAGGGCTTGTAGTGCCATTAATCCCCACAGCAATGGAAATACTAAACCGTAGAAGCCAAGACGCAGAAGATGGTGAAGTGTTTGTGTTCCCTAATAAGCGAAGTAAATCAGGTCATGTTGTCGAGAAAACAGGTCAAGGTTCGTTTTGGAGGCGTGTAACACAGCGTGCAGGACTTTACTCTGACAACAAAGCGCAAAGGCTTACCTTTCACGATTTAAGGCGCTCTACAGCCACTAGAATGGCTCGTTCTGGCATAGAGTTAGCGATAATTCAAAAGGCGTTAGGGCATAGCTCAATTGCTATTACTCAAAGAACATATGCACATCACGACTTAAGTCAGGTTCGTGCAGGGCTTGAGCAAATCTGTGCCCCCCCTCAAACAGCCGTGGACACTTTAAAAGAACAATTGCAGGCACTTACACCAGAACAACGAAAAGAACTACTAGGAGGGCTTTGAGATGACCAGTGGTAAGTCGAGATACATTAACTATAAGAAAATGGTAGAGCTTCAAGAGGCTGGAATATTTAACAAACAGTGTGACTTGAATAATCAGGCTATTGATTGGTGTAGGGCTAACGCATCTGGAGATGATAAGGAGGTGGCGTGGCTTTTGTGGGAGTATCTTTGTGGTAGAGATCCGTTAAAAGAGTATAAGAGTGTTTTTCAGAATCCCAATCACAGGCAACGCAAGTCAGCAAATGAGAGCGTTGAAATGCTTGAGTTCGCTAGGGTTAATGGCATCTCTGCTACAGCAAGGAAATACGGCTTGGCAAATAAAACAATAAGAGAACGGTTCGATGCTTTGGCTGGCAGGTTTTTAAACATAACTAAGGATGACTTAATGAAGCCGGATAGCTGGCAAGCCGAATGGCTTATAAAGTGTGTTAAAGATGGTGTCAATTTAGTATGAGAACAAATAACTCTTAGGGGGGGGGGACTATTATAGTTTCCCCCCAACTATTTCTTATAATTTCAAGGGGGTATTATACCTTCATCAAGTTTAAACAATAACCAGATGGAGCTATAAACATGACACATGCAATTTCATTTCTAAAAGATCGACTTTCAAATAAAGAAGCTGCCGAGTATCTAGGTATCAAATCTGAAACCCTTGATATCTGGCGTTCTGTAAATAGGCATCCTATCCCCTTCGCTAAAATTGGCAGACGAGTTTTTTACAGAAAATCGGACTTAGATGCCTTTATAGATTCACGCACTCAAACTAGAACAGCTTAGCTTTATCTTACATAGGAATAAAGCTAAGTATTTAAATGCCTGATATTAAATAGGTTGTTGTTTGGGGGTGTTGTTTAGCCACCTGTCAGCCACCGTTTTAGGGCAAACCATGAAAAAAGGAACTAAAAATGTCTATTAGACGGTATACGCTAGGCGAGATAAAGAAGGATCATCCTGACGCTTTTAAAGAGCTGGCATCAATGGATTTAGGGCACAAAAATATTTTACTTTTCTTGCTCAGTGGGATGACAACAAGCCCAGTTGGTAGGGGTTATGCTGACATAGAAGTAGATAAAGAGGACGCAATTATCTCTGCATTGAGAGTTAATCATTGCGTAGAGATAACAAGCAAGAGGGCGCATGGTAACTATTGCTATCACATAATGACCACTGAGCAGATCAAAGAGTTTTTTAACGACAGGGAAGCGATGAGAAAACGAGTAAGTAAAGCTGTATGGGCAAAGCGTACATCAGTATTAGATCGCGCACTCAGAAAGGCTATAAAGTGGCGTGGGGCAACATGGCTGATAAACCGTATTAATGAGCTTGCGGCAAATGATTGGGAGTTTTCGTCAAGTCAACAAAAAGAGCCTAAGCAATAGCTTAAGCCCTTTAGGTTAAAACATGGTTAGCAGCTCAATCTTGGCGGAACGACTGCTAACCATTTAATAAGGATAGCCTAATCATGGTCATTCATTCAAGTTCGGTTGTTAAGTTGAAAAAAAACATAATAAAAACAGTAGTTAATTTAAGTGATTTAGATTCATTAAGATTGGTAAAGCGCATTTCCGTGTTTCCTTCCCCCTTAAGATAGTGTTCACTAACCTGAGTGCTGTTACCAGAATAAGGTTTAGCCTTTTACTTATGACGATTATCTTGCGGGTTACTTAATAATATCTATGGAAGTTCTATGTATCTTAGTTATCAAGATTATATTGAGCATAAAAATAAAATCTGGCGTATAAATTCAGCTAAAAGCGGAGTTAATTTAAAGGAGTTTAAGTGCTGGCTAGATCAATTATCGGCGATGCTAAGTTGGTCATCGAAAGTTTTTGTATTTAGATTTGATTTGAGTTTTCCCGTTGATAGCTTGAGGGTTAGAAATGACAATGTTCAACTCGATAAGTTTCTAACAAGACTCAAGAAAAGAATTAAAAGGCATTATGAAGGTAGTTGTACTGGTTATTCTTGGGCAGGTGAAATTGAATGTGGTAAAAATCAGCATTACCACATTGTACTTATGCTGGATGGGCGTAAGGTTCAAAGTCCTAACTGGCTAAAATTGAATATAGCTTCAATATGGGGAAATGTGGGAGGGTCAACCCCTACGTGGATTAAACATTACCGTTTAAGCAGGGATGATTTATTAATAGAGTCAGATTCGTTGTTTCAGCCAAAGGGTGAGCTTATCAATTCGCATTCTATGGTTGCACTGGTATTTCATGTAAGTTATTTATTTAAAGGTAGAGGCAAGGGAAAGTTGTATCAAGGGTGCCATAACTATGGTCACAGTAGGCTTAAGGAAAAACCACAATAAACCCAGCTAATATTTATTAGGTTATCGAGTGTTTCAGATTCTTTTTTACAGTCATCAACTGTTAAGTATTGTTAAGGTTTAAAAGCACTTATCAGAGGAATTAAAAACAAGTTAACTCAACTAACCCACTTAAACCGAGTGGTTTTTTTTAATGCCTTTAAGGACTCAAGAAATTAGTAGATGACACCGTTCAATACTGTAGGGTTCACATGTGACTATTCACACACCAGATTTAATTGTGGCTTGTAACCTTACTTACCTGCGCCATATTGCACAGCAAACATGATTTGCATCTAACAGACATTTCTAATGCTCGATAATGCCAATTATCAAACATTGAGAATCCCTAATAAAACCCTAATAAATCCTAAGTTACACAATACAAAGTGGAACAGTCAAGGCGGTAATAAAACGGTAAGATTCGACATAATATGTCACTAATATTTCACTAATCCTTACGCTTTCCTAATGTGTCGCTCATCCACTAAAAGTAGAGCTAAATATCTAGATGGCAATAAATTTAATAGTCATTATCTACATTTGCCAGCTAGTGACTTTACCATTTTCAGTGTATACATAAGTACCAATTGAATAGATATGCTGTGTGCTTGTCCCCCAAGAGCCAGTAGATAATGACGTATTTTCTGGCGTACCCCATGAGCAATACATTGGAGCTAACTTCATACCTATGTATATTTCCCCTTTTTTGATAGCTTCCATCTCTTTAAAGGTAAAATCATTCCTAACTTCCAATTCAGAAATAATCATTTGAGCATTCGGGTTAAATTTAATGTCACCGTACTGACGGCTTATTGCCAAAGTATCACAGAGCGTTTGACTGTCCCATGATGCTGCTTTTTCTGGAGTCATAGTTGCACAGCTGGAAAGAAGAATTAGCATTGATGAAAGTAGTAAAATATTTTTAAACATATGATAATCCGTTATTTTATAGTCGGTTAAAATCGATTTTTATAAAGAGTATTACATTAATGCAGGGTGTGCAGCCTAAATTAGTTAATTGTTTTTTGTTTTCTATCAAGGACGATTAAGAATAAAGCTAACATCTTTGTGGAAAAATTTAACTAATCATTGCCAAGGTGGTTACTGGGTGGCTTTCGTGGCAACTAAACCTAATAAGCCATTGATTTATAAAGGCTAAATATTAATATTGGTCTCCCCACAAGGACTCGAACCCTGATCGATCGCTTAGGAGGCGACTGCTCTATCCTGTTGAGCTATAGGGAGACAGGGCAATTATACAAGCTTTTAATATGATTAAAAGGCTTCAAATTTAAATGCTTAATAGTTAAGCATTTGAGTTAGTTGACCTTTAATCGTCAACTAACGCGTAGTTTCAACATCATAGACTTTTAAGATGCATTACCTGTTGCTAACTGATTTAGGTAGTTTCTAGCGGTGACATTATCAGGATTGATTTGCATCACATTATCGAAAGCTGATTTAGCCCCTTCGATTTGCCCAAGCCCTGCTAAAAAGACGCCGAGTTTAATCAATGTACTTTCGTCAGTAGGGTATTTGTCTAAATAATTTAAATACAAATCCAATGCTTGCTGGTTTTTACCTTGTAAGGACAATATGTGGGCATGCTGAGGGTAATATTCGTCACTGTAATGAGCCAAAGACGTTATTGTTTCTTCAGCTAAGTCAATTTTGTGTAGTTTAAGCGCAAGCAATAACTGCTGCTTTAATTCGACTTCAGTTCGGCTTGTGGGTTCAATTTCCAGTAACGCAGTTAATGCTGCATCAAAGTTATTTTCTAAAAAATGTACATAATGCAACGCGAGATGGAATAACCTATGTGCAAACTTATCATTGGCAATTAATGGCTCTATATTGTTAGTGAGTAGTGTTAAACCATCGATATTCTTATGTTGTTTCAAATCTAAAATTTTGGCTAATGTATTGTCTAAATTTTGGTTCTTTTTCTTCATCGAAAAGTATGGATGAGCAAAGCTTGTGAGTTGATCTTGATAGCTGTCACTTGCTGATTTTAGTTTGGATTTTTCATCTAGTGTCAAAGAGCTAGCGACTGTGTTGTCGAGCATTGCTTGAAAAATATTGACTCGTCCCGGTTGGTTGTGCTTTTTCCAGCCTTCGGTAATCAATTCTATTGATGGTGCGTCGCTTATTTCTTCACGTCTTAATTTGACAATATCTAGTGCGGTCTCAGTTAACTCTTGAAGCTGTTCAGTAATGATTTGATAAGCACTATAGTACAAATGAGTCATCGAATTCATTTGTTTAAAGGACCAATCCTGAGTCTTCTTTGTTGTCAGAAATTGCGTAAACTCAAAATATCCGAATACCTTTATCGACATATTATATTTTGGAAATTTCTTATTTATTTTTTGCTCAATTTTATCGATTTCACTCGCTTTAGCTTGAAACGCTGCAGAGTGCTGTTTCAACTTTTTAGCTTCATTATTAATGTGTAAGGCTTTGATAGCCAGCTTGCTTATAGCTTTAAAAGCCTCGTTAGCAGCAGATAATTCAGTTTGAATACGTTGTAATTTTTCTTGTTTGTTTTCACTAGCTGATGGAACCATTTCGAGTAACTGACTTGGACTGCAATCAGCTGAAACAATTGAAACTTGTTCTTTTGGTATATGGGTAATACCTTGAATTTTAGCTGCATTTATAGATAGGTTAACGATTTCAACATTAGGGTAAGTCTCAGCTTCTTCTTTTAGCGCGAGTGCTGCATGTATCAGTTGAATTGGCGTTTCAGCAATGCTACCTGAGTAGGTTTCTACCCACTCATGAATAATACTATTATTACTTCCGGCACTGGCTTCAACGCTTCCTTTTGCATGAGTGACGCCTGCAGAGGAGTGACATAAATCAACGCCGCTTAAAAGCACTTGTTTAAAGCCCATCTCAATTGCCACTCTGATAGCACTATTGGTTACCGTAGGACCAATGGTAAGAATGTTGTTAGTTTCTTCCCATGGGAACCGATTGCCTAAGAACAATGATTTTCCATTCCACTGGGCAATGATTCTATGATTGACATGGTGTGAGTTAATAAACAGGCTTTCATTTGCGAGGCTCATCATATCGCGGTTAACCTCAAAACTTGTATCTTGAGGATCTACTGAAACAATAATATGAGCTGGGATCCCAGCAGCAGACAACTTTGATGCGAACCTTGATACGGTAAGAATGAAAAGCTGTTCATAATTAGCTTTAATCCAATCAATATGTTCATCAAGTGATGGGCCGCCACCAATCACTATTGCAGTTTTACCTGCAAATTGATTTTTCAATATCGAAGCTGGTTGGTTATTTTCGACAACATTGAAAAATTGTTCTACAAAAAATGACTTTTGAGTAAAATTTGCTTTATGTGAGGTGGTTTGTTGTTTTATTAACTTATAAATTTGGCTGTAGTAGCCTGAATATTCTTCAACCACGCCTGCAGAGGCGGCTAATGAGAGTGTAATGGCGATTTGATCTTTTATAAGGAATAAATCATCTTCGCCCGATTCTATATGTTCATTAAGTTCTTCAAGACTTAGCACTTTAAGGTAGTGTTGCTGCTCCTCTGGTATATCAATATTTAACATCGACATGACTTCTGGTAGCTCTACAAAAATGTATTTACTTCCTGCTACCTGTGGAGACTCAAGAATATAATTAACCAATAAGCCAGAATCGAGACCTAGAATGACGTGTAATGTATCTTCCTTAAAAATATCGTGTTTATACTTCTTTTTAAAAGCGGTTATAGAGTCTTCTTTTTCAAAGGTATTCCTGTTGATGCAGGGCAAGTAGTACTCATCAAATTGACTAATGGCGAACTGATTATTAAAAACTGATTGTGATGTAGCCATTGTAAGTAAAACCTTCTTGTCTATTGGTATATGTTTTATCGATTCACGTTCACTAATTTTTAAATCTTAATCACAATATCTTGGATCTGTATGTTGCCAGAGCTTTCAATACCTTCTAGTAAGGCTGTGGCGCTTTCTTCTGAAACTTGTTCTATTGTGACCGTGGCTCTATTTTTAGTTGCAACAGCTCGCATTAAATTCACTCTATCAGGAATGTTTTGTTGTAACACGATTTGGAAGTTATCACCCATTTTGACGTTATTTCGACGGCCTAAATTAATGATGATTCTATTACCTTGCTTAGCAACGATTTGACCGAGTAAAGGTCGACAATTTAGTAAATTATCAATATCTTGAGTGCTTTGTTGTAAAAGCTGATTCATAGTTTGACCATAAGTTGAGCCCCAAAACCGTTGGGTTGAAGGTGACACGGTTTCATCTCGTTCAAAATCCCACTCAGCTTCTGCTTGATAGTCTTTGCTCCACACTTTTTCACCACTAATGCCATGGAACATGGTAAACCGTAAATTAATTTGTCTTAAAGGTGTCTCATCCCATAATCCAAATAAAGAACTCGAGTATGGCTCGGTTGAAATATCCAGGATTTCCGGTTGTAAGATATATTGGCTGTCGGTTATTTCGCCAAGCCAGCTTGGTATGCGTTGGCCTTTGAAGTTGATGAGTTGGTTGGTATGGTCAAGCTTCTCCTCGGCGTGCATACGAGCAAAACTGTAGTCAGAGCCATTATTTAATAAATTGCCAAACTGCTGTGATAAAGCTTGTTCAAAGTTAGCAAGTTGTCCGTATCGAAGTTGTGAGCGGTCACGCATGATGGCTTGGGGGATCATTATTGCCGCTTTTAATTGTTGGCTGTGGCATTGCTGTGCTTGGGGTTTAGACTCAAGATTGAGCCGCAACATAACCGTGATATCTGATGCGCTGATGATTTCAGACACGAGCTCAATATCGTTAGCTTGGCCCATGCGTTTTATTTGAAATGCATCTTGAGTTAAGTTGCCCTGATTAATACTTTGCTGGCTATTAAAGTTCACACCCGCTTTTAAGCTGGCATAGTTTAATGCTTGATTAATCGCATCCTCGCGGGCTTTATCTATATTGCCGTCAATAATTTTGGCTTTTCCTGACACTTCAACTCTTTGCGCTAATACAGAGTGACTGAAACAAGCTGAAAGAATAACCAGCATGATAATCGTCAAATATTTAGAGCTAACGTTTGGCATGTTCATGTTCGCTTTTCACAATATCGAAGAAAAAGGGTGCCAACTCTATGACGGTTTAGCACGACTTAAATTAATTATCATAATAAAAGCAAAAACCATGCCTGTATGAGCTTTTAGCAGTGAACAGATGGAGATAAATTCTTTATTTCAAGGTAAAGGTTTTGAATGTGTGGTCGATACACTATCTATAGTGTGTTTAATGTGTGCTCTGATTGGACCTAAAGCCTGTTAGTGGCAACATTACTGAACCTAACATCACATCAATGCTGAGACGTCATTGTAATAAGGAATAAGCCATGAGCCGTTTAATCATTTTTCCCATTGCGTTGCTAGCGGCTGCTTGCGCTAGCGAGCCGCCTGTGTCGACAAATGAGTTAGCTTATGTAGAAAAGCCTACTGAAACTAGCTTTTGGTTTAGTGATGAACCTGAAGTGCAGCCTGCGCCTTTACAATATGACATTACTAAAGCCGGTCTAGCCCCTAAATCACATGTGAATATATTGGCTGAAAAAGTCGTAAATGAATTGGTATTACAAAATGACAGTTTACGCTCTGACCAACCTTTACTTGTAACCACTCCGGTTAATACCAGTGATTACAGCAAAACGGATGCTTTAGGCTTACAGTTACAGCAAGGTTTTGTTGCCGCTTTTCATAGTCATGAATTTAACTTGGTCGATTTAAACGTGGCGAATGCATTACGTTCAACTGAGCAGGGCGAGTTTATTTTAAGTCGAGATTGGAAGTTACTTCCGTCTGATTTGCCTGTTTCTCATGTTGTCGTTTCGACTATGGATACCACACCAATGGGCTTAGTTCTTAATGCAAGAATTGTGAATGTGACTAATAATCGGGTGGTGTCAGCAGTACAAACTTTTGTGAATATGAATAGTTTACCTGGCTATTTATCACCTTCAAATCAAGTCATTTTTCAAGATGGATTGCTTTTCCGCCATGAAGCGTCTGGTCAAGGTAATGCCGTAGTATTGGGAGCAAAATTATGAATAAGTTAGTGGTTCTATTGGTTTCATTATTGGTAATCTCGATAAGTGGTTGTGCAAGTAATGATAAATATGTGCAATGGGAAACAGAAGCGCCAGATCAGTTCCCTAAGTTAACTGCAATTGGTTATGCGCCTTTAGCGACTCAGCCTGCGAAAGAGCAGTCACATAAAGTTCTAATGGCCATGCAAGCGTCAAAAATCGCGGCATATCGAGAATTAGCAGAGCAAGTATATGGTCAACAGATTGATGCTCATAGTCAAATGAGCGACTGGATGCTCAATAACGAAACCGTTTCTGCCAATGTGTCAGGAATGATTAAAGGCGCGAAAGTAGTAAAAAGCTATCCTGCGGGTGATATGTATGTGACCGAGTTAGAGCTGGATTTTGCTCAGGTGTGGGATCTTTATCAGCAACAAAATCGCCCCCGTCGTGTAAAAGAAGTGACATACTTTTAATGTAAAATCCGACAGAAATAAAAACCGCCAATAAAGGCGGTTTTTTTATGTTTGTCATTAGCGATGCTGTTTTGCCATTGGAGAGATTGCAGCTGACCTAGGATGAACTGTCTACATGGCTTAAATCGATATTAGCTTTAGGCTTTGAGGTTTTGGCCTAAAGATGAAATTGTCGACGTTCGGCCTTTGTCGTTATAAGTTAAACTGGTGGCATTTCTACTCATTTGCATGGCTTGAGAAAAGCGATTTAAGCTCGCAATATTCAGTTCGATTAAGCTAGCATTTTGATTATTGATGTCTTTACACTCTTCGAGAATGGTTTTAGCTTCAGCGACTTTCTCAATGAGTTTAGGCTCTGAATTGAGCAAAGATTTATCAGGATGATTAGCTAATTTCTCATCATTTTGTTGAAGCGTATTCAAACACTCCACTTTTTCGCGTGCAAGTGCTAGCAAGGTGTCGGCATCTTGATCTGCTAAGGCCTGCTTTTCTGCAGATACAAGTTTTTTCAGCGACGACAACGTGCCGTGCTGAAAAGATAACAGCTGTAGTAATTCATTCATAATTTACTCTTTATAAAAACCCACATCATAACGACAAGGCGTAATGCGATGATGATTGTTTATCCAAGAGCAGGTATGACGCTACTCTTGGTCGAAATTTAGTCCGCTCATGTCAGCTTCAAAGCTTGCAATATTCGCCGCTAATTTTTCAGGGTCGACTTTATAACGTCCCTCTGAAATGGCTGACTTTATTGCATCAACTTTGCTTTGATCAATTTCAGGTAAAGATGCCATGTTAGTTTGGGCTCCTTGCAGCTGCTGTGCTTGCGAGGTAATGCTGACCGAATCACTTTTAATTGGTGCAGCCTGTTGCCCAGCTGACTCGGCAGCTTTTGGGGCAGCACCTGAGTCACGATTAGTACGCAACTGAGTGTGTGATGCTGTTTTAAGATTGTTAATATCAATTGCCATTTTAGGCTCCAGCGTAATTTATGGTTTTCCTAACAGGCTATCGACCCTGTTGGAAAAAACTTTAGGAATATTTTACATCCTAACTTCAACTTCGCCAACTCCGGTGACAATGACATCTAATCGTCTGTTTGAGTTGGCATTTCTGACTCTTATTGCATCGCCTATATTGCCATCTCTTAGTGCTTCACCAGCTGTTTTTATTTCAAAGCTATTTGTTTTTGCGTAAATGGATACCGAATCCCCCTTACAGACAAAACATAGGTTATTATTCAGCAATGGGGCTTTAGCTGCGACACGTCTTTTAGAGCGGGTGCCGATTATGTTGCTTGTGTCTGAGAAAAACTGTCCTCGGATACTGTGTTGGTCAACGTAATTAATTTCGATGGCTTCAGGAGTGATGAGCTCACCTTTTTCAATGATGCCAATTGCGGTGACGACGGGGTACATGACTTCGACTTTAACCGATAAGTACATTTGCCAAGGGTAATCGTAGTCTGGGCTGATGCAGCTAATTTTAACGGTATTGGTTCGATTAATCGGTCGGTCGCTTGCCATAGCAACAGAAAGAGGAGGGTAACAAGCGGGTGGCGTTAACCTTCCTTCTAAGCTTTGGGGAATGATATTCACTTTCGCATTGGGGGTGGCATTTGGACTGGTTGCAATTTTTTTTGCAACTGTCTCTTTAGCTAGCTCGGTGATGGTCGATAAAGTATAGGTAATAGTGCTTTGTTCACTGGCAAAAACCGGTAAATGAATGCAAAGAATGAGCAATAACAGTAATGTGTTTTTCTTCATATCTTGTTTCTAGCGGTGGTGGCCAGAATACCTCTATACTTTTAAGTTAAGCTAACAACGCTTTGATTTTGGATAAATGGTTATCGGGCAAATAAAGAGTCATAAGTTTGACTTTTTTGGCTTGAAAGCACCGATACGGTTTAAATAAGCAATAAGTATGCCTATTACCTAAATGCGATAGTCATCGCGACATAAATAATTGCAGCGTATGCTACAATTTGACAAATATGGCTTATGGTCGCTTTAAGTCATAAGTAATAAAGTCCTTAGGGGCAGTATAAATAAAACAAGGCAGGGTTATGTCGAGTATTCTTGAGTCAGTTAATAAACGTACGCAGCTTGTAGGTCAAAACAGATTAGAGTTGTTACTATTTAAGTTGAATGGACGTCAGCGTTTTGGCATTAACGTATTTAAAGTAAAAGAAGTGCTGCAATGTCCTCCGTTAACGACATTACCTCGTTTGAGTCCGCTGATTAAAGGTATTGCCCATATCCGTGGTTCAACCATCTCTGTGATTGATTTGAGTGCTGCAACAGGTGGGCGTCCTCTTACATCGACAGAGAATTGTTTTATTATCATTGCTGAATACAACCGAAGTATTCAAGGGTTCCTAGTCAGTTCAGTTGAACGTATTATCAATATGAACTGGGAATCGATTATGCCACCACCACAAGGGGCTGGGCGTAACTCTTATTTAACTGCGGTAACTGAAATCGAAGGTGAATTGGTTGAGATTTTAGATGTTGAAAAAATCTTAGACGAGATATCACCTGTTAAGACTGAAATCAGTGAAGAAGCTAATGAAGCGTTAACCATTGATCGTGACCAGCATTATCACATCATGGTCATTGATGATTCTGCAGTGGCCCGTAAACAAATTATTCGTTCGCTTGAGTCGCTTAATTTGCAAATTGATACCGCCATTGATGGTAAAGATGCGCTAGAAAAGCTTAAAGCGATTGCGACTGAGATGGATAATGTTGCTGACGAAATTCCTTTGATTATTTCGGATATCGAAATGCCAGAAATGGATGGTTATACCTTAACGGCTGAAATTAGAGACGATCCTAAGTTGAAAGACATTAAAGTGGTACTTCATACATCTCTTAGTGGTGTATTTAACCAAGCAATGGTTGAGAAAGTGGGTGCCAATGACTTTATCGCCAAGTTTAATCCAGATGAATTAGCATCTGCTGTAAATAAACACCTAATTTTATAAGCAATATTGATAAGTCTGACTATGATTAAATAGATAGTCAGACAGTTATTGTGAGCAATACGTTGTGCTTGTCGATAGTCGTGATAAGTTAATAAAAGTAACCTGTTCACTCTGAAGTGACGCTAGTGTCATTTCTTATAATAGGATGTAAATGTGACGAATAAATCACTCGCTGAAGCAGAATATAATCAGTTTAAGCTCTTTTTAGAACAGCACAGCGGCATTGTATTAGGTGACAACAAGCAATATTTAGTAAGAAGCCGATTAGCTCCTTTGATGGGTAAATATGATTTGCCGTCATTATCAGAAGTGGTTAAAAGGTCGATGAAGCCAACGGAAAGGCATTTAAGGGCGGAAGTCATTGATGCAATGACAACGAATGAGACCTTATGGTTTAGGGACAAATATCCGTTCGAGTTGCTCAATAATGCATTATTACCTGAATACAGTCGCTTAGGAAGACCGTTAAAAATTTGGTCTGCTGCTTGTTCTTCAGGGCAAGAGCCTTATTCACTCGCGATGACGATTTTGGAATACCAGCAACGTAAACCAGGCGCATTACCTGGTAATGCAACCATACAAGCGACAGATTTATCTCCGTCAATGCTTGAGCGTTGTAAAAATGCTGAATACGATAGTTTAGCCCTCGCTAGAGGGTTATCACCTGAGCGTAAGCGCCAATTTTTTGATCCTTTGCCTTCTGGTAACATGAAAGTGAAAGATAATGTGAAGCGTTTGGTAAACTTTAGGGCACACAATCTTCTTGAAAGTTATAGCCTTTTAGGAAAGTTTGATATTATTTTTTGCCGTAATGTTCTGATTTATTTTGCCCCAGAGGCAAAAGCAAAAATATTGCGGCAATTTGCTGCCGCTTTAAATCCTAACGGTATTTTGTTTTTAGGGGCGTCAGAGTCTATCTCGGGATTAACGGACGAGTTCAATATGGTTAGGTGCAACCCTGGTATATATTACCAGAAGAAGAGTTAACTATAATTTATTGTAATAGTTGAATATTTTTATTTATTAATGCCAGCATTCGTTGGCATTTTCATTTTTATCATTTCATTTCTAATAATCTAATTTTTTTGGCATAAGCTTTGCTTTAATTCTGTCAGTTAGCTGGTGGAGGCAATTTTATGGCGATTAATTTTGAAAATGGTTTAGGTATACATCAATACTCTTTGGGCATACGTGCACAACGGGCTGAAGTGCTATCCAGCAACATCGCCAATGCTAATACGCCAGGCTATAAAGCTCGAGATGTCGACTTTGCTGCAGCAATGAACAGCGCACGTGCTAAGCAAAGCGGATTACAGATGAGTCAAACAACTGACAAACATTTCGACTTGAAAGCGCAAAGCCAAGAAAACGTAAAGTTTAGAGTGCCTAATCAACCAGATACGGGTGATGGCAACACCGTTGATTCTCAGCAAGAACAAGCGGCCTTTATGCAGAACTCCTTGGAATATCAAATGTCACTGGGTTTTCTTGAAAGCAAGTTCTCAGGCATGCGTAAAGCTATTAGAGGTGATTAATCATGAGTCTATTTAATATTTTTAATGTGTCGGGTTCTGGTATGTCAGCACAATCAGTGCGACTTAATACTACCGCCAGTAACATTGCCAATGCTGATTCAGTTTCCAGTAGTGTTGATCAAACTTATAAGGCTCGTCACCCGATTTTTGAAGCCGAAATGGCCAAAGCAAGCCATGAGCAAAATAGTTCTCACAGTGTCAGTGTTAAGGGCATTGTTGAAAGTGATAAACCGTTATTAAAGGAGTTTTCTCCTGATCATCCTATGGCTGATGGTGACGGCTTTATTTACAAACCGAATGTCAATGTGATGGAAGAGATGGCGGATATGATTTCAGCATCTCGTTCTTATCAAATGAATGTCCAAGTGGCTGATGCGGCAAAATCAATGCTGCAACAAACACTTCGTATGGGTAAGTAATATGAATTTTGTGGGGGGTAAAAGATGAGCCTCATTAATCCTTACAGCAGTCAGTCTTTACCACAGACTCAATCTGCTAGTAGTACTGGTATTGCATCCAATACACAAGAAACAGCCAGTACAGGGAATGCATTTTTAGACAGTGTGGCCTTACAAGGAGAGCCAGAAACACCTGAACCTAATAGCCAGGAACTGACTCAATCAGATTTCTTTGCTTTATTGAGTCAACAGTTATCAATGCAAGATCCGTTTAAGCCTGTTGAAAACGATCAAATGATTTCGCAAATGGCATCATTCTCAACCGTTGACGGCATTGCCAAGTTGAATGAAGAAATTCTCAACTTAAATAACTTAACGAGTTCGAGTCAGGCGCTGCAGGCTTCAAGTTTAGTAGGCCGTAAAGTGTTAATTCCGTCTGATACGGGGCACATATCGTCAGATAGTCCAGAAGTCAATGGCGTGATAAGTACACCAACTTCTATCGATACCATAACAGTCAGTATTGAAGATGAAAGTGGCCAAGTTATTAAAACCTTTGAAGTTGACGGTTCTGCAGGCGGTAACATTGATGTGTCATGGGATGGGCTAGATAAAAATGGCGACCCAGCTCCTGAAGGCAATTACGCGATAAAAGCGAACGGCAAAATTGATGGAAAATCAGAAGATTTAGCAGTATCGACCTATGCGCATGTGACTAGCGTGTCACTGGGTAACACCACAACAGGGGCAATATTAAACCTACGTGGTATTGGTGGTATTCAGTTGTCAGATGTTTTAGCTGTCACTGAAAGTTAATTAGCTTATCAAATTTAAAGCTGGCAGCTGTGGCAGTCAGTAAAACAAACAGAATGAGTAGGAAAGGGGTGAATTATGTCGTTTAACATTGCTTTGAGTGGTATTTCTGCAGCTCAAAAAGATCTCAATACCACTGCGAATAACATTGCTAACGTTAACACCGTAGGCTTTAAAGAATCTCGTGCCGAATTTGCTGACGTATATGCTAATTCAATTTTCTCTAACAGCAAAACTGCTGTCGGTGGCGGTGCGACAACGACACAGGTTGCACAGCAATTTCAGCAAGGTAGTTTACAGTTTACCAGTAACTCTTTAGATATGGCGATAAGTGGCGGTGGTTTCTTTGTGACATCATCAGGTGTGGGAGTTCAAGATCACGCATTCACTCGTGCTGGCGCATTTAAAGTTAACTCAGAAAGTTACATGACTGATTCTGCTGGTAACTATTTACAAGGGTTCCCTGTCGATGCTGACGGTAACTCTACCTCGGTTAGTTTAACGACGACTCAACCAATTAAGATCCCTGATACGGCAGGTAGCCCAGTGAAAACTGAGAATATTGGCCTTCAGATGAACCTTGATGTGGGTGAAACGCCATTAGATCCTGCTAACTTTGATCCCAACGATCCTGACACGTTTAATAAATCGACTTCAGTGACGATTTATGACTCACTTGGTGAATCGCACATTATGACCACCTATTTTGTTAAGCCGACAGAAGGGGCTTATACCGGTGAAAGTAATTGGGTTGCATTCTATGCTGTAGATGGCAAACAAGTTGACCTTGACCAAGCAAATGGTGGTTCATACGGCGCTGATACGACTGGTGACGGTGTTGCTGATACGACAAGATTTGCTGAAAATGCATCAGGCTGGAAAGGCTCGGTATTAAAATTCAATGATGCGGGCGCATATACAGGCTCAGATCCTGCGGTGGTTGAAACTGTTGAGCTGGGTGTTAATGGTGCTAACGTATTAGGCCCTGGCGCTGATGGCAGTCAAAAAGTCACCGTTGGATTTAATAATCCAACTCAATATGCATCTCCATTTGAAGTGACTGAGTTAACTCAAGATGGTACCACCGTCGGTCGTTTGACTAACGTAGGTATTGGCGAAGATGGCTTAGTGACAGCAAGTTACAGTAACGGTTCGACTGAACCATTAGCTCGAGTTGCTTTGGTTCGTTTTGCTAACGAGCAAGGTTTAACCCAAGTGGGTAATACTTCTTGGAAAGCCAGCTTAGATTCTGGTCCAGCGCTAGCAGGTGAAGCAAATAGTGGTACCTTTGGTAGTATTCGTTCATCGGCGCTTGAACAATCTAACGTTGATTTGACCACTGAGTTAGTGGATTTGATTTCTGCACAACGTAACTTCCAAGCGAACTCTCGTACACTTGAAGTGAATAACACGTTAAATCAGTCGATTCTTCAAATTCGATAAGTTTGACTTGTTTTGACAAAGAGTTGCCGCAACGGCAACTCTTTGCCTTTTCGTTTTTTGCCTCTTATTGTTTTTCTTTTCACTTCCTGCTTTTCAAATACATTTCATTTAGTTAGCCATTCTCTATTCACAATTTATATATTGGCACACTCATTGCTAGTTCTAGTTATATCTTTAGTTATGTAAAAAGTTTGACGGAGCGGCAGATGGACAAATTACTGTATGTTGCCATGAGTGGGGCAAAGCAAAATATGAATGCTTTGGCTGTTCGTGCCAATAATTTAGCCAATGCGAATACCGATGGTTTTAAAGCTGATTTGGCTCAAGCTCGCTCTATGCAAGCATTTGGGGAAGGCTTACCGACACGTGTCTTTTCTATGACTGAAAGCCCTGGGCAAAATTTTAGTTCAGGCCCAATTAAAACTACGGGTCGTGATTTAGACATTGCGATTAAAGATAAAGGTTGGATTGCAGTGCAAGGTGCTGATGGCGGCGAAGCGTATACCCGCTCCGGTAGTCTAAGTTTTGACAGTACAGGCTTATTAACTAATGGTCGAGGCAACCCTGTTATGGGAGAGGCTGGATCGATAGTTTTGCCGCTACCAATCGACAAAGTTCAAATCTCGCCTGATGGCATTATTTCTGTAAGACCTCAGGGTGCAACTGCGGATGTGGTTGAAGAAGTGGCACGAATTAAATTAGTTAATCCATCAAATGAAGAAATGATGCGTGGCGAAGATGGGTTATTTAGGCTGACTTCGGGCTTAAATGCGCCGAACGATCCTAATGTGAATATCGAAACAGGGGCTGTTGAAGGCAGTAATGTTAACGCTGTTTCAGAAATGGTGGCGTTAATTGATATCCAGCGTCAATACGAAATGCAAGTGAAGATGATGAAAAATGCCGAAGAGCTAGACCGTGCTTCATCATCCTTAATGAGAGTTAGTTAGGAGTAATAATTATGCATCCCGCTTTATGGATCAGTAAAACAGGCTTAGATGCCCAACAAACCGATATTGCAGTTATTTCTAATAACGTGGCGAATGCGAGCACCGTAGGCTACAAAAAAAGCCGTGCAGTATTCGAAGACTTGCTATATCAAACAGTTAATCAAGCTGGTGGTATAAGTGCAGATAATACTAAGCTGCCGAATGGTTTGAACATTGGTGCCGGTACTAAGGTCGTGGCAACTCAGAAAATGTTCACCCAAGGTAACATGTTAACCACTGATAACTCTTTAGATTTAATGATTGAAGGCCCTGGATTTTTTGAAGTCGAGATGCCTGATGGCACCGCTGCTTATACCCGAAATGGTCAATTTAGCTTAGATGAAAATGGCCAGATTGTGACTCCAGGTTCTGGTTATGTCGTGCAACCGTCAATCACCATACCTGATGATGCAACTTCAATTACAGTTTCTGCCGAAGGTGAAGTATCAGTAAAATTATCTGGCGCGACAGAAAGCACAGTTGTTGGACAGTTAGCCATGAGCGATTTCATTAATCCATCAGGGTTAGATCCATTAGGGCAAAACTTGTATACCGAAACTGGCGCAAGTGGAACGCCTATTCAGGGAACAGCTTCTTTAGATGGCTTAGGCGCTATTCGCCAAGGGGCATTAGAAACATCAAACGTTAATGTGACTGAAGAGCTAGTAAACCTGATTCAAAGTCAGCGTATTTACGAAATGAACTCTAAAGTGATATCAGCTGTTGATCAGATGATGTCTTACGTGACTCAGAACCTATAACTGTTATTGAAAGGAACTGGATTATGAATAAATACCTAGCGTTAGCATCCGTTATTTTCATTGCCGGTTGTAGTTCAACGCAACAAAAACCTATACCTGATGATCCATTTTATGCGCCAGTGTATCCAGAAGCACCACCAACTAAAATGGTGTCGACGGGGTCGATTTACATGGACCATCAATCGTCGAGCTTATATTCAGATATACGAGCACATAAAGTCGGTGACATTATCACAGTGTTGTTAAATGAATCGACTCAAGCTAAAAAAAGCGCCAATAACGAAATCAAAAAAGACTCTAATTTGAGTGTTGACCCTATCTATGCTGGTGGCGGCAATGTGACCATTAAAGGTGTACCACTTGATTTACGTTATTCTGATGCGATGGACACCAAGCGTGAAGCTGATGCTGACCAATCAAACAGCCTTGATGGCAGTATCTCAGCTAACGTGATGCAAGTGCTCAGTAATGGCAACTTGGTTATCCGTGGTGAAAAATGGATTTCGATTAACAATGGCGATGAATTTATTCGTGTTACAGGCATGGTAAGAAGTCAAGATATCACTCCTGAGAATACAGTTCAGTCAACTCGAGTAGCCAATGCCCGCATTCAATATAGCGGAACGGGTACATTTGCAGATGTTCAAAAAGTAGGGTGGTTAAGCTCATTCTTTATGAGCGAATGGTGGCCTTTCTAAGGAGTATGCCATGAAAATTTCATCTTTATTTATCTCCATTGCCCTTACCGCCTCAGTTGCATTAACGGTATTTTCTGCGCCAGTTCAAGCGCAGCGAATTAAAGATATTGCCAACGTTCAAGGTGTACGTAGTAACCAACTGATTGGTTATGGCCTTGTGGTTGGTTTGCCCGGCACTGGTGAAAAAACCAAATACACTGAACAAACATTCAGAACCATGCTGAAAAACTTTGGCATTAATTTACCTGATAATGTGAACCCTAAAACCAAGAATGCGGCCGTGGTAGCGGTGCATGCAGAGATGCCAGCATTTATTAAGCCCGGTCAAAATATTGACATTACCGTATCGAGTTTAGGTGAAGCAAAAAGCTTACGTGGTGGTACTTTACTGCAAACCTTTTTAAAAGGGGTTGATGGCAATGTTTACGCTATTGCGCAAGGTAGTCTAGTGGTCAGTGGTTTCAGTGCAGAAGGTTTAGATGGTTCGCAAGTGATTCAAAATACGCCAACAGTTGGGCGTATTCCTGGTGGCGCGATTGTTGAACGCAGTGTGATGAGTCCATTTGCGACTGGGGATCACCTAACTTTTAACCTACGTCGTTCAGATTTTTCTACCGCTAAAAGTATGGCAGATGCAATTAACGACTTTTTAGGTCCAGGTATGGCAAGAGCGTTAGATGCAACCTCTATTCAAGTCAGTGCGCCTCGTGATGCATCACAGCGAGTTTCTTTTTTAGCGACATTAGAAAATGTTGAAGTCGAGATAGCTGATGAATCTGCGAAAGTGATTGTTAACTCTCGCACTGGCACCATTGTCGTTGGCCAAAATGTGCGTTTAATGCCTGCAGCTGTGACGCATGGCGGATTAACGGTCACCATTGCAGAAGCAACGCAAGTTTCGCAGCCAAATGCATTTGCAAATGGTCAAACGGTTGTCACTACTGATAGCACCATTGATGTTGCTGAAGAAGACAGTCGAATGTTTTTGTTTGACCCAGGTACGACATTAGATGAGCTAGTACGAGCAGTAAACCTGGTTGGCGCAGCGCCTTCTGATGTGCTTGCAATATTAGAAGCGTTAAAGATGGCAGGCGCTTTGCATGGTGAACTTATCATCATCTAAATATTGTCGGTACGACTATGGAAAAGCTGTCAAATTCATCGCACTTTCTGGATCTAGGAGGACTAGATTCATTACGTTCTCAGGCTCAGAAAGACGAGAAAGCGGCACTTAAAGAAGTCGCTAAACAGTTTGAAGGTATCTTTATTCAAATGCTGATGAAAAGCATGCGTGATGCTAACGCAGCTTTTAAATCAGACAGTCCAATGAACAGTCAAACCACTGAGTTTTTTGAGAACATGCGTGATCAACAGATGTCAGTGGACTTGTCTGATAAAGGTATGCTGGGCATTGCTGATTTAATGGTTCAGCAATTATCACCTCAAGATACACCATTTAAGCCTGCCTCTGTCCTTCGTGGCGATATTGATGCAAACATTCAACATGGTTTATTTGATAACAAATCAGCAGACATTGCGGTCAGTCCAATAACGTCATTTGCACAAAAAACACCCAATGAACCAGTAGTAAATGTTAATCAGCTTGCCAGTCATCACTCGGTGATTGATGAGCAAGCAATGGCGAAAATTCTGGCGGGCGAAAATGACATTTCAGTTGCCGCTAATGGCAATCAATTGCCGCAATCAGTCAATAAAGCGCCGTCCGAATTTAGCAACCCTGCGCATTTTGTTAATACGCTTTATCCTCATGCTGAAAAAGCAGCTAAAGCTCTGGGAACAACACCTGAAGTGTTGCTTGCTCAGTCAGCACTTGAAACAGGCTGGGGTCAGAAAATGATCAGACGTCAAGACGGCACGGCTAGTAATAACCTGTTTAACATTAAAGCCGACACTCGCTGGCAGGGTGATAAGACATCGGTGAACACCTTGGAGTATGAGCAAGGCAAAGCTGTTAAACAAAGAGCTAACTTTAGAATGTACGACAGTATTGAACAAAGCTTTAATGATTTTGTGTCCTTTATCGCCAATGGTGAACGTTACCAAGAGGCCAAAAAAGTGGCTGCAGAACCTGCAAAATTTATTAATGAGTTACAAAAAGCTGGCTACGCCACTGATCCTCAATACGCAAAGAAAGTGCTAAAAGTGATGGAAACAGTGACTAATGGACTTAAGTCTGCATTACCAGGAGAGACTAACTAATGGCTGTTGATTTATTAAATATCGCCCGCACCGGCGTACTGGCGGCTCAATCTCAAATGGGCGTTACCAGTAATAACATTGCTAACGCCAATACGATTGGCTATCACCGTCAAGTTGCCGAGCAGTCGTCGTTAGAATCCCAAAAGATTGGTAACAGCTTTTATGGTACGGGTACTTACGTTACTGATGTAAAGCGGATCTACAATGACTTTGCTGCCAGAGAGTTGCGTATAGGCCAAACCTCAATGAGCGCCGCAGAGACTCGTTACACCAAAATGAATGAGATGGATCAGCTCTATTCACAAATTGGTTCAATGGTGCCAGATCGATTAAATGACTTTTTCTCAAGCATTAATAGTGTGGCCGATTTACCAACCGATATCGGTATGCGTGACAGTATGCTTGGCGCAGCGCAACAAGCTGCAAGTAGCCTAAATCAAATGCAGTCTCATCTCGACTCACAGATGAAACAGACTAATAGTCAAATCGGCGCGATGGCTGATCGCATCAATGAAATCAGCAATGAGCTGGCTAGCATTAATCTAGAGCTAATGAAAAGCGAAAGTCCAGACAGCCAGTTACTAGATAAACAAGATGCACTTATTTTGGAGTTAAGTGAGTATTCCGAAGTCAACGTTATTCCGCTTGAGAATGGTGCTAAAAGTGTCATGTTAGGCGGCTCTGTGATGCTGGTGTCTGGTGAAGTTTCAATGCAAATCGGTACCACGACTGGAGACCCTTATCCCAATGAATCTCGTTTGACCACGACCACTGGTAATCAAAGTTTAGTTATTGATGGATCAAAACTAGGCGGTCAACTTGGGGAGCTATTTAAATTTCGCGATGAAACCTTAGTGCCTGTTGGCCAAGAATTAGGTCAATTAGCGTTAGGTATTGCTGATGCATTCAATGAAATGCAGTCAAATGGCTATGATTTAAATGGTGAAATTGGTCAAAACATATTTACTGATATAAATGATCCACTGATGTCTGCTGGGCGTGTCGGTGAATTTGACGGTAATACTGGTACAGCCAAAATCCGAGTCAACATAGATGATGTCGGTGAATTGACAGGAAGTTCATATGAACTGTCGTTTACTGCACCTTCAACCTATGAGTTAAAAGATACTAAAACAGGTGAAGTACAAGCTTTGACCTATGATGCTGTCAATAACCAGTTAACGGGCGGAGATGGATTCAGTATCCAAATTGACTCGGTGCCAGCAGGTTTTGCAGATGGTGATAAGTTTGAAATTAGACCCAATGCAGGCGCCGCAGCAGGTATTGGTGTCGAAATGACCGATCCCAAAGGTATTGCAGCAGCTGCCCCTAAAATTACTGGTGAACCCACTAACTCGGGTGACACCAGTGTTAAGTTAACTAGCATAGATAGAACAAATGCTAATTTCCCTGTGACTGATAGTGAAATCACTATTCAAATCGATACCGTTACAAATACTTATCAAGCTTTTGACGCCAGTGGCGCAGCAATTGGTGGCCCAACGGCATTTACTCCTCCACAAATTAGTACACCTTATGGCTTTGATTTTGAAATTAGCGACACGTCAACAGCTGGCGTAACCGACAGTTATACCTTCGATTTATCATTTGCCGAAGGAGATAACAGCAATGCGATAGAAATGGCGAAACTGTCAGATGAAAAATTAATGAATGGCGGCACAACGACCTTAGCTGGCGTGTTTGAAGGTAGTAAGCTTGATATTGCTAGCAAAACCAAAGCCGCTGCCGTGTCTTTTGAATCAAATGAAGCTGTTTATCTACAAGCATATAACCGTGTACAAAGTGAGTCGGGAGTGAACTTAGACGAAGAAGCTGCCAACTTAATGCGTTATCAACAATCTTACCAAGCTTCAGCCAGGATCATGACAACAGCTCAGCAAATGTTTGATTCATTGCTTAGTTCTGTTCGTTAGGAGAATTAGTCATGCGTATTTCAACTGCTCAAATGTTTCATCAAAATACTTTAAGTCTGTCTAAAGGTCAGTCTTCAACCAATAAAATTTTGGAACAACTGGCAAGTGGCAAAAGGCTTAATACCGCGGGAGACGATCCGGTTGCAGCTATTGGTGTTGATAACTTAAAACAGAAAAACGCCTTGGTGGATCAATTCGTCAAGAATATTGACTATGCACAAAAGCACCTTGGATTAAGCGAAAGCAAGTTAGGCAGCACAGAAACAATTATGAGTAGTATGCGTGAGCAACTACAGCGCGCTGCAAACGGCAGCCTATCTCAATCGGAACGGCAAATGATTGCCGATGAAATGAAAGATAGTCTCGAAGAGTTAATGTCGATTGCCAACACAAAAGACGAATCGGGTAATTATATCTTTGCTGGCAACAATACTAATAATCCACCTTTTGCGTTTGATAATAATGGTCAAATAATTTACAGCGGTGACAGTGGCGAGCGGCAAAGTATCGTTGCCTCGGGTGTTACCATCGGAACAAATGTGCCAGGTGACACTGTGTTTATGAACGCACCTAATCCGCTTGGTGATTATGGTGTCAATTATTTGCCATCTCAACAGGGTGATTTTGTTGTTGATAAGGCGGCCATTTTTGATTCTGCTGCACACGTAGAAGATACCTATACCTTTAAGTTTGTTGATAACGCAGGTGTCCTTGATTTACAAATTGAAGATTCGGGCGGCACAGTCGTATCAACGGTTGCAAACTTTGATCCTAGCAATCCGGTAAGTTTTAACGGTATAGAAGTTCAACTGTCAGGTCAGCCTGTCGCAGGTGACTCTTTTACCATGGAACCTCAAGAAACCGTCAGTATTCTAGATACCTTTAATGAAGCTATTGCGATGCTTGAAGATCCTACTATTCCAAATACTTCTCAAGGAAACTCAAAGTTGGCACAGCTATTGAATAATATCGATAGTGGTCAAAATCAAGTCAGTACAGCAAGAAGTATTGCTGGCAATAGCTTGAAAAGTTTAGAGAGTATCTCTACGAATCACGCTGAAGAAAAAATCGTTAATGATAGCGCATTATCCATGCTTGAAGATTTGGACTATGCCGCAGCAATAACTGAATTTGAAAAACAGCAACTGGCATTAAATGCCGTGTCGAGTGTGTTCGGCAAAGTCGGTTCTATTTCGTTGTTTGATTATATCTAGTAAGGCGTTCAGATCTTGCAAGATATATAAAGCAAGAAAGACCAACGTTAAATTGTAAAATTTAGCCAAGCTCCAAAGTCTTGGCAACAAAACTAAGAATGAGGATTTATTTATGGCTATTACAGTAAATACCAATGTTACATCTATGAAAGCACAGAAGAACTTAAATGCGTCGACGCAAAATTTAAGTACTTCGATGGAACGTTTATCAAGTGGTTTACGTATTAACAGTGCAAAAGATGATGCGGCCGGTCTAGCTATTTCTAACCGCTTGAACTCGCAGGTTCGTGGGTTAGAGGTTGGTATGCGTAATGCGAACGATGCAATTTCGATAGCGCAAATCTCAGAAGGTGCGATGCAAGAACAGACAAACATGTTGCAGCGTATGCGTGATTTGACTATTCAATCTGAAAACGGTGCAAACAGCCCTGACGATTTAGCAGCATTGAAAGCTGAGATGGATCAATTAGCGGAAGAAATCACCGCGATTGGTAATAGTACGGCTTTCGGTGACACGAAATTATTAACAGGTGACTTTTCTGCTGGTAAAACGTTCCAAGTTGGTCACCAAGATGGTGAAGATATCAGCATTACAGTTAAAACAAGTAATGCGGCAAGTCTATCTGTTGCAGCGTTAACAAATGCGACTTCAGCAGGACGTGCATCAGCGCTAACCAAAATTGATGCCGCAATTAAAAATATTGATACTCAACGTGCAGATTTAGGTGCAAAACAAAACCGTCTAGCACATAACATTGCAAACAGTGCAAATACGCAAGCTAACGTTGCAGATGCTAAGTCGCGTATTGTTGATGTTGATTTCGCGAAAGAAACCGCTGAAATGACTAAAAACCAAGTGTTGCAACAAACGGGTAGCTCAATGTTGGCTCAAGCTAACCAATTGCCACAAGTGGCGCTATCATTATTAGGTTAATGACACCGAGTTAACACCCTAAAGCTTTTTATAAAATCTTTCGGGCTAAAAATTAAGCCATACTTGTTTAAATAATAACAAGTATGGCTTTTTTGTTTATTTAAGTTATTGATTTTATGTGACTAAGGCTTGATGTGCGAAAAATGTTCAAAAAAATTCTAAAGTAACCTAAATTGCTGCCGTTAAAGTATTTGTAACCCAATAGACCCGCCTGGCAATAGAGACAGGCAAGTTTTAAAGCCAGGTATAAAGAGGAAACAAATTATGGCTATTACAGTAAATACAAACGTAACATCAATGAAAGCGCAAAAGAACTTAAATGCTTCTACAGGTAACTTAGCAACCTCAATGGAGCGTTTATCAAGTGGTTTACGTATTAACAGCGCAAAAGATGATGCGGCTGGTTTAGCTATTTCGAACCGTTTGAACTCTCAAGTTCGTGGTTTAGAAGTGGGTATGCGTAACGCTAACGACGCAATCTCAATCGCTCAAATCTCTGAAGGCGCAATGCAAGAGCAAACAAACATGCTTCAGCGTATGCGTGACTTAACGGTACAATCTGAGAACGGTGCAAACAGTGCTGAAGATTTAGCGGCTCTTAAAGCTGAAATGGACGAACTTGCGCTAGAAATTACTGAAATTGGTAATAACACCGCATTTGGTGAAACTAAATTATTAGATGGTAGTTTTTCAGGTGGTAAAAACTTCCAAGTAGGTCACCAAGATGGCGAAGATATCACTATTACAGTTAAAACAAGTGACTCTGCAAGCTTATCAGTTGCCTCACTAACTAACGCAACTTCTGCGGGTCGAGCTTCAGCTCTTACCAAAATTGATGCAGCTATTAAAACAATTGATAGTCAACGTGCAGATTTAGGTGCGAAACAAAACCGTCTTGCACATAACATCGCTAACAGTGCAAATACACAAGCAAACGTTGCAGATGCTAAATCACGTATTGTAGATGTTGATTTCGCGAAAGAAACCGCTGAAATGACTAAAAACCAAGTGTTACAACAAACAGGTTCTGCAATGCTTGCACAAGCTAACCAGTTACCTCAAGTGGCATTATCTCTTCTATAATTTGATTAGTTAATTAAATTTTGATGATTAGAGAAGGGAGATCTTGTTAGGTCTCCCTTTTGTCGTTTTGATATTGATTATCGTACTAAACTAATTAAGAGGCGTAAGATGGCTATGGATATCAATTTTACTGGTACCTCAAATACCCTTACTGATAATATGGGGACTCGTCAACTGACTGAGAGTAAAGCTCAGGTCGCAGAAGAAAAAACCAAAGTTGCTGAGTTAGTAAAGTCAGATCAACAAGCTAAAGACTATGTTGATAAAGAGTCAAATAATCAAGAGTTAGCCGAAGTTACTGATGACCTAAATGATATGGCGTCAATAATGCGTAAAGGGCTTGCCTTTAAAGTGGATGATGACTCTGGGAAAAATGTGATCAGTGTCATGGATATTGACTCTGGTGATGTCATTAGGCAAATACCTAATGAAGAAGCGTTAGAACTGTCGAAAAAATTAGCTGAAGTGGCAGGGATTTTGCTTAGTACAGAGGCATAATTAAGGCGTTTTTTTGCTTTAATATTAATGTAAGAATTATTGAATAATAGGTGAGGAATTTATGGCATTAACAGCAACTGGTATTGGCTCAGGTCTAGATATCAACACCATTGTCGGTGTACTCGTCGATGCTGAAAAACTCCCTAAAGAAGCATTATTCGATAAAAGTGAAGCGACAATAGATGCAAAAGTGTCAGCCATTGGTTCGTTGAAAAGTAAATTATCGACATTCCAAGATGCACTAGAGAAGTTGAGTGACCCAGATGCACTTAATATTCGTAAAGTGTCGACTGGCGAAAGCATTTATTTTGGCGCTACAGCCGATAAGAATGCACAATCAGGCAGTTATCAAATTCAAGTAGAACAGCTGGCGTCTTCTCATAAAGTGGCTGGAGCCAATGTGGCCGACCCGAGTTTAGGGGTGGGAACTGGTAGCCTGGATTTATCGGTTAATGGTGAAGCTTTCTCAGTAGATATTGAAGCCACCGACTCACTTGAAGATATCGCTAAAAAAATCAATGGCGCTACAGACAACTCTGGTGTAACTGCAACGATCATTAAAAGTGATGATGGTAGCCGTATCGTGTTTAGCTCTGATGAGCCAGGTACCGACAATGAAGTGACAATTACTGCGAATGATACTGCCGGCTCTGGGTTAAATGACATGTTTGGCGCTGGAAATTTGACGACACTTCAAAATGCGGAAAATGCCGTCATCTATATTGATGGTCAAAAGGTTACTTCTCAATCTAATGAAATTACCGATGCCATTGCTGGTGTCACGCTTTCGCTAACTGATGCTGATGTATCAAAAACCTCAACATTAAAAATTGAGCAAGATGACGAGCTAGTTAAAGAAAATGTGCAAGCATTTGTGGATGCATACAATACATTAGTGACTTCAATCAGTGATATGTCTAAATATGACACTGAAAAAGAAGAAGCCGCTGCGCTGCAAGGGGATTCAATGATTCGTTCGATAGAATCCCAAATGAGAAGCATGATCAGTAATCGAGTCGATGTTGACGGACAGAGCGTTGCATTATATGACATTGGTATTGAAACTGATCGATACGGAAAAATGTCAATTAATACCGAAAAACTAGATGAATCTATCAGTGAAAACATGGATTTAGTTGAAGGATTATTTGCGACTCCTGACACAGGTATTGCAAGCCAATTAGATACCATGGTCGAAGGTTATGTTAAAACGGGTGGGTTAATTGATAGCCGTAATAATAGTTTAACCAGTGAGAAAAGCCGTTTAGACGATCAGCGTGATGCGTTTAGTTTGAAAATGGAGTTACTTGAAGCACGTTTATTTAAACAGTTTAATGCCATGGATTTGGTCGTTGCATCATTGAATCAACAAAGCTCTGGATTAACAGAGCGATTAAATTCATTACCAGGCTCTGTGCCAAGTAGCTAATTTATATGAAACAACTATCTGAAAAAAACCTGCAAATAGAAGAATTGCTAAAAAATATTGATAATACTCCTTCAGAAAATGAATCTTCTGATGAGTTGGTATCTAACTTGCTAGTACTTATAGGTGAGCGTCAAATTTTACTCGATAACCTGAAATTTGAAGATGAAGAAACTGAAAGAAAAATGTTAGAACAACAGATTTCTATTGGCAAAGTGTTTGAGCAGAAGGTCATAGCATTGCAAAAACACATTCAATCTTTACTTCAGGCTAGAAAGAAAAATCAGCGCCAAATTAATGTTTATCAATCTATAGACTCAAATAAGTAGCAAAGGTGAACCCTATGAGAGGATCAATTAAATCTTACCAAAAGGTATCAATCGACAGTGAGATAGCTGTTGCTTCTCCACATCGAATTATTCAAATGATGTTCGATGGTGCTTTATTACGATTAGCGCAAAGCCGATACGCAATTGAAAATCATGATTTACAGGCTAAAGGTGTCGCGATTAACAAAGCAATAGGTATCATAAATGGCTTGAATAATAGTCTTAATATGGACGTCAAAGATTCTGTTGCAAGCAATTTAAGTGATCTTTATGATTTCATGTTACGCCGTATTTCAGAGGCAAACGTGAATAATGATGTGATAGCCATTGATGATGTCACAAACATCCTAAGAACGATTAAAGAAGGTTGGGATGCAATCCCTGCTGAGATGCATCAAATGACGTCAGAAGCGAGTTAATTTTGATATCATTGTAAAGGGCGCCATAGGCGCCTTTTTTGTATTTCGACAGGTAAAATGAGCGTCTCTATTCGTCCATAAATGGCATTTCCAGTCTGGCTTATCGTATTGGTTGTATATAAAAACAGCTGTTAGTGACTTAAATCAATAGCATGGTAGAATATTGGCTGATCAAGCTTGATTCTCTTGCTCTGATAATACAGTATTTATTTTTGCGTATTCGTTTAAACTTTATTGCAGTTTTGGCTATATTTAAGTAAAGATTAAAAAATATGTGTTCGCGATCTTCTATGTTAATGTTTATATTATAATTGTGTCATCTGACTCATAGAAATATAGCGTGATAAACTACATTCAAGTCAGGTGAGCGTTATTGATTTTTGATAACGAAGAATTTTGACTCTGAATTACTAATAACTAGAGCTTTGGCCTTCTTAATGATGCAAATAGAACAACGAATTTTAATTGTTGCTGAACCTTCTGAGCGCGTGTCTCGTCTTTGTTGTATTTTTGAATTTTTAGATGAAAAACATCACCTCATTTCAACTGATGATCTTGCGCCGTTAACTCGTGACTCTCGTTTTAGAGCTTTAGTTATCGACACTGAATCTGTTTCAGCTGAATTCATTAAAGATGTGCAATCCTCAATTCCTTGGCAACCCGTTCTATTAATCGGTTCGCAAGAGATTAATGGCGTGAATGTACTTGGTACAATCGAAGAACCAATAAACTATCCTCAGCTCACTGAGCTGCTTCATTTTTGCCAAATTTACGGTCAAGCTAAGCAACCTCAAATACCAACCAGCGCCAATCAAACCAAACTGTTTAGATCACTTGTTGGTCGTAGTGAAGGGATTGCCAATGTCCGTCACCTAATAAGCCAAGTCGCAACGTCTGATGCCACTGTGTTAGTGCTGGGCCAATCTGGTACAGGTAAGGAAGTGGTTGCTCGTAATATTCATTATATGTCAGAGCGACGTGATGGACCGTTTATTCCTGTCAATTGTGGTGCTATTCCACCTGAGTTATTAGAAAGTGAGTTATTTGGCCATGAGAAAGGCTCTTTTACTGGCGCGATTTCTACCCGTAAAGGTCGCTTTGAATTAGCTGAAAACGGTACATTATTTCTAGATGAAATTGGCGATATGCCGCTGCAGATGCAAGTAAAACTATTACGTGTACTGCAAGAAAAAGTCTTTGAACGTGTCGGTGGTTCTAAAACGATTACAACAGATGTGCGCGTGGTTGCTGCGACTCACCGTGATCTTGAAACCATGATTGATAAGAATGAGTTTCGTGAAGATTTATACTATCGACTAAACGTATTTCCAATTGAAATGCCATCGTTAAGTGAACGACGTGATGACGTACCACTGTTATTGCAAGAATTAGTTAGCCGTGTGTTTAATGAAGGTCGCGGTAAAATTCGTTTTACCCAACGTGCGATAGAGTCATTAAAAGAACATAACTGGTCTGGTAATGTACGTGAACTGTCTAACCTAGTTGAAAGGCTAACCATTTTATTCCCAGGCGGGCTTGTCGATGTCAATGACTTACCACGTAAGTATCGTTATATTGATGTGCCTGAATACAGCGTGGAAATCAGTGAGGAGCAACAAGAGCGTGACGCCTTAGCTTCAATTTTCAGTGATGATGAGCCAATCGAAATCCCTGAAACACGATTCCCAAGCGAATTACCTCCTGAAGGCGTGAATTTAAAAGATTTATTAGCCGAGCTTGAAATCGATATGATCCGTCAAGCACTTGAGCAGCAAGATAACGTCGTTGCAAGGGCTGCAGAAATGCTTGGTATTCGCCGAACGACACTCGTTGAGAAAATGCGTAAATACGGTATGAGTAAAGACTAGTATCATCGCGCAAAAAATGTTCTATTAAAGCATGCCTTCTGGCATGCTTTTTTATGCCTCTTGATAAGTTTGATTAAAGTGGCATACCAAATGCATTAGCCTGTTAAAAGTAAATATTTTGACGGAGTGGCTATGTTTTCAGCGCAACTAGTTTCAGAACAATCAGTAACGGCGCAAGCATCAGCAGAGCACTATGCCTTTAATATAGATGACGATTCAGTTCAGCAAAGCACTGCTAAAATTGACTTAACTGGCTCAGTCAGTTCATCGGCGCCTTTTAATCAGCAGTTTATTGAACAAAATGAGCGAGCGGTTCCGCAAAAGGCGGCTAATATGTCAAATCAAATGGCGCATATATTACAAGCTATGCCATCTGGCGTTGTGATTATTAATGGGGATGGTGTTGTCACTCTTGCTAACCCTGTGGCCACTGAATTATTAGGCAGACCTTTACAAGGTGCCAAGTGGTTTGAAATTATTAATCGTGCTTTCTCTCCCCAAGAAGATGATGGTCATGAGGTTTCTCTTAAAAATGGTCGTCGAGTTAAGTTAGCAATTACCCCTTTAACACCGGAGCCTGGTCAGTTAATTGTACTGACGGATTTAACTGAAACCCGCTTACTTCAAAAGAATTTATCGCATTTACAGCGATTATCAGCGCTTGGGAAAATGGTCGCGACATTGGCTCATCAAGTCAGAACTCCGCTTTCTGCTGCAATGTTATATGCGTCGAACTTAGCCAGCCCTAAGTTGGCTGAAACGGCTAAAAAACGCTTTCAGTCTAAGTTAGTTGATCGTCTTAATGAACTTGAGCGACAAGTTAATGACATGCTGCTAATGGCTAAGAATAAACAAGACGATGTCTCAGAGGCTTTATTGGCTGAAGCAATTATTGAACCTGTGTTAGCTAACTGTGAACCTATTGCTGAAAACAAGTCGTGTAAATTACAGTATTTTAATCATTCTAGTGATGAGATTTTAGCTAATGGCAATGCATTAAGTTCAGCGATTAACAATTTAGTGATGAACAGCTTAGAAGCCAATGCAACTGAAGTACGTATCATAACCAGTTCAACCGATCATCGTCTGAATATTGATGTGATTGATAATGGTAAAGGGCTAGCTGCTGATATGCAGCAACAAATACTTGAGCCCTTTTTTACCACAAAAAGCCAAGGTACAGGACTTGGGCTTGCTGTAGTGCAAACCGTTGTGAGAAACCATAACGGCACGGTGCAGGTGTCATCGCAACCCGATAAAGGTTGCCTTATCAGGCTTTCATTCCCAGTGCATAATGTTGATGAACAAGTCAACGCTAAGGCAAGTTTAACTCAAACGGAGACTTCTCATGGGTGAAGCAAAATTACTACTCGTTGAGGATGATGCATCGTTAAGAGAAGCATTACTGGATACATTGATGCTAGCTCATTACGATTGTGTTGATGTTGGTTCAGCCGAAGAAGCCATTATAGCGTTAAAATCTAATGATTTTGATCTGGTTATCAGTGATGTTCAGATGGATGGCATTGGTGGCATCGGCTTATTAAATTACCTCCAGCAAAATAATAATAAGATTCCAGTATTATTAATGACAGCTTACGCCACCATTGATAATGCGGTAAGTGCCATTAAGTTAGGCGCGGTGGATTATTTGGCGAAGCCATTTGCGCCAGAGGTGCTGCTCAATCAAGTGTCACGCTACTTGCCGTTAAAACAAAACCTCGATCAACCTGTTGTCGCTGATGACAAAAGTCTGGCATTACTGTCAATTGCACAACGAGTCGCAAGTTCCGATGCATCAGTGATGATTATGGGGCCGAGCGGTTCAGGTAAAGAAGTGCTTGCACGATACATTCATCAAAACAGTGCCAGAGCAGATGAACCCTTTATTGCCATTAACTGCGCCGCTATACCTGAGAATATGCTTGAAGCAACCCTATTTGGTTATGAAAAAGGCGCCTTTACTGGCGCTTATCAGGCGTGTCCTGGTAAATTTGAGCAGGCACAAGGCGGGACGATTTTATTAGATGAAATCTCTGAAATGGAGCTTGGTCTGCAAGCTAAACTTTTACGTGTGCTGCAAGAAAGGGAAGTAGAGCGCCTTGGCGGTCGTAAAACGATATCGCTAAACGTTCGAGTGTTAGCAACCTCCAACCGTGATTTGAAAGAAATGGCATCTTCAGGTGCCTTTAGAGAAGACTTATATTATCGCATTAATGTGTTTCCGCTTACTTGGCCAGCATTAAATCAGCGACCTGCTGATATTTTACCGCTTGCTCGTCACTTGATAGTGAAACATGCAAAGCTTGCGAATATTTCACCAGTACCCACAATCGATGATGTGGCTTGTAGAAGGCTGCTGACCTATCGCTGGCCTGGTAATGTGCGAGAGCTTGATAACGTCATTCAACGAGCGCTGATATTGCATACAGGTGAAGAGGTGACAAGCAATGATATTGTGCTTGATAGTGCCGAAGTGCCACTGCAGCCTACTGAGCAAAAAGCTAAACCGAGCACAGAAACAGATGGCTTAGGGGGTGAATTAAAAGCCCAAGAACATGTGATTATTTTGGAAACATTAAATCAGTGTAATGGCAGTCGCAAAGCGGTAGCTGAAAAGCTGGGAATTAGCGCAAGAACCTTAAGATATAAAATGGCGAAAATGCGCGATATGGGCATTCAAGTGCCGGCTTAATTTTCTCCTGTTAACACTTTTATTGTTAACTTCAGCCAGAAAACCTAGCACTTTCGCTAGGTTTTCTTATCTACAATGACGATTGCTGCGCACACATTGAGCAAACGCACTGCTTTTTACCCTCAATATCTATTGTTAATAGGCATTTTTATATTATTGGCATCCTAATTGCTAAATCTATTGTAACTGGTTTTTAGTCGTCAAATATCCGACGAATAGGAGTTTACAATGCAGGTTAGCGGAAATCCTTTTTTACAAGAAATGCAATCACTTCGTGGTGAAATTTCACCTAATCTTCGTTCTCCAATTCAACCGGATATGACTCAGAAGGTGGGTAATACATCAGGGGCTGATTTTGGAGAGTTACTTTCTCAAGCCGTTGGAAGTGTTACTGCTTTACAAAAAAATTCCGCCAACCTAGCGACACGTTTAGAAATGGGTGATTCGACAGTCACACTGTCAGATACCGTAATAGCTCGTGAAAAGTCAGGTGTGGCATTTGAAGCAACTGTGCAAGTAAGAAACAAGCTTGTTGAAGCTTATAAAGAAATTATGAGCATGCCTGTTTAGGCTCTTATCAGATTAGAAAGTAGGTAATTATTGTGAGCACAGATCTCGTATTAGATTCAGATACCGTTGATAGCACAGGGATTCAGCAAGAGAACAAATCTGGCTTAATGAGTTCATTTGGCAGTGCTGATTTCATGCGTCAAATCACCATGATATTAGCGTTGGCAGTCTGTTTGGTGCTGGCGGTTTTCATGATGATTTGGGCGCAAGAGCCTGAGTTTAGACCTCTAGGTCAGATGGAAACCAATGAAATGATCCAGGTTCTGGACGTTCTCGATAAAAATAAAATTGCCTATAAAATTTCTGGTGATGTAGTCAGTATTCCAGAAGATAAGTATCAAGATGTAAAATTACTATTAGGCCGTGCAGGTGTTGAAACCTCAAGCCAACCAACTGATTATTTGAGTAAAGATAGCGGCTTTGGTGTGAGTCAACGCATGGAGCAGGCGAGATTAAAACAAAGCCAAGAAGTCAATTTAGCTCGTGCAATTGAAGAGCTTAAAAGTGTTACTCGTGCCAAAGTGATTCTAGCGTTACCAAAAGAAAATGTATTTGCCAGAAACAAGTCTAAACCTAGCGCAACCGTAGTCGTTAACGTGCGCCGTGGCAGCTTAGGCCAAGAAGAAATTGATTCCATTGTTGATATTGTCGCTTCTGCTGTTCAGGGGTTAGAGCCTACTCGAGTCACAGTGACTGACTCTAATGGCCGTTTACTTAACTCTGGAAGCCAAGATGGCGCTTCAGCAAGAGCTCGCCGTGAACAAGAGTTAGTTCAACAAAAAGAATCTGAATATCGTAATAAGGTTGATTCTATTTTAATGCCGATTTTAGGCCCTGAAAACTTTACCTCGCAAGTGGATGTCAATATGGACTTCACTGCCGTTGAGCAAACAGCAAAACGTTTTTCTCCTGATTTACCAGCAGTACGCAGCGAAATGACCATTGAGCGTAATTCATCGGGTCAGGCAATGGGTGGTATTCCAGGTGCATTATCAAACCAACCACCTATGGAGTCTGATATTCCACAAGAAGTGGGTGAATCTGAAGCCACAGCGGCTACTGGAGACAGTTTCCGCGAAGCGACTCGTAACTTTGAGCTTGATACGACTATTAGCCATACTCGTCAGCAAGTTGGTGTGGTTAGAAGATTAAGTGTATCGGTCGCCATTGACTACAAGCCTGGACCTGTTGATGAAAATGGTGTGGTAACAAGAGTACCTAGAACCGAACAAGAGCTGACTAATATCCGACGTTTATTAGAAGGGGCGATGGGGTTTACCAGTCAACGTGGTGATACGTTAGAGGTGGTAACGGTTCCATTTATGGACCAACTAATTGAAGAATTGCCAGCGCTTGAAATGTGGGAACAACCATGGTTTTGGCGAGCGGTAAGGCTAATACTAGGCGCATTATTAGTGCTAGTTCTGATATTATTTGTTATTCGTCCAATGCTAAACAGGTTATTGAAATCTAACGAAGTTGAGATGCCTGAAGAAACACGTTTGGGCCATGAGCTTGCTGAAATTGAAGATCAGTACGCTGCAGACACATTAGGCATGTTAAATACTCAGCAAGCTGATTACAGTTATGCTGATGACGGTTCGATTCAAATACCGAACCTGCATAAAGATGATGATATGATCAAGTCGATTAGGGCATTAGTGGCTAATGAACCTGAACTTTCTACCCAAGTAATTAAGAGTTGGTTACAAGAAGATGGCAAATGATGACGTAGCAGTTGCAGAGGCAACTAAAGGGTTTAACCCTGATGACTTAACGGGTATCGAGAAAACGGCTATTTTGCTGTTAAGCCTAAGTGAAGCTGATGCAGCTTCGATTTTGAAGCACCTTGAACCTAAGCAAGTCCAGAAAGTCGGTATGGCAATGGCTGCTATGGAAGAGTTTGGCCAAGAAAAAGTCATTGGCGTTCATAAGTTATTTCTTGAAGAAATCCAAAAATTCTCATCTATTGGCTTTAATAGTGAAGAATTTGTCAGAAAAGCATTAACAGCGGCACTTGGTGAAGATAAAGCGGGTAATTTGATTGAACAAATTATCATGGGCAGTGGTGCCAAAGGTTTGGATTCATTGAAATGGATGGATGCACGTCAGGTTGCCACCATTATTCAGAATGAGCATCCGCAAATCCAAACTATTGTTTTATCTTATTTAGAGCCCGATCAAGCGGCTGAAATTTTTAGTCAGTTCCCAGAAAATACCCGCTTAGATTTAATGATGCGTATTGCTAACTTGGAAGAAGTGCAACCTGCTGCATTGCAAGAGTTAAATGACATCATGGAGAAACAGTTTGCAGGCCAAGGCGGCGCACAAGCGGCTAAAATGGGCGGCTTAAAAGCAGCTGCGAATATTATGAACTTCCTTGATACTGGCGTAGAAAGTCAGATTATGGAAACCATGCGTGAATCTGATGAGGAAATGGCGCAACAGATCCAAGACTTAATGTTTGTATTTGAAAACTTGATTGACGTTGATGACCGTGGCATTCAAGTCTTGCTCAGAGAAGTACAACAAGATGTACTTATGAAAGCCTTGAAAGGGGCCGATGACCAGTTATCTGATAAAATCGTGGGTAATATGTCTAAGCGTGCAGGTGAGTTACTACGTGACGATCTTGAGGCTATGGGACCGATTAGGATCAGTGAAGTGGAAGTGGCTCAAAAAGAAATTCTCGCAATTGCACGACGCTTGAGTGATAGTGGTGAAATTATGCTTGGCGGCGGTGGTGGAGAAGAGTTCTTATAATCACTTGTGCTAAACGAGTGAGTGACATCACCGACTTAACCAGTATTTTTGCAGTCAATTAGGCGATTAAGATGACGGACGCTAAAACCAACAAACCGCTTGAAAATGAAGAACATGATTTTAGTCACTGGCAATTACCTGATGTGACTGAATCTCAAGCTGATGCTCCGTCAAACTTATTTGGCCACTTAGGTGCCAATAATCCGCCACCGCAAGCGGATGACAAACCGTTATTACCGCCAACCATGGCTGAGATTGAGCAAATTCGAGCAGAGGCAGAGCAAGAAGGGTTTGAACAAGGCAAAGTAGATGGGTATAACCAAGGGCTTGAGCAGGGGAAATTAGCAGGGTTAGAACAAGGTCACTCAGAAGGATTTAGCCAAGGCGAGCAACAAGGCTATGAAGAGGGATTGAATAAAGCGCATGAGATGTTGGAGCGCTTAACAGGCATTGTGCAACAGTTTGAGCAACCGTTAATGATTCTCGACGCTGAAATTGAGTCAGAAATGCTCACCCTTGCTATTAATCTGGCAAAATCCATTGTGGGCCATGAGCTAAAAACTCATCCAGAACATATTTTATCTGTGTTACGCCAAGGTGTTGACTCACTGCCTATTAAAGAACAGCAAGTAAAACTTCGATTACATCCTGACGACGCTACCTTAGTCACCAAAATGTACAGTGATGCTCAGTTAGAAAAAAACCATTGGGAAATCGATGCCGATCCTTCTCTGAATTCCGGTGACTGTATTATTAATAGCTTACGTTCAAGCGTGGATTTGCGAGTTGAAGAGAGAATGAAGCAGGTGCTCTCTCAGCTTCAAGAGCAAGCACAAGGTATTCAGCATAATGTTCAAACGGTGAAATCGGATTCCAACGTTTATCAAACTGATATTGTCGATGAACTACCAGCAAGAGATTTGGATTCAACGACGACATCTTCACCAGTTAGACATGAGCCAGAAACAACGATTGCAGATGAGAATGAGCCTGACGCTGCATTGTCGCCAAAACAACTGTCCCCTGAAATAGCCAATCTAGCAGCATCAGACGCGCCTGTAGAGGAAGCGAGTCAAGCTCCTGACACTTCTGTAACTGCTGAGGATATCGACGATGCAAAGCCGTCAACATCAGCTACTGAATAAACTCAAAATACAAAGCCAAAAAGTCAGTCCTTTGCGCCCTGTTGCAAGTGGGCAATTGGTGCGTGTTGTAGGGTTAACGCTAGAGGCTACGGGCTGTCGTGCACCTGTCGGTAGTTTATGTTCAATTGAAACTATGGCTGGTGAGCTAATTGCTGAAGTGGTTGGATTTGATGATGAGCTCTTGTATTTGATGCCGGTAGAAGAATTAAGAGGTGTGTTACCAGGAGCGAGAGTTCAACCTTTGGGGGAGCAATCTGGGTTAAATGTCGGTTTAAGTTTATTAGGGCGCGTGCTTGATGGTAGTGGGGCACCGTTGGATGGTTTAGGCCCATTAAACACAGAACAGCAAGCGTCAAGACATGCACCACCGATTAACCCGCTTTCTCGACGGGCTATTTCAGAACCCTTGGATGTGGGAGTCAGAGCGATTAATGCCATGCTAACCGTAGGTAAAGGTCAGCGTATGGGATTATTTGCTGGTTCTGGTGTCGGTAAAAGTGTGCTACTTGGCATGATGACCCGGGGGACTACGGCAGATATTATTGTTGTTGGCTTAGTGGGAGAGCGTGGTCGAGAAGTAAAAGAATTTATTGAAGAAATTTTGGGCCCTGAAGGTCGAGCTCGTTCGGTCGTTATCGCCGCGCCAGCAGATACTTCACCGTTAATGCGACTTCGAGCGTGTGAAACGTCTACACGAATAGCTGAATACTTTAGAGATCTCGGCTATAACGTCTTGTTATTGATGGACAGTTTAACTCGTTATGCTCAAGCGCAACGTGAAGTTGCCCTTGCAGTTGGGGAGCCGCCAGCCACCAAAGGCTATCCGCCTTCAGTATTTGCCAAGCTGCCACGTTTAGTGGAACGAGCCGGTAATGGTGGACCAGGTCAAGGTTCTATTACTGCGTTTTATACGGTATTAACCGAAGGTGATGATCAACAAGATCCCATTGCAGATGCGTCTCGAGCGATTTTAGATGGCCATATTGTGTTATCAAGGACTCTTGCAGATTCAGGGCATTACCCTGCAATAGATATTGAACAATCTATTAGTCGTGTTGCGCCTATGGTTATTTCAGCAGAACACCTTGAGTCGATGCGACTGGTTAAACAAATGTATTCCTTGTATCAGCAAAACAGAGATCTTATTTCGATAGGTGCTTATTCCCAAGGGAGTGATCCTCGAATTGATAATGCGATTCGCCTACAACCGGCTATGAATGCCTTTTTAAGGCAAGGCTTTAAAGATGTAATTACTTTTGATGATAGTCAAACTATGGTTGGGCAGATTGCTGCTCAATGTAAATAATGCGCCGAACTGATCCCTTGTTAACCGTATTAAAGTTGAACAAAGAAGCTGAAGAGCAAGCTGCGCTTCAGCTAAAGTCTGCTCAGCTTGAACAACAAAAACATCAAAGCCAACTTGATGCGCTTAATAATTATCGGCTTGAATACATGAAACAAATGGGCGAAAACCAAGGAAAAACCCTCAGCGCAAGCCAGTATCATTCTTTTCATGAATTTATAAAGCAAGTCGATCAAGCCTTATTACAACAAGTTAATGCGGTAAAAGAGGCTGAGAAACAAACGGGTTATCGTCAGGTTCACTGGCAAGAAAAACAACAAAAGCGCAAAGCTGTTGAATTGTTACTTGAAAAAAACGCCCAAAAAGCCCAGCAGCTTGCCAATAAAAAGGAACAAAAAGCATCAGATGAATTTGCTATGCAGCAGTTTATCCGCAAGAAATCTCGCTAAGGTCTTTTTATTATTTTTATCAATTCATCATTAGTTTCATTTCACTGTTTACTGTCACTACTCTTACCAATTTGCAACTTTTTACAAAGATAAAAGTTTGGCATTTAATTTGCTAGTTACTTGTATTAACTTCGCAAAGTGTCAGCTTTGTGACAATGGATAAACCCCCAGAAATGACCTTGTTAATGGTTTCGATTAGGGGAGTGATTTGGAGTTGGTTATGCAGCAGATGAGTAATATTTTATTAGGCAATAGTGGTAAAGTTGCAAGTGTTACTGGTTCAGATAAATCGCAAGGTGCTGATAATCAATCTTTTCTATCTGTTTTTAACCAAGCGTCACAAATGGATGTTGAAAAGACCAAGTTGGCAAAAAGTAGCGAGACAAATGTAGAAGAGCAGTCTGATGTCGCAATTGAAGAGGCTGATGTAGAGTTAATTTTTGCGCAAATTGGCATGTCTGAAAATTTTGATAAAGTCGGGCCTTCAGATCCAAGTGGCAAAGAATTGCCGTTAGATGAAGAGCTTTTAGCGGACGAAGGCTCAGCAATAGATTCTGACATGCTGGATTCTGAATTATTGGCAAATACTCAGACAATCAACTCTGATGAACAACTTGAGACTGAGGTTGATGAAACCGTCAACGCTTTTCTATCATCGTTGACGGCTGAACAGCTCACTCAGTTAAGTGAGTTTTCATCAATGGATAGCGAGAAGTTAGCGAGCCTTACGCCAGCGCAGCTTAATCAATTGATTGCTGATTTCAATCGTCAGCATCAGCTAAGCGGTGAACAAGCGTTGCCTTTAATGGCTCTGACAGATAAGCAAGCTGTGCTTGCAAATGCTAATGAAGGTGCGGCTGACAGTGACTTAGTTAAAAACGTCGCTAATTTAGCGTCCAATACGCAAGCTAATACCAATCAAACAAATAATGCATCATTAGTGAACCCTCAGTCAGTGGTTAATACGACACTTGAAATGCAAGCCAGTAAAAATACTGCAGAGGCGAATCTCAATGCCGAAAAAGGCACGATAATAGGCGAAGCAAGCCAAGCAGAGACGAAGTCATCCTCTAAAGAGGTGCCTCAAATCAATTTGTCCAAAGCTGAGTTAACTGTGTCAATGGATAAACAAATAGCTAAAAATGCAGCGTTGGCCAGTTCAGCTGCTAGCGCAGCAACGTCTGAGTTAACACCAGAGTCAACTGAAGTAAAAGCATTACAAAATCAAAGCAGCTTTACGGCGCAACATAAAAGTGATGTCCCACAATTCCAGCTATCTTTACGCCAAGGGGCTGAAGCTGCGGTGAACATGCAAGATATGATTCAAAAATTTGCTCCAGTGATGAAGCAGCAATTAATCACTATGGTTGGACAAGGCGTTCAACATGCTGAAATTCGACTTGATCCTGCCGAGCTCGGCCATATGGTCGTGAGAGTTCAAGTTCACGGTGAGCAAACTCAAGTACAGTTCCAAGTCGCACAATCACAAACAAGAGATCTCGTCGAACAAGCGATTCCTAAGTTACGCGAAATGTTAGCTGAAGAAGGACTTCAACTTGCTGATAGTCATGTTTCTCAAGATGGTGATAACGAGTCGAAATCTGAATATGATGAACAAAACAGCAATGGTGATGCGATGTTGGATGAAATATCAGCACAAGAACTCGACATTGCAGCAAAACATTCACTGAGTAGCAATTCTGCTATAGATTATTACGCCTAAGTCGGTAATCTATAGCCAACAAGTTAAGACTGTTGGTGCGCTATAGCGAATGTTAATAATTTTACTGGCAGCGCAATAAATAAATGGAATGAATTATGGCTGAAGAAGAGTCTTTAGAGTTAACCACAGAGAACCAACCTAAAAGTAAAAAGAAGCTCATCATTTTTATTGTGATAGGTGTGGTGTTGCTTGCGGTTATCGCAGGTGCTGCAATGTTCTTTTTAGGTGGAGATGAAGAGTCTGCTTCAACGACACCGGGCACAGCAGCAACAAGTGAAGTGGTGGAAGATGATTCAACCAAAGGTAAAGCGAACTACGTCGGTATGCCTAGGCCGTTTTTGTTTAATTTACCAGGAGTCGATAGAGCAAGGTTAGTTGAAATTAAAGTTCAACTAATGGTACGAGGCGACGATGGTCAAACAGCTAAAATGCATATTCCTTTAATTGAAGATGCGTTACTGACAACATTTAGTGCTGCTGATGTTCAAAAGCTCAGTACTCAAGCTGGAAAAGACGAGTTAAGACAAATGGCCTTACTAAACGTGCAAAATACATTGCAACCTGTAGCGGGTCGAAAAATAGTCGAAAAAGTACTATTTACTGGCTTCGTAATGCAATAACGCCAGTGAAAAAGCCAAGGTGATGACGTGAGTGATTTATTAAGCCAAGACGAAATTGATGCGCTACTCCATGGTGTTGATGATGTCGATGAAGATGACATTAATGAGAATGACGATACTCGGGTATATGACTTCTCATCTCAAGATAGAATTGTGCGTGGGCGAATGCCGACGCTGGAAATTGTAAACGAACGTTTTGCTCGTCATCTTCGCATTAGCATGTTTAATATGATGCGCCGTGCAGCCGAAGTCTCGATTAATGGCGTACAAATGCTCAAGTTTGGCGAGTACGTGCATACGTTATTTGTGCCAACAAGTTTAAATATGGTGCGTTTCAGTCCGTTAAAAGGGACTGCACTTATCACGATGGAAGCACGTCTGGTATTTATTCTCGTTGATAACTTCTTTGGTGGTGATGGACGTTTCCACGCCAAGATTGAGGGACGTGAATTTACCCCGACCGAGCGTCGCATTGTACAACTATTGCTGAAAATTATTTTTGAAGATTACAAGGATGCTTGGGCGCCAGTGATGGATGTCGAATTTGAGTACCTTGACTCTGAAGTTAACCCTGCAATGGCGAATATTGTGAGCCCAACTGAAGTTGTGGTGATTAACTCATTCCACATTGAAGTGGATGGTGGCGGTGGTGATTTTCATATCACGATGCCGTATTCAATGATTGAGCCGATTCGAGAATTATTAGATGCGGGTGTACAAAGTGATAAACAAGATACCGACATGCGCTGGGGCCAAGCATTACGTGATGAAATCATGGACGTGCAGGTTGGAATCGATGCCAATATTATTGAACATGAAGTGACTCTTAGAGATGTCATGGAGTTTAAAGCTGGTGATGTGATACCGATTGAATTACCAGAACACATCATGATGCGAATCGAAGATTTACCGACTTATCGATGTAAATTAGGTAAGTCTAGAGATAACTTAGCGTTAAAAATCAGCGAGAAAATACCTCGACCAGAAACCGCTAAATCGGAACTACAATTAATTACGCGCAAGAAAGGTAAAGCGCGTGATATTTCAGAATTATAAGGTGAAGTAATGAGTGATGATACTGATGATTGGGCTGCAGCGATGGCAGAGCAAGCTCTTGAAGAAGCAAATGTTGCTGAACAAGTCGAGCTTGATGAGTTAGTTGATGAATCTGCGCCTATTTCAAAAGAAGAAGCAGAAAAACTTGATAGCATCATGGACATTCCTGTAACCATCTCGATGGAAGTAGGGCGAAGCTTTATTAGTATTCGTAATTTACTGCAACTTAACCAAGGTTCAGTTGTTGAGCTTGATAGGGTGGCGGGTGAACCATTAGATGTTATGGTTAATGGTACCTTGATTGCCCATGGTGAAGTGGTTGTGGTGAATGATAAATTTGGTATTCGCCTAACAGATGTGATCAGCCAAACTGAACGGATCAAAAAGCTTAAGTAAAATAGAGATAAAACACCCATCAATTAGTAAAGGATTTATTTGTGTTAAATGCTGTTAGTTTGTTCGCCATTGCGAGTTCTGCTGTCAATGAGGCTGCGTCACCCATGGTGGCTACTCGGGGGGCGGAAACATCAAATATTGCAGCCTTATCCAGTATGATGGGTGGCCTGATATTAGTGATTGCGATCATTTTTGTTCTGGCATACATCGTTAAAAAGCTAAACCTCGTTCAATCTAATCAAGGTGTCATAAAAACCGTTGCAATGACGCCGTTAGGGCAAAAAGAAAAACTGGTGCTTGTTGAGCTAGAAGGCCAACAATATTTACTCGGCGTGACCGCGCAGCAAGTGAATCTGATTGAAAAATTAGACAGCGCAGTACAAGTTGAAACCACTTCATTTGCAAGCCGTTTAAAGCAAGCCAAAGAGCAAGCTAAGTCAGCTTCCAAGGAATAACGATAATGAAAAAATGGATTGTTCTGACATTATTGACGGCATTATTTTTCACCCCTTATAGTTTTGCAGAAGACGGTATTTTAAAAGCCGTCACAGTCACAACAGGGGCCGATGGTAGCACTGAATATTCAGTAACAATGCAGATCTTGTTATTGATGACGGCGATGAGCTTTATTCCAGCCATGGTCATCATGCTGACTTCATTTACCCGTATCATTGTCGTGCTTTCTATTTTGCGTCAAGCGCTTGGATTACAGCAAACCCCTTCAAACCAAGTGTTGATTGGTATGAGCATGTTCATGACATTTTTTATCATGGCGCCAGTCTTCGACAAAATTTACGACCAAGCGGTTGAGCCATATATCAATGAATCACTGACGATGCAGCAAGCGTATGAGGTAGGCAAAGAGCCACTTAGGGCATTTATGCTGTCTCAAGTCAGAACCACAGACTTAGAAACCTTTATTGAAATTTCTGGTTACACCAATATCTCATCTCCAGAGCAAGTGCCTATGAGTGTTCTGGTACCTGCTTTTATCACCAGCGAATTAAAAACTGCTTTTCAAATTGGCTTTATGTTGTTTGTGCCATTTTTGGTGCTCGATTTAGTGGTTGCGAGTATTTTGATGGCGATGGGTATGATGATGTTATCGCCGATGATTGTTTCTTTACCATTCAAGATTATGTTGTTTGTATTAGTTGATGGTTGGGGATTAGTCATGGGAACACTTGCCAACAGTTTCGGCACGTAAGGGCCAACTATGTCACCAGAGTCGTTAATTGATATATTTCGCGAAGGGCTGTCGGTTATTGTATTGATCGTATCAGCGATTATTTTACCGGGTCTTTTTGTCGGTTTAATTGTCGCTGTGTTTCAAGCGGCCACCTCAATTAATGAACAAACCTTAAGCTTTTTACCAAGGCTGTTAATGACGCTTTTTTCATTAATGTTTTTAGGCCATTGGTTAGTGCAAACCATGATGGATTTCTTTTACACCATGGTTGATATGATCCCGCAAGTGATAGGCTAGCTTGATGGAGATTCTATTTGAGGAAATTAGCCAAACAATAGCAGCTTATGTCTGGCCGTTATTTAGAATTTCCTCAATGTTGATGGTCATGGCGGTATTTGGCGCTAACACCACTCCAGCAAGAGTCCGCTTATTATTATCAGTCGCCATTACCATTGCTGTGGCGCCTGTGTTACCTGAACCCGTTGGCAATATTGAGCTATTTTCGTTAAGTGCAGTGTTTATTACAGCACAACAAATCCTTATCGGTACTGCAATGGGGTTTGTCACTATTTTGGTCATGCAAACTTTTGTATTAACTGGACAAATTATTGGTATGCAAACCAGTTTGGGTTTTGCGTCAATGGTTGACCCAGGCTCAGGACAGCAGACACCCGTTGTAGGTAATTTCTTTTTATTATTGGCAACATTGATTTTTCTTGCCGTGGACGGGCATTTGCTGATGTTTACTATGCTGGTGGCGAGTTTTGATACGATTCCTATTTCAAATCAGGGCTTCACAATTACAAATTATCGCAGACTTGCTGAGTTTGGTGGCTATATGTTTGGCGCTGCACTCACCATGTCAATTTCAGCGATTGTCGCCTTATTATTAATAAACCTTTCTTTTGGGGTAATGACTCGTGCATCACCTCAATTAAATATTTTCGCAATTGGTTTTCCAGTCACTATGGTGAGTGGATTGCTAATTTTGTGGTTAACTTTAGGACCCATCATGTCTCATTTCGATGAGGTTTGGCTGCAAGGCCAAGTATTGATGTGTGATATTTTGCAACTGACCTGTCAAACTGACGGCTCGATAACTCGGTAAATTACTGATGGCAGAAGATACTGGTCAAGAACGCACCGAGGAACCCACCGCCAAGCGACTGCAACAGTCGCGTGATAAGGGGCAGGTGGCACGTTCAAAAGAATTAGGTACTGCGGCGGTATTACTCGCATCAGCAGTGGGCTTTGCTATTGTGGGGCCAAACCTTGCGCGAAGTCTGCACACCATCATGACGCAAATTTTGACCATGGAACGTGACCAGATTTTTGATACCAACTCCATGTTTCTCGTTTGGGGAATTATTGGCACAGAGCTCGCGTTCCCGTTATTCAGCTTTATTGGCTTTTTAACTGTCATCGCATTTATCGGTAATATCATTCTTGGTGGTATGACGTTTTCTGTAAAAGCTTTTATGCCTAAAGGCAGTAAAATGAATCCTGCCAAAGGCTTTAAGCGGATGTTTGGTACTCAAGCATTGGTAGAGCTGACTAAGGGGATTGCCAAATTTTCTGTGGTGGCCATTTCAGCCTATTTCTTGTTAAGTTTTTACTTCTTTGACATTTTAACACTGTCGACTGACCACTTGCCTGGCAATGTATATCATGCGCTAGAGCTATTAGTGTGGATGTTTATTTTACTGTGTTCTTCGATGTTATTCATTGTAATTATTGATGTGCCATTTCAAATATGGAATCACAACAAACAATTAAAAATGACCAAACAAGAAGTAAAAGATGAATATAAAGACACTGAAGGTAAGCCGGAAGTGAAAGGGCGTATTAGGCAAATGCAGCATGAAATGGCGAATAAGCGCATGATGTCTGAAGTCCCTAATGCCGATGTTATTGTGGTAAACCCCGAGCATTACGCAGTGGCTGTAAAATACGATGTTATGCAATCATCTGCGCCATTTTTAGTGGCGAAAGGTGTGGATGATGTCGCATTTAAAATACGCGAAATTGCTCGAGAGCATGAAGTACCGATTGTCTCTGCACCGCCTTTGGCTCGTGCCATTTATCATACGACGAAAATTGAACAGCAAGTGCCAGAAGGGCTCTTTACTGCTGTTGCTCAAATTCTGGCCTATGTTTTTCAACTTAAACAATATCAAAAAGGCAAAGGGAAGCGCCCTAAACCTATTCCTTTAAATCAACCCATCCCCGATGACTTAAAACACTAACTGAGATTTATTTATTGTTTTTTGGTTATAACTTGGCCACTCAGCTGAGTATTTCTGTTTGAACCTTTCTTTTGGCGTAGTAATTGCTAATTAGAGACGTTAGCGTCAAGAATATTACTATAAAGGTTTCCTACTGATGGATGTAAAAGCAGCATTAGGCCAAGTTAAACAAGTTAGATTCAGTACTTTCAAAGGTGTTGGTACACCGCTATTGGTACTTGCTGCACTCGGCATGGTCGTGCTACCAATGCCCGCATTTTTACTCGATATCTTGTTTTCATTTAACATTGCACTTGCTCTGGTCGTGCTGTTAGTTGCTATTTATTCTGATCGTCCATTAGATTTTGCTGCTTTCCCTAGTGTGCTTCTCGTTGCGACCTTATTACGTCTAGCGCTCAATGTCGCTTCCACTCGGATTGTATTGTTAGAAGGCCACAACGGTGGAGATGCTGCAGGTAAAGTCATTGAGGCATTTGGCTCAGTCGTTATCGGTGGTAACTATGCTGTCGGTTTAGTGGTTTTCCTTATCTTGATTATTATCAATTTTGCCGTTGTGACTAAAGGTGCTGGACGTATTTCTGAGGTCAGTGCTCGCTTTACATTGGATGCTATGCCCGGCAAACAAATGGCGATTGATGCTGACCTTAACGCAGGTACATTGACGCAAGACCAAGCTCGAGTTAGACGTGCTGAAGTGACTAAAGAGGCAGATTTTTACGGTGCGATGGATGGTGCGTCAAAATTTGTAAAAGGTGATGCCATTGCGGGTATCATGATTTTGGTCATCAACATTCTTGGTGGCTTTGTTATTGGTATGGTGCAACATGGGCTAGATTTTTCGAGTGCCGTTGAAATTTATACTCTGCTCACTATTGGTGATGGCTTAGTTGCTCAAATTCCAGGATTGTTACTATCGATTGCTGCTGCATTAATGGTCACTCGTCAAAATGAATCTGGTGACATGGGCGGTATGATGATTAGCCAGATGTTTGATAGTCATAAATCAATGGCGATTGCATCTGCTGTATTGTTCATCATGGGTATTGTCCCTGGAATGCCTCATTTTGCTTTCTTAACTTTTGCTGTGATTACTGGCATTGCAGCTTACATGATTTATAAACGTAATAATGACGCTAAAACTGCGGCCCTTGAAAAAGCTGTGAGCAGCCCAGCAGAAGTTAAAGATGCTGAACCCAAAGAGCTGAGCTGGGAAGATGTTCAACATGTTGACACTATTGGACTAGAAGTGGGGTATCGCTTAATTCCTCTTGTGGATAAAGGTCAAGGCGGCGAATTACTTGGCCGTATTAAAGGGGTGCGTAAAAAACTATCTCAAGAGTTAGGCTTCCTTGTTCCCGCTGTGCATATTCGCGACAACTTGGATTTATCACCAAATAGTTATCGAATCTCGCTGATGGGCGTTGTTGTTGGTGAGGCTGAAGTTAGGCACGACTGTGAACTTGCCATCAACCCGGGACAAGTTTACGGTAAACTTGATGGCATAGAGACAACTGACCCAGCCTTTGGTTTAGAAGCGGTATGGATAGCACCTGAGCAGCGTGAACATGCCCAAACATTAGGGTATACGGTCGTGGATACCGCAACGGTAGTAGCGACTCATATTAGTCAGTTATTGACGAACAATGCTGCGAAATTACTGGGCTACGAAGAAGTACAGCAATTAATGGACATGCTAGCTAAAAACTCTCCGAAGCTTATTGATGGCTTTATTCCAGACATCATGCCACTTGGCTCAGTGGTTAAAGTGATGCAAAACCTTCTTAATGAAGGTGTTTCTATACGAGATTTACGTACAATAGTGCAAACACTGTTAGAATACGGTACAAAGAGTAATGATACTGAAGTATTAACAGCCGCAGTGCGGATTGCATTGAAGAGAATGATTGTTCAAGAGATATCTGGACCAGAATTAGAAATCCCTGTCATAACATTGGCGCCAGAGTTGGAACAGATGTTGCACAAGTCTATGCAAGCGACAGGCGGTGAAGGGCCAAATATTGAACCAGGCCTTGCAGAACGCATGCAGAAGTCATTATTAGACGCTTCTCAGAAGCAAGAAATGGTCGGTCAGCCAGCCATTTTATTGACATCAGGTATGCTAAGGTCAACGCTGTCACGATTTGTTAAATATACTATCCCGAATTTACGGGTTATTTCTTATCAAGAAATTCCTGATGAAAAGCAAATACGCATAGTATCTGCAGTAGGGCAATAGCGATGACTTTCTGTTTGAAAGAGGTGTTAAGTGAAAATTAAACGATTTTTTGCCAAAGACATGCGTTCAGCATTAGCTCAAGTGAAAGACACCTTGGGGTCAGATGCTGTGATCATGTCAAATAAGAAAGTCACTGGTGGTATAGAAATTGTTGCAGCTGTTGATTACGACGAGCCAAAAGCTGATGTTGCAGTGAACTCACCTGTTCCTGGTTTTATGGACGTGAGTGATGACCAAGTTTCGTTAGGTATCAACAAGCCATCAGTTAAAGCCCAGACCAAAGTGAGCCCACCACCTGCGGCAGACTCTCTGCAAGCGTTATTAGAAAAGCAGCATAATCGTTTACAGCAACAGATGACTCAGCGAGTAGAAGAAACGGAATTACCTGATTGGGCAAAACAGCTTCAAGATACTAAAGCCGCTAAAGCTGACATTAAACCGCAGCCGCAATTCGACCAACCAAGAAGTTCATCTAGAAATCATAGTCAATCTGAAGAAATGGAAGCCATGCGAGAAGAAATGGCGTCATTACGCGGATTGTTGACCCATCAAGTTTCATCATTGATGAAGGATCAGAAAAAACGTACAGACCCAGTTGGGGCTATGCTTGAAAGTAAACTCATTAATGCTGAGTTTTCTCCTGCTGTCGCCGCAAAATTAGCAGGGCTTAGTCAACAATATACCCCAGCGGATTTGGTTAGAGCACTACCACAGAGTTTAGCGAACTTATTAGATAACCAAGGTGATGATATTGTGCGCACTGGTGGCGTTGTTGCTTTTGTTGGTCCAACAGGTGTTGGAAAAACGACCTCACTAGCAAAACTAGCTGCTCGATTTGCTGCACATCATGGCCCAGAGCAAGTTGCATTAATTACAACCGATCATTATCGTATTGGAGCCTTTGAGCAATTAGCAACTTATGGCAAAATAATGGGCTGTCCTGTTAAACAGGCACATGATTTAGCTGAATTAGAACAAATTCTTTATCAGTTTAAGAATCGTAAGTTAGTATTAATAGATACTGCAGGTATGGGACAACGTGATTTACGCCTATATCAGCAATTAGATGATTTAATGGCAAATACAAGAATACCGATTAGAAGTTATTTAGTGATGTCAGCAACTTCACAACGCAGAGTGTTACAAGATGCAGTTGAGCATTTTAAACGCATCCCGTTATCGGGAGTTATTTTGACAAAACTAGATGAATCCGTATCGATTGCCGGCGCATTAAGTGTATTGATTCAAAATGGGTTACCATTAAGTTATGTAACTGATGGTCAACGTGTTCCAGAAGATATGCAAGTTGCAGATACGCTAATGTTAGCAAAACAAGCGTTAGCAGCATTAAACGACACCAAACCTCAAACGTCACCTGACACTGCGTGGTCAAATGACATGGCCTACGCATTCGAGTAAAAATATGACCCGAGATCAAGCAAGTGGTTTACGTATGATGAATCAACCAAATAACGACAAAGTAAAAGTAATCGCAGTAAGTGGCGGTAAAGGCGGCGTGGGTAAAACCAGTGTGTCAATTAATACAGCTGTTGCCCTTGCTGAGAAAGGTAAACGAGTACTCGTACTTGATGCCGATTTAGGCTTAGCGAACGTCGATGTGATGCTCGGTATTCGAGCTGAACGTAACTTATCTCATGTACTGTCTGGCGAAGCTGAACTGGATGATATTATCGTTCGTGGTCCTAAAGGGATCGGTATTGTACCGGCCACTTCAGGTACACAAGCGATGGTTGAGTTGACTCAAGCTCAGCACGTTGGACTAATTCGTGCTTTCAGCGAAATGAAAACCCAGTTTGATGTACTGATTGTCGATACGGCAGCAGGTATTTCAGATATGGTGTTAAGTTTCTCTCGTGCTTCACAAGATGTATTGATTGTGGTTTGTGATGAACCGACATCAATTACCGATGCATATGCCTTGATAAAAATTCTGAGTCGTGAACATGGTGTGTTCCGGTTCAAAATTGTAGCAAATATGGTACGAAGTTTACGCGAAGGTATGGAGTTATTTGCCAAACTGAGTAAAGTAACCGATAGATTCTTAGATGTGGCTTTAGAATTGGTTGCTACGGTGCCATTCGATGAGAACTTACGTAAGTCTGTACGTAAACAAAAATTAGTTATCGAAGCCTTTCCTAAGTCTCCTGCGGCCATTGCATACCACGGTTTAGCGAATAAAATTATGAGCTGGCCGATACCGCAACAGCCTGGTGGACATCTTGAATTTTTTGTTGAACGTTTAGTTCAGCGTAAAGATCCACAAGAGGATACTACGAGTGAATAAAGCCGCCGCGTATACTCAGTTTGATAATAAAACTTCAATTGTTGAACAGTATGCTCCGTTGGTAAAAAGAATTGCACATCACATGCTAGCAAGGCTGCCAGCATCAGTGCAATTAGATGACTTATTACAAGCAGGGATGATGGGGTTGCTAGAAGCATCAACGAAGTTTGATGGAAGCAAAGGGGCAAAATTTGAAACCTTTGCAGGCATCAGAATTCGTGGCTCTATGATTGATGAAATCCGTCGCGGAGACTGGGTTCCTCGTTCTGTGCACCGTAATCAGCGCCGAGTGGCTCAGGTTATTGATGAACTAGGACAAGAACTTGGCCGTGATGCTAGAGATACCGAAATTGCTGAAAAGCTAGAAATGACATTAGAAGAATATCACCATATTCTCAATGATGTGTCAGTCGGTAAAGTCATCGGAATAGAAGATCTTGGTGTTTCTGAAGATGTGATTGTAAGTGAGGAAACAACTCACGATGAAAATTTTGATTCTTTAGCTGAAACTCAGTTTAAATCTGCGTTAGCCGAAGCAATTACAACATTACCCGAAAGAGATGCGTTAGTTTTGTCGCTATATTATGACGAAGCATTAAATTTAAAAGAAATCGGTGCCATTCTTGAGGTCAGCGAGTCGCGTGTTAGCCAGATATTAAGTCAGGCAATGCTGCGTCTTAAAGGCAAGCTTAAGCATTGGACACAGGTATAATTATTAATAAAAGCACAGTGTGAAGCTCACCGGAGGAAACCTTGGACAAGAATATGAAGATTCTTATTGTTGATGACTTTTCAACAATGAGACGCATCATCAAGAACTTGTTGCGAGACTTGGGGTTTAATAATACCCAAGAAGCAGATGATGGCTCAACCGCCTTACCAATGTTACAAAAAAGCGAATTTGATTTTGTTGTCACTGACTGGAATATGCCAGGCATGCAAGGAATTGATTTGCTAAAGGCTATTCGTGCTGATGATTCATTAAAACATTTACCTGTTTTAATGGTGACCGCAGAAGCAAAACGCGAACAAATTATCGCAGCAGCGCAAGCTGGTGTGAATGGTTATGTTGTTAAACCGTTTACCGCTGCAACGCTAAAAGAAAAACTCGATAAAATCTTTGAGCGTTTAGCATAAGCTAAGGATAAGTTATGCAGGCAGCAATATCGGGGTTAATCGACCTTGAGCAAGCCAAGCAGCTCGTAGCACTACTTGAAGATGGACAACAAGAACAAGCTGATGACGTCATTCGTGACTTATCAGCGCCGCTTCAAAGAGAGTTGTTTGATGAAGTGGGTAAATTGACACGTCAATTACACAGTTCATTAAATGAATTCCAATTAGATACGCGTTTAGCCGAACTTGCCAACAACGAAATACCTGACGCAAAAGAAAGATTGAACTTTGTCATCGATATGACAGAGCAAGCTGCAAATAAAACCATGGATGCAGTTGAAGAATGTTTACCTTTGGCCGATACAATAATAAATAACATTCAATCGGTCACGCCAATGTGGGATAAATTGATGCGTAGAGACATTGCTCTTAATGAGTTTAAGGCTCTGTGTCATGACGTTCAACATATCATGTCTCATAGCGAACATGACTCAAGTCGATTAAGAGAATTGCTCAATCAGATATTGATGGCGCAAGATTTCCAAGACTTAACCGGGCAAATGATCCGTCGTGTTATTGATTTAGTCAGAGAAGTGGAAAGCAGTTTAGTGTCAATGCTAACCATCTTTGGCGAAAATGCAGCTGACTCGGCACGGGTCGTTGATGAAAATAAAATTGAAGCAGAAGGCCCTATCTTGAATGCTGAAACACGTGAAGACGTGGTGACTGGCCAAGATGAAGTGGATGATCTGCTCTCAAGTCTGGGTTTCTAACTAGGAGTCAAATTTAATGTCTTTTGATGTTGATGAAGAGATACTCCAGGACTTTTTAATTGAAGCTGGTGAAATTTTAGAGCTTCTGCAAGAGCAACTTGTCGCTCTTGAAAATAATCCTGATGATGCTGATTTACTGAATGCTATTTTTAGAGGGTTCCACACTGTTAAAGGTGGTGCTGGATTTTTAAGTTTAGGCCCAATGGTCGATGTGTGTCATGAGGCAGAAAATACCTTTGACTTACTAAGAACGGGCAAGCGCCAAGTAAATGCAGAATTAATGGATATTATTCTGCAAGCAGTTGATGCCATCAACAGCATGTTCGAACAAACTCAACAAGGTCAGCAACAAGATGATGCTGATCCTGAGTTGTTGGAAAAACTCAAATTATTAAGTTCTGGTGAGCCTTTACCATCAGAGCTTGCTGGCAGCGCAACTCATGCCGATCATGAAGTTGAAGTTGTCGAAGAATTTATTGAATCAATTTCTGAAGACGTTGTAGAGACTGTTGAAGAACCTGCAGTTGAAGCACAACTTGATGACGAAATCTCAGATGCGTCAGGCTCTATTGATGATATCGACGAAAGTGAATTCGAAGCTTTACTTGATGCACTTCATGGTGAAGGAAAAAGTCCAACGTCTCAAGTTGAGCCTGAACCTGCAATTGCGCCAGTTGCTGAATCTGAACCAGCCGCCAGCAGCGATGAAATCACCGATGATGAATTTGAAGCGCTATTAGATGAGCTTCATGGTTCAAGTGGTTTTAATGCCGCGCCAACAGCGAAAGCGACTCCTGCGCCAGTTGAACAAGAACCTGCCGTAGATGCCGATGATATTACTGATGACGAATTTGAAAAGTTATTAGATGAGTTGCATGGAAAGGGGTCTGCACCAGCGGCCGTTAAACCTGCAGCAACAGCATCGACATCCTCAAAGCCTGCTTCATCATCAACAAGCTCATCGCCATCAAACGCAAGTCAGTCAGCTGCAGATAAAGCGCAAACTACCCAAGCTAAAGCTGCTGAACCAGTTGCAACTCCTGCAGCTAAAGTAGAGAAAGCTGCTCCGGTTGCAAAAGCGCCAGCAGCGCCTAAAGCAGCTGTGGCTAAGAAGGCAGAGCCTGCAAAAGCGCAAATGCCTCAAGGTGAGACAACTGTTCGCGTAGATACCTCGAGACTCGACCAAATTATGAATATGGTCGGTGAGTTGGTTCTGGTTAGAAATCGATTAGTGAGTTTAGGTATTTCTCGCGATGATGAAGAGATGTCTAAAGCTTTAGCTAACCTCGATCTTGTTACTGCTGACCTTCAAGGCGCAGTGATGAAAACACGTATGCAACCGATCAAGAAAGTGTTTGGTCGCTTCCCTCGAGTTGTACGTGATTTAGCGAGAACATTAAATAAAGAAATTGATTTAGTCATGGTGGGTGAAGATACCGACCTTGATAAAAACTTGGTTGAAGCATTAGCCGATCCTTTGGTTCACTTGGTGAGAAACTCAGTAGATCATGGTATTGAAATGCCTATCACTCGTGAAGCCAATGGCAAGTCACGTGCAGGTACAATTACCCTGTCGGCAAGTCAAGAAGGTGACCATATTCTTCTCAAAATTGAAGATGATGGCGCTGGAATGGATGCTGATAAGTTAAAAGAAATTGCTATTAGTCGTGGTGTATTGGATGAAGATTCAGCCGCTAGAATGACTGATAATGAAGCTTATAACTTGATTTTCGCACCAGGCTTTTCGACCAAAGTTGAAATTTCAGACATCTCCGGCCGTGGTGTTGGTATGGATGTCGTTAAAACACGTATTACCCAGCTTAACGGAACCGTACATATTGATTCTGTGAAGGGTAAAGGCACCATTTTAGAAATTAAAGTGCCACTGACGTTAGCAATTATGCCAACCTTGATGGTGGATGTGGCTAAACAAGTCTTTGCTTTACCGTTATCAAGTGTTAACGAAATTTTCCATCTCGATCTAACTAAAACAAATGTAGTAGATGGTCAATTAACTGTCATTGTGCGTGATAAAGCGGTACCGCTATTCTATCTAGAGCAATGGTTACATCGAAATAAGACCAACTTTACTCATGGTGATAAGCAGCAAGGCCATGTAGTGATTGTTCAGTTAGGGACAATGCAAATTGGTTTTGTAGTTGACGCCTTGATCGGCCAAGAAGAAGTCGTGATTAAACCTCTTGGCAGTATGTTACAAGGTACGCCAGGAATGGCTGGGGCAACAATTACTTCTGATGGTGGTATTGCACTTATTTTAGATGTACCTGGATTGCTGAAATATTACGCCAAGAATAAGAAGTAAGAGTTCCAATTTTTAAGGACTTAAATGGCTACCAAAGTATTAGTTGTAGATGACTCAAGTTTCTTTAGACGACGGGTCAGTGAGATTGTTAATCAAGATCCTGACCTAGAAGTTGTTGGTGTTGCAGTTAATGGCAAAGAAGCCATTGAGATGACTGAGAAGCTTAAGCCTCAAGTGATTACTATGGATATTGAAATGCCTGTTATGGACGGTATTACTGCCGTGCGCCATATCATGGCTTCGAATCCAACACCGATCTTAATGTTTTCATCATTAACCCATGATGGTGCGCAGGCGACGCTTGATGCATTAGATGCGGGTGCGTTAGACTTTTTACCTAAACGATTTGAAGATATCGCATCTAATAAAGATGATGCGATTAAGCTACTACAACAAAGGGTAAAAGCGTTAGGTCGTAGAAGACTGTATAAACCTATAGCTCGTGCCAATGCGACTACTCGTCCGTTGAGTAGTCATTCAACAGGCAAGCCTACTAGTTCGCTGACATCACTGCGTTCAAAAACGAGTGCAGCTAGCGAACAACCAGTTAATGCCGCATCTGTGTCATCCATTCGAGCAAGTGGTAAAAAATATAAAGCATTGCTAATTGGCACATCGACAGGTGGTCCAGTCGCACTGCAGAAAATTTTGACCTCATTTCCAGCTAGTTATCCTCATCCAATATTGCTAATTCAACATATGCCTGCTGCTTTTACTCCAGCATTTGCCAGTCGACTTAATAGCTTATGTAAAATTGACGTGAAAGAAGCACAAACTGGCGATACCTTGAAACCCGGTTGTGCGTATTTAGCGCCAGGTGGCATGCAATTGATGATAGAAAAAGCGGGGGCGCTAGGGCGATTAAAAGTGATTGCAGGTAATGCTGACATGAACTACAAACCCAGTGTCGATATTACCTTTGCTTCTGCTTCAAAAGCATTTGGCAGCGATGTTATGGCAGTTGTGCTAACAGGAATGGGAGCAGATGGCCGTGAAGGTGCTAGAATGTTAAAGGCCGCTGGTGCCACTATTTGGGCGCAAGATGAGGCGAGTTGTGTTGTTTATGGCATGCCTCAAGCCGTTACATCAGCGGGAATATCATCACACTCTATAGCCTTAGATAATATGGCTGAAGCTATTATGAAAGAGACAGCTCGTGGCTAAAGCGAGCCATTCAATGTCGACCCAGCACATGCTTGTCGTGTTTTTGTTGGTTATTGGAGTGATTGCGCTTGGCGCACTTTATTTTGAGCTTGCTAAAGAAAATCGACAATTAACAAAACAAGTAGAAGAGCTTAAAGCATCGCAAGTATTATTGATGGTACCCGATGAACAGGCTGCAGATATTGCCAATTGGTTAGCGAAATACCCTGATCAAACTAAAGCTTTGGCGGCAAGAGCGGCTGATGGAGAAGGAATAACAATGACGTTTGGCCCAGGGAGCGATGCGGTTTCATCACAACCAGCGGCAAGCACTAATGCTGAGCAGCAATTTTCAAACTCAGTCATTTCAAACGGAGTTGTAACTGAAAATGCACAAGGTGTGAAAGTGATTACCTTACCCCATGGGGGGATCAGAGTTACCACACGTGAGGCTGAGCCTAGTAATAGCAATAACAAGCAATAACAATAATATAGTGCAAACACTTATGAGTAATGAGGCGTGATTTGAAAGTATGGACAATTGCTAATCAAAAGGGTGGTGTCGGCAAAACCACAACGGTGGCAAGTTTAGCGGGTGCGTTAGTAAAACGTGGCCAAAAAGTGCTTATGATTGACACGGATCCTCATGCTTCATTGGGTTACTATCTCGGCATTGATTCAGAAGAAATCCCAAGTTCACTATATGATATTTTCCTTTCACATAAGACCCTTACTCTTGAAAGTGTTGAAAAGCATATCGTTCCCACATCCATAGATGGATTGGATATTATTCCTGCTTCAATGGCCCTTGCTACCCTAGATAGAGCGCTCGGTCATCAAGAGGGGATGGGGTTAGTGCTTAGAAATGTGACCTCGTTACTTGCAGATAAATACGATGTGGCTATCATCGACTGTCCACCTATTTTAGGGGTGTTGATGGTCAATGCATTGGCTGCGAGCCAGCATATCGTTATTCCTGTGCAAACAGAATTTCTGGCGATTAAAGGCTTAGAACGTATGGTTAAAACAATGGGGTTAATGGGGCGTTCTAAAAAAACGACCTATAGTTTTACCATTTTACCTACCATGTTCGATAGAAGAACCAAAGCATCACCTATTGCATTGCAGTCGTTAGAAGAAAAATATCCTGATACCTTGTGGCCAGATGTTATTCCTGTCGATACTAAGTTTAGAGATGCGAGTCTTGCGCATGTCCCTGCTTCTCACTATTCCCCGAGCAGCCGAGGTATGAAAGCTTATAATCGACTATTAGATTTTTTGCTCGCCAAGGAGTTTAAGCATGTCAAAATCGGTTGACGAAACTGTTTTTGATTTTTTTTCTGTTTTATTACAAGAAGCTCCAGAAGAGCCGGCAGGCTTAGCTGACTCCGAAACTCCCTTATCTAATTCAACAACTGCTAAAACAGACAATGCAACTAACTCCATTGCCGCAACGAAAAAGACTATTGATACTCACGAGGCATCAGTAAATGAAAAAACAGCAGCTAACCCTCGAGATATCAATTCAGTAGATTTCAAGAAAAAGCACAGCAAAGTGGTACACAAGCCTGTCGCTCCAATTGACGATGTTCCGCAGCTCAACGAGGCTAGGGTTGCTGGCACATCACAACAGAGTAAAGCGTTTGCTGAACCTCCAGTTGATAAAGCGGCTTTATCTAAATTGCTTTCAGTCGTGTCGAAACATGCTGAGCCAGCCGTTAGTGCAACGATTAAGAAGCAAGGTGTTGTCGAGCCTACATTAGAAAAAGCACAAGAAAATCTTGCTGCGGATATTAAACAACCTTCAAGTAGCAAGGTTCAAGATGATATTAAATTAAAAGCACAGTTATTGAGGGAAAAGCTTACCCAAGCAAGCCCAGAAACTCAGGCAAACAGCCTAGATAAAAAAATTGACACTTCTGGCGCATCTGTCAGTAAAGTATCTGAAAAAACTGCCGATATATCATTAAAGAAAAACCATTCAAGGGAAGACACCCTTGATAGTAAACGAGAGTCATCTCCAGCTTTACAAACTGGAGCAACACCACCAAGTGTCACTCAAAACTTGCAAGAAGTGCTTGATAATGAGTTTCAGGTACTGTTTTTTAATGTTGCAGGGCTGACACTTGCTGTGCCATTGGTAAGTCTAGGTGGTATTGTTAAAATAGAGCATATTAGTCATCTAATAGGTCGCCCGGATTGGTTTTTAGGAGTACAAACACGCAGGGAGCAAAAAGTTAACGTAGTGGATAGTTGCCGCTGGGTTATGCCAGAGAAATACACTAAAGAATTGGCTGAAAGCGTAGATTATCAGTATTTAGTAATGCTAGAAGACAGTGATTGGGGCTTGGCTTGTGAGTCATTAGTTAACGCAGTAAAAATAGATAAATCACAAGTTAATTGGCGTGAAAAACCAGGTAAGCGTCCGTGGCTTGCTGGTGTGGTAAAAGAACAAATGTGTGGCATTTTAAACGTGCAAGCGCTTATTGAAATGCTAGATGCAGGATTAGGTTGTCAAGATTCGATTGACTGAGGTTATTTATGACAGACTCAAGAAATGTAGCAGCGGTTGCTACGGGTAAAGAAGATGTAGTTTTACAGTGGGTAACATTTAAGTTAGATAATGAAACCTACGGCATTAATGTGATGCAAGTACAAGAGGTGTTACGTTACACTGAAATCGCCCCTGTACCAGGTGCGCCATTATATGTACTGGGTATTATTAATCTTCGTGGTAATGTGGTTACTGTTATTGATACACGCTCGCGCTTTGGCCTTGATTCGGCTGAGGTCGATGACTCGTCTCGTATCGTGATCATTGAAGCTGAAAAACAAGTTATTGGTATTTTAGTGGATAGCGTTGCTGAAGTCGTTTACTTACGCCGCTCTGAAATTGATAATGCACCGAATGTCGGCACTGAAGAAAGTGCTAAATTTATCCAAGGTGTGAGCAACCGTGACAATGAGTTACTTATTTTAGTCGACTTAGATAAATTATTATCGGATGATGAGTGGGCTGAAATCACTCAGTTATAGTGTTAACGCTATACCAATGAAAGCCAGCATTATTTTTTGCTGGCTTTTGTGTTTTAATGACTAAAAAAATTTACCAAGGAAAATAAATGTCACAAGAGTTGCTGATTCTTACCGCTATTATTGTTGTTGCAGGGGCAATTTTTTGGGCTGTGTTTAGTAAAAAAACAGCTAAGCTGCAAAGCAAAGTTGATGCACTTACCTTGTTAGTGAAAGAAAATGATCGACAGCGCGAGTCGGTTAAGCGCGAGCTGCAAGAGCTAAGAAGTGGCACCATAGGGGTAGGTAAAAGAGTATTAGAACTCGAGCAAAAGATTGCTAAACAATCAGATATGATTGAAGAGGCCAGTCAGCAAGATCCTCAGTCTAAGTTATATTCTCGCGCATTAAAAATGGTGGGGTTAGGCGCTGGGGTACAAGAATTAATGGAAGAATGTGAATTACCGAAAGCCGAAGCTGAACTTATCATTCGTTTACATAAAAAATAGCGTACATTGTCATTAGGCTTTATCTAGGATCCTTTGATGAAGGTTGTTCCATTGCTCAGGAAATTTACCATCTAGCATATAGACAAATGCAATGAGCTCTGCGATTAGCGTGTAGAGCTCTTTGGGAACTTCTTCACCTAGCTCTAGCAATTGTAAAAACTCACTTAAATGCTCATCCTGATGGATATAAACCCCCGTTGCTTCTGCTAAAGCAATGATTTCTTGCGCGACTAAATCCTTGCCTGTTGCTGTTACTTTTGGCGCTTCTTTTCCATCAAAGCTCAACGCAACCGCTTTCTTAATCTTACTCATACATATCCTATTCTTTATTTTGCTTTCAATTAAAAACGTGTTTTGACTAAACACTGATTTCACTTGTACTGGTTTTACTCTCCCAGCTTTATTAAGCGTTGGTTTTCACCAAGTAATGGTCGCCAGGTAATAAGGTCGCGGCAACTGGGGCTACAGTGGTTTTTATCTCTCGCGCTTGTAAGCCTGCTTGGTTTATTTTTTCAGCTAAAGCTTCTTGAAATGAATCCACTTTTGACAAAATAGCAGGATTGTCACCAGTGAAGGCTAAGTCTAGGTACTTACCTTGTTTATGGGCATTAATTAGTAATGGGCCGTGGGCAAGGTTAAACTTAAGCTGAAGACGCCAACCTTGCTGTTTTTCATCTTCATCCTTAGCTGTGGACTGTTCAAATTTTCCTTCAAACTGCTCATTTCTTTGCCCAATAGAATAAGGTAAAGCAAAATACCAAGTCTGCGTTTGACTGTTTTCATTACTGGCTTGTTGGTAAAGGTTCACACTTGATGCAAATTTAGTGAGTGATTCTAAGCTGCCCGCTTTATCTAATGCTGCTAGCATCGGATGATTGGCGGTCATTGAACTAATAACTTTCTGTTGTAATTTAGCCATATAGTTTTGCAGCTTCGGGCTCATACTGGTATTAACACTTTTGAGTTTAAATCCGAGCAATAATTGAAATAGACTTGTTATTGCTCCGCCCATTAGTGCGCTATTTGGAATAGATGCTGTCTGGCTCAGGTTAAGGTTTGCAAGCTGTGTTAGTTCAGCCTTTAGAAGTTGAGGATTAACTAACTCAGTTATTGGCGATGGATCGAGCTTAGGCAGTATTTTTAATAGTTGTGATGCTAGGCTTTGTGATTGAGTAGTATCGGCTTGCTGAGAGGGCATTGCACCAGCTTTAGATAAATTTTGGTTTAGTACTTCAAATGGTGACTTACTATGACTAACTAGGCTATTACCAGCCACAGTGTTATTCGAGACTGTATTCGCCACAGTTTCGCCAGTTAGTTTAGTTGCTGCGCTAATATGAGCGGCATCAAGCTTAGCTTGAGGGGTTAACTTATTCACCTGCGTAGTAATCGCAGCTATTTGATCCTGCGTCACCCTCAAGCTCCCAGCATTGCTTGATTGAGCCATTTGCAGAATAAGGTTGGTGAGTTGTTTAAACTGATCTGGAGATAACGATGCCCCTTTAGATAATAATTGCGAAACATTGCTGTTGAGAAGGTCAATGCTTCTGTTATTGAAAGGACTCGTTAATACATCTTTAATTTTTATAAACAAAGCTTGTTCTTGATGGCTTTGTTTTGCAATCAACTCTGTAGCAGGATTCTGCACTGGGTACGTGGTTGTATTAGATTGTACCGGTCTGGTATGACTATTCTCTATAGCTGCAGGCATGTGCTCAAGCTTTTTTAAAAATTGCGATAAGACCTGGACCGGCTCATTTCGAGTGATAATGCGTTGCTCTAATTGGGAGGTCAAGCTGGGCGCCGCCTTAGTACTCGCATCGGTAATATGGTCGACTTTTAGTGTCATTGGTACCGACTCTATAAGTCTTACTGGACTTAATATGAGCTGCAGTTTGCCTGCGATCTGAGATACATAGGCAACTTGGGTACCACTAGGTAGTGTGGGTAATGTTGAAACAGTGACATTGGTGCCATTATCGAATCTCATTACATTGGTATTGATGTTTACAATTGGTAGCGGATAACCTTGTGGTCGAGATGCTAACGTCAAAAGCTGCTTGGATGAAATTCCATTTGAATAGGCAATATTTAAAATTTCATCCGGTAAGTTAAGCCTAACAGGCTGGCCCACAATGACAATTTGTTGTTGCCCTAGATTAACGGCTTGTGTTGGGCTTGGCTGTGTGCTGGTTGTCAACTGAGTGACTTGCTCGGCGCTAATCATGACTTTAGCGCCAGCCTGCAAGAGTTGGTTGACTTGCAGGCTCGGTTTAAATTGTATCTGTTTACCTTTTATATCAAGTGTAACTTGACTTGGATTCGCTGCTGCTGGTTGAGGCTTATCCACTTGCGCACGACTTATTGAAGAATTAGCTATTGGTTTATCAGTAATTATTTTAGCAGGAACCAGCACAGCACCTTGCTCTAATTGTGACGATGCTGGCCTTGACGAGGACGAGTCTAGACTGTGGGATTTAGCTGCATTTTTTAATGCGACACCTACCTCACTTTTGTCTATATGTGCACTTGTTTTGATAGTTGTCATAACAGGGCAATAGCACCTTATAATATGTTCTATTACAATTTAATGGTTGATATCTTGTTGGCCACACGTATCCTTAAAAGTCATTGTGTAGCCTAATCGTAAGTCACTTGGTGGTATTTGTAACATTGCTAAACTTACAAATATTGACTTATTGTTTAAATAATTTTGTTATTTATCGTTGCCGATAAGTTCAACGAACAAGTTATAACCTCAGTGCTCTTTTATCGACTTACTAAGATTAAGCTTTAACACTATCAGCAAGAATATGATGATTTCCAACTTTCTTTGTAGTCTCTATTTGATCTCATCATATGTATATAACGTACTCATTAGTATAATAATTATTGTCAATTGCTGGTAGTTACTAATTCCCTAAAGAGAGATGTATGAAGTATAAATGGATGTTACTTTCTTTGATGTTGGGTAATTCGGTTTTTTTAGCGCACGCTGAAGAAGCTTCAACCAATGCACCTCAAGCAACCGTAAAACCAGCAGTTGAAGTTATTTATAACGACCCAAGAGACCCCATTGAAGGTTTTAACCGTGCAATGTGGGACTTTAATTACTTGGTACTAGACAGGCATTTATTTCGCCCCATAGCCCACGGCTACAACGACTATTTACCCTTACCCGTTAAATCAGGTGTCAATAACTTTGTACGTAACTTTGAAGAGCCAAGTTCACTTGTGAATAATGCATTACAAGGAAAATGGGGCTGGGCGGCCAATGCTGGTGGCCGCTTCACAGTTAATACCACCTTAGGTTTATTCGGCATTATTGATGTTGCTGACATGATGGGGATGGTAAGAAAACAAGATCAATTTAACGAAGTTTTGGGCTATTACGGTGTACCAAATGGGCCTTATTTTATGGCGCCTTTTTTTGGCCCCTATGTGACAAGGGAACTCGCCTCAGATTGGGTTGATGGTCTATACTTTCCTTTATCAGAGTTCTTGTTATGGCAGTCAATTTTGAAATGGGGTTTAAAAAACCTTGATTCTCGTGCAGCTGCTATTGATCAAGAACGCTTATTGGATAATGCGCTTGATCCATATACCTTTGTAAAAGAAGCCTATTTTCAGTATATGGATTATAAAGTTTATGACGGCAATGTGCCTTCAAAACAAGACGATGACGAGTTACTCGAAGAATACCTATTAGAGCTCGAGTAAACCTGCCGGACTAATTATTTCGCCGGTAGATAATCTGCCGGGGAAAAGTATGGCATTAACAGATGTCGCTGTGCTGTTAGTTGAAGATGATTCAGTTTTTAGGCAATTGTTGGCCGATTTTTTAGTCCAGCAAGGTGCCGTTGTATTCGAAGCCGCAGATGGTAACGAAGGTGTCAGTGAGTTTCAGGCTCATACTGTTGATATTGTGATTGCAGACTTGAGTATGCCTAAACTCGATGGGTTAGGGATGCTCAAGCAAATTATTAAAATTAATCCAGCAGTGCCTTCAATTGTCATTTCTGGAAACAATGTCATGGCCGATGTTGTTGAGGCTTTGCGATATGGCGCCAGTGATTATTTGGTTAAACCTTTGGCTGATTTTAGTATTATCGAACAAGCCATCTTGCAAGCTATTTCCCCACAAAACACGCAATTAGAACATCTCGATTTTAATGATAGTGACGCGGTGATTAATTCAGCGGCAAACATGAGTCAGGATTTATCCTACCAAGAGTTAACCGATAATTTCAGTTTGCTTGAACATAATTCAGAAGCGGCTAAAAGTGTTCAGCAGCAATTATTTCCTGCATCAAATGTGTGTTATCCATCAGCTAAAATTCATTATAGCCTCTGCAAAAATAGTGATGTCAGTGCCTACTTTATTGACTCAACGATGGTGGGTGACAATCACTTAATGATGTATATGGCTCATTTCCATCCCGAGGATAATCGTGCTGCATTTGGCTGCGTACTATTAAGAAGTTTCGTAAATCAAAAACTAAAGTTATTTAGAAATGGATTGAGCACCACACTCATTGAGCCGTTTAATATGTTGAGCTACCTAAATGACCGTATGGTTAATTCTGGCATTAATTTATTTGTAGATATTGTTTATGTCTGCATTGATTTAAGTAACTTTAGAGTGGCAATAGGGCAGGCTGGTAGCGGTTTACGCTGTTATTTACGTAATAATAATGGGCTTGCGCCATTGGCAATGTCTGAATCGTTACAGCTGGGAACTGTTGAATGGAATAAACCAAGTATGCAGTTTAGAACGTTAATGCCTGAAGAAAAAATTTGTATCGCCAGTAATATTAGTCAGCATCGTAATAAACTTTTGAACAATGAATTTGACGGATTATATTATGATGAAACTGTACCTGCTGGTGGTTTTATTGAGTTAGCGGTTAACTAGTCGGTTACTAGTATAAGACAAGGTGGGTTTATTTAGGGCTGTTTCAAGTTTTTAAATAAGTGATAAGTCATTAGCCAACAAGCATTAAGAAAGTAAAATAAAAAAACCTCGCAATTGCGAGGTTTTTAGCTTTTTAACACTTATCGATTAACTTGGTTTAATCGCTTCGTGTTCAGCAGTAACAGCGATTTCTTCTGCTAATGCTTCTTCTTCGCTTTCATTGTGTCCTTCAGCGCCGTGCATCCAGTCAACGAGCTTGTCAGCCATGAAGTAAAGGATAATGCCTGATACAGCAGAAGTAATTGCGATACCAGCGAAAATGGCCATTGCATTAGCAAGTTGCTCTTCTTTTTCGCCACCATGACCAATGAATGAACCTACAATGCCGCCAACTTTGTTTGCAATAGCAACGAATAGGAACCAAGCACCCATCATTAGAGAAGCAATACGCAGTGGAGCAAGTTTAGTTACCATTGATAGACCGATTGGAGATAAACATAGTTCGCCCATAGTATGGAAGAAGTATGCACCTACAAGCCACCACATGCTTGATTTGGCATTGGCGTCACCGCCCATTTCTAATACCGCACCAATCATGAATAGGAAACCAATACCCAGTAATACTAAACCTAAAGCAAATTTTACAGGTGAGTTAGGCTCATTTTTACCAAGACGTACCCAAATAGAGGCTATCACTGGCGCAAAAATAACAATAAACATAGCGTTTAAAGACTGGAACCAAGTTGTTGGTACTTCCCAGCTACCAATCATACGGTCAGTAAAGTCATTAGTGAACAAGTTCATCAGACCACCAGCTTGCTCAAAGCCAGCCCAGAAGATAATGGTGAACAGACCCATAACCATAATCACTTTAATACGGTCACGCTCAACTTTAGTTAATGGCTCTTTACGTACATCACCTTTTTCTTTTTGCTTCTCTTTTTCAAGTTTTGCAGCAGGGTAGCGACCAATGTCACCTAATAATTTTTGCGCAAAAACAAATTGAATAATCAGTGAAAGTACCATACCGATACCTGCACACAAGAAGCCCATTTGGAAGTTACCATCGTAAGCTGCAACAACCGAACCAACAATGATACCTGAAAGGAATGCACCTACGTTGATACCCATATAGAAGATAGTAAATGCACCATCACGACGGTGATCACCTTCTTCATATAAGTCACCTACCATAGTAGAGATATTTGGCTTAAATAAGCCGTTACCAATGATAAGAGTAAATAGACCGATATAGAAAATAGTCGTTTCGGCACCCGGTGCCCAACTATGAGGAAATGCCAAAGTAAATTGACCAGCAGCCATTAATGCACCACCAATCATGATGGCTTTACGTTGACCTAAATAATTATCAGCTAACCAACCACCAATAAGCGGTGTTAAGTATACTAGACCTGTGAAAGTACCATAAAGAGAGATTGCATCTGCTTGTGTCCAACCAAGACCATGACCACCATCTGATTGAACCTTATCGACTAGATAGAGCACCAAAATGGCGCGCATTGCGTAGTAACTAAATCTTTCCCATAATTCTGTTGTAAACAGCAGGAAAAGCCCCTTGGGATGACCAAGCATGGTCCCCTGTGGTTTTGCATTGCTCATTAAGTCTTCCACCTTAAGCTTGTGATTGCCTGCGGGACAAGGGTCGCCACAGAAATTGTTGTCTGCAAATGGTGATTAATTTCAACGTATTGATTATTTAAGGGTCTACGCCCGTTAGTGTTTCAATTTAGTTGCTATAAAATTAATCACTTTGTTGTTTATTTATTATATTAAATGTCATCATTTTAAAGTTTTAATCATTAAAACCTCAAAAAGCTAACCTTATATACCCTTTAAAGGCCTTAAAAGTCAATGCTAATGCGACATCTGGCTCTGTAAATACTTGTATAAAATCACAACTTCGTTGGATTTTTAGATACCTTTGTTGAGATTTGTAGTGGGTTTGTATTCGTTTAACGCTGGTGCAGGTTCAAGCTTGTATTTCACTGTTTTGGTTAATGCAGTGTTGAAGCGAGAGGGGCTAAGGATAAGCAAGTTAAAAAATCCTACCTATACTAGAGTAAGTTTGGTTAATTGCTTTGCAATCTGTTAACAAGAAGATAAAATGTAACTCTTTGGATCTGTTTGTCTTAATTAGATATTCAATTGTTTGATTTACCTGTTAGTAACATGTGCTGTTTTCGCATGCCTAATCTTGGATTTATAAGCGTGGAGGCAAGATGTTTTACAAAGTATTTGTCTTAGCTTGCTTATTAAGTTTGAGTTTACCTTGTTCGGCTTGGGTTGATACCGATAAAGACGGCGTTCCAGATAAAAAAGATGCATGTCCTGATACACCCGCTGATGCAGTTGTGTTAGCCAATGGCTGCCAGGACCTTACTTTGTTATCAAGTGAAACGAATGTCATCGATGAAAAAGCTGCAGGTGTTGCTGATGTGCAAGGTTATTCAGTTTCAGCTATTGAATCTCCAATGCGGCTATTCTTTGAATTTGCTCACGCAGACTTATCGCAAACGCAGAGAGCTTCTTTACAGGCATTTTTACCAGAGATTAGGCATTTCGCAAAGGTGTTGTTGGTAGGGCACACAGACAATATTGGATCAGAGCAGTTTAATAACGCCTTGTCTTTAGCACGGGCTAAAGCAGTGAAGTCATTACTAAGTAAAGAGTATGGCGTTAATACAGAGTTTATAGAAGTGTTAGGCAAGGGCAGCAGTCAGCCTATGACTGATAATTTATCTAAAGAATCACGTCAATTAAATAGACGAGTAGACATTTTATTAAATAGTAAAAGTACAAAATAATTTATATTAAGGGAGTTAAACAATGGAAAATATTGAAGGCTTAATGCAACAAGCGCCAGAATTTATAGTCACTTACGGACTGAAAGTGGTCATGGCAATTGTTATCTTTATTATCGGTAAGTACTTATCAAACGTGGCTAAGAACTTAACTACTAAGATGATGCTAAGCCGTAAAATTGATGAAACAGTTGCCTCTTTTGTCGGTAACTTAGTCTGGGGCGTTGTTTTTGTATTTACCATTATCGCCACTTTAGGCCAAATTGGCGTGCAAACAGCGTCATTGGTTGCTGTATTAGGTGCGGCTGGTTTAGCGGTAGGTTTAGCGCTTCAAGGTTCATTATCAAACTTTGCTTCTGGCGTGCTTATGGTTGTATTTCGTCCATGTCGCGTAGGCGATTACGTTGATGCGGCAGGTGTCTCTGGTACGATTGATGAAATCACTATCTTTTCAACACGTCTTTTAACGCCTGATAACAAAGTGATTGTTGCTCCTAACTCAGCAATGATGAATGGCACAATTACCAACTATTCTGCACAAGAAAAACGTCGTATCGATATGGTTATTGGTGTTGGCTACGGTGCTGATATTGCTCAAACCAAGAAAATATTAACTGAAGTGTTAGACAACAATGCCTATGTCTTAAAAGATCCTGCGTACACAATCGCACTGGCTGAGCTTGCTGATTCTTCAATTAACTTTGTTGTACGTCCTTGGGTAAAGACACCAGATTATTGGGGTGCTAAGTTCGAACTACTTGAACAAATTAAAAATGCACTTGATGCAGCGAATATTGAAATTCCATACCCACAAATGGATCTTCACTTAAAAGAGATGCCTGCCAAATAAGTTGGTAACTCTTTAAAAAAAAACCAGCACTTGTTGCTGGTTTTTTTGTGACAAATTTAATCAACATAGGCTGAATTGGTTCAAATGGTGTGACATTAAATAATGAAGGCATGATTAATTAAGGTAGAATGAATGCCTTTAATTTAGCTGCTTATTACAAGCTTGATGTTGATGAGAACAAACATGATAGATTTTCGTAGTGATACAGTCACAAAACCTACCGATGCGATGCGAGCGGCAATGGCGAATGCAGAAGTCGGCGATGATGTTTATGGCGATGACCCGACGGTGAATCGTTTGCAAGACATGGCCGCTGAACGGTTCGGCTTTGACAGTGCCTTGTTTGTTAGTTCAGGCACTCAAGCCAATTTACTGGCCTTGATAAGCCATTGTGATCGAGGCGATGAATACCTTTGTGGTCAGCAGGCGCATAATTACAAATTCGAGGGTGGTGGGGCTGCCGTACTGGGGAGTATTCAACCGCAACCGCTAAATAATCAAGCTGATGGCAGTATCTTATTAACGGATATTGAAGCAGCAATTAAACCCGATGATGTGCACTTTGCCAGAACTCGCTTGCTGAGCATTGAAAACACGATTGGGGGAAAAGTCCTACCGCAACAATATTTGGCAGATGCCCAAGCGTTAGCGTTTAATCATAATTTAAAAATTCACCTTGATGGTGCTAGAGTTGCCAATGCTGCAGTGGCTCAAAATGTAGCGATAAGTGATATTACCCAATATTTTGATTCTGTTTCTATTTGTTTATCGAAGGGGTTATCGGCGCCAATTGGTTCAATATTGTTAGGTGATGAGCGATTAATTAATAAAGCAATTCGATGGCGTAAAATGTTAGGTGGTGGTATGCGTCAGGCTGGGATAATCGCAGCTGCCGCAGAACTTGCGATTACCGATCAGGTTGATAGATTAGCAGAAGATCACGATAACGCAGCTTTACTCGCGCAACATTTACTTGAGATGCCTGAGCTTAATGTAGATATTTCACAAGTACAGACTAATATGGTTTTTGCGACGTTAGATAAACGCTTTGATGTAAAGCATTTGACCTTGTTACTCGCACAACAAGGGATATTAATCAGTTCTAGTTATTCTCTTCGCTTTGTGACCCATAAAGATATTAGCCGACAAGACATACTGACGTTTGTTAAAGCACTTAAAGCATGTTTGCCCCAGGCTCTCACTAAGTAGTTTATCTAAAATATTGCCAATCAAAGACAAAGCGTAGCGAGCGACTATCGTTGCGCTTTTATCGTGCAATCTTACTCATGTTATGCTCATTTGTAGCGCAAGCCATCTCTTTGGGGTTAAGTTTATTTTGTTCTATTCCTTATATTTCAAATATTTACCTTAGTGGTATTAATGTTGCTACCTCTTTAGGGGTATTCTCTATAAAAGGATCAATATCATGGAATATTTAGGCCGTCATATTGTCAAATTAGTTGATTTAAATTCAGATAAGAAATTATGCAGTGGCCAGTTGATGAAGTGGCTAAATGAAGAAACGTCTCTTTATGCTCGATGTGAAATGCACAGTAAATTATTGATGCCCAAGCTAGTGTCGGAAATTAATTTTATGTGCTCAGCAAGCTTGGGTGATGTAGTTGAGTTTGGAATGGAAATTATTAGCTTAGGTCAAAGCTCTATAACACTTCGCTGTAAAGCAAGAAATCAATCAACAAACGCGCCTATTGCGGTGGTTGATAAAGTTGTTTTTGTGAATATCAATGAACGTGGTTTGCCTGTGCCACATGGGATCAGAGCGAATGCTGCGTAAGGCTTAAAACAAAAAAGCCCATTTCAATATTGAAATGGGCTTTTGTTAAAACGCATTAAAAGCCTAAAAGGGCTTACCTGCCTTTAATGTAGTTTTAAATGTGGATGAATGATGCGACCAATGCCTTTAGCCAACATCATTAATGTCCCTTTAACTACACCGTGTAATTCAATCAAGTGACGACGATATAAAGAAGTGTAAACGAATCGGGCAATTTTACCTTCCACTAATACACCACCGCCCATGAATGACATTAAATTACCGACAGTATGAAACTTAGATAAATTCACCAAAGAGCCCAAATCTTTATACACATATTCATTCTTAGGTGCTTTGCCTTCAAGCATTAATATAATGTTATCGGCTGTCATTAACGCCATTTGTCTTGCTGATTGACCTCTAGGCGGTACCCAGCTGCCATCTTCTTGTGGGCAAGCTGCACAGTCTCCAATTGAGAAAATATGGTCATCTAGCGTCGTTTGCATGTTCTGCTTTACCATCACCTGATTAATATGGTTGCTTTCAAGGCCACCAATATTGTTCAGGAAGTCAGGCGCTTTTACACCAGTAGACCAAATAACCATGTCTGAAGGAATTAAGTTGCCTTCAGTTGTTGATAAACCCTCAGGGGTTACTTGTGTGATACGCGTATTTGTCATCACGTTTACGCCAAGCTGTTTCAGCTCACGGGTAACCGAATTTGAAATCTCTACCTTATCGACTTTTGGTAAAATACGTTCATCAGCTTCAATTAAGGTCACTTCAAGCAAGCTAGTATCAATTTTATAGCCAAAGCCACTTAGCTGTTCAACTGCATGGTGCATTTCCGCTGACATTTCAACACCTGTAGCACCAGCGCCAACGACAGCAATTTTGATTTTTTCATCAAGTTGATGGTGGCTTGCGTAGCGCATGAATTTATTCAGTAATATTTTACGAATAGACATGGCTTGTTCAGTGTTATCTAGGAATAAACTGTGTTCTTTAACGCCTGGTATATTGAAGTCGTTTGCAACACTACCAATTGCGATTACGGCATAATCATATGGAATATGGCGCGCTGGTAACAGCTCTTGACCTTCTTCGTCATTAATTGGCGCCAAAACAATCTGTTTTTCGTCTCGATTAATATCAATCATCGCACCTTGCTGGAAATGATAACCATGGGCTGATGCGTGGCCTCGATAGCTGATTGCATCTAGGCCAATATCTAATGCGCCAGTTGCCACTTCGTGCAATAACGGCTTCCACACATGGCTTTCGGCGCAATCAATTAATGTGACTTTTGCTTTGCCTTTTCTGCCAACTTTATGACCAAGTTTTGTGGCGATTTCCATACCACCTGCGCCGCCACCAATAATGACGATATTTGGAACTGCTTGCATCTGATGATGCTCCTATAAAGGTAAGTTTAAAAATTCAGTTAATTTCTATTTGGAGCGTTATATGAACGCCAATTAGCTCACTTGTTAATTTGGTTAATGGCAGAAATCGAAAAGCTTGGCCATATTGAGCCTTATCAACTCGTCTTATCTTTATAATGTAAGGATAAGTTTGATAAAGCTGGGCTAATTGTAAACGCGCTTTAAATCACTTGTTTTCAGTGAGACTAAGTTCAATTGACTGAGCCTGTAAGTTCACTGTGTTCTGATATTAAAATAGAAATTTGAGCAGTGTTTATATAGTAATACAGGGGAGTTCGTCAGATTTTGATCGATAAACTGTGATCGCATATCAATGCTGTTACCAAAAACGAAGAGTCGATCACAAAATGTGCGCAGAGTTGGAAAGTTAATTACAGTTAAAACAACACCGACAATCGCAATGTATTGTCGGGTTGATATGACTGTTTTCCATTTAGAACGATATACGAGTCAGTGGAGATTTTGGAAAACAATTGTGCTTCATTAAGTTGTCATGACTGATTTACTGAGCTTTAGCCAGTCGGCCGTTATAATCTTCAACAAGGTGAGCTACAATTTTTTCGGGATCCGCATCTTGGCAGCATTGGTCTAAGAATATTTTAAACGTCACCAGTGAGTGGGCGTTATTTAACATGCGGTTACTTTGCATTGCATAGTAGGTATCGTCAGTGTCAGATTTTCTAACCACAAACTCACCATTTTCGAATGCTTTTGAGCCTGGCTCACAGTGCCACTTAGTAATTCTATTTAGTGCGATTTCACTAGATTGGTTAATTTCGACATGATTTAACCAGCTTGCTGGTTTTTCATTTTCTTTGTAATGAGGGCATCTTACGGTGTAGTTATACACATGAGTGATTGCTGTCATAGCTTACCTACTTTTTTAAGAATGTAATTCATCATAGACTGCTAATTTAACTTTGGTCAATGGTTATTTATAGAAGTTAGAGCCAGTTAACAGTTCTTAAATGATGGTAATTAAAAGTATATATTAAACAGTTGTTTATGTGTTTTTGTCTGTGATTGGTACTTTATTTTTTGACGCTTAATATTGATAGTTTGCCTATAAGCACACGCGTGCATTACTGCCAAGGAGGTATACCAAACTTGCCAGTTGTTTTAGCTCGATACTTGAATGAAAATCGTACTGCTGCAACCAAGTTAGCTTGCCGCAGTACAATTTCTGTCTTTCTTAACACATCATGTTAGACAATGAGTCAGCTTATGCTGATTAGGTACTTATTAACTTATAGAGCGTTGGTAAAAATTTCGCAAATTTCTGCGTGTGTTGCTTGTTGCGGGTTAGTCAATCCGCAAGCATCTTTTAACGCATTGTCAGCTAAGACTGGAATGTCTTCAGGGTTCACACCTAACTCGGTTAAGTTAGCAGGTATATTCACTGCAACAGATAACGCTTTAATTGCTTCAATTGCAGACTCAGCACCTTGTTCATCGGATAGTTGAGCAACATCTACCCCCATTGCTTTAGCGATGTCTTTTAACTTACCAGGAACCACTTTTGCGTTGTATGCCTGAACATGCGGCAGTAACAATGCATTACAAACCCCATGAGGTAGGTCGTAAAAACCACCAAGTTGATGCGCCATAGCATGGACATACCCAAGGCTTGCATTATTAAATGCCATACCCGCCAAGAATTGCGCGTATGCCATTTGTTCACGAGCGTCAATATTATCGCCTTGCTCTACCGCATTGACTAAATTGGCTTTAATTAACTCGATTGCTTTAATTGCGCAAGCATCGGTAATGGGAGTGGCAGCGATTGAAACGTATGCTTCAATTGCGTGCGTTAGTGCATCCATACCAGTAGCCGCAGTCAATGCCGCCGGCTTTTCAATCATAAGCTCAGGATCATTTACTGATAAAATTGGTGTCGTGTTTTTGTCGACGATAGCCATTTTAATGTGACGAGTTTCGTCAGTAATGATACAAAAGCGCGTCATTTCACTGGCCGTACCGGCTGTTGTATTGATAGCAACTAAAGGTAATTGTGGACGAGTTGATACATCCAGACCTTCATAGTCACTAATATTGCCGCCGTTGGTTGCGACCAATGCAATACCTTTGGCGCAGTCGTGCGGTGAACCGCCACCTAATGAAATAACAAAATCACATTCATGTGCATTTAGCATGGCTAAACCGGCTTCAACATTGCTCACTGTTGGGTTAGGTTGTACGCCATCAAAGATGAATACTGTAATGCCATTATCGATGAGTTTAGCAGCGACCTTATCTACTAAACCAATGTTAACTAATGGCGTATCAGTGACTATCAGAGCACGTTTGAAGCCTAATGTTTTAATGTCATTAATTGCTTCATCAACACCACCTTGACCGAGAACATTTACACTTGGAATGAAAAATTTAGTCGCCATAATAAACCTCTTCAACGCTTGAAATTAATAAAGTTAAAATTCTTTTCTGTCGCTAAAGTAACAACCAAATGCACTGTAGTTTGTGATGAAAATCATATATTGATACTAAATTTTTGTCATTTTGTAGTTTTAATACGAAATGGGGATTTGGCGCTTATTTTAGTTTTTTGCGAGATATTGAGCACATTATCCACTAAAAAAAATGCTGATAACTAAAAGTGTTATCAGCATTTAAATAAGAGAAACCGTTAGCGATAAAACTAGAATATACCCGCTATCATTCAGGTCGTTAAACTTGAGGACAAGTGGTTTCAGTTACTGTGTTGATGACGATATCTGTCGTCGGCACATCACTACTATTAGTATCAGTGATATTGATTTGATCAACGACTTCCATTCCTTGTACAACTTGACCGAAAACAGCATAACCAGGACTTGTACTTGAACTGTAATCCAGCTGTGTATTATCTAGCGCGTTAATATAAAACTGCGATGTTGCTGAATTTGCCACGTTGGTTCTTGCCATTGCAATGGTGCCGCGAACATTCGATAAGCCGACGTTACTTTCTAACTCAATGGGATCATTAGTTGGTTTTGCGACTAATCCTGATGTGAAGCCACCACCTTGCGAAACAAAGTTATGAATTACACGGTGAAAAATTGTGCCATTGTAGAACTCTTCTTCAACATAGGTTTTAAAATTTTCACCAGTGATCGGTGTGTTTGTTGTATCGATAGCAAGTGTAATGTCACCTAGCGATGTCGACATGATGTAACAAATATCAGCTTGAAGCTCTTTTTCTTCTACAGGTGGATTTGGATCGACAGGTTCTACTGGATCGGTTGTGCTTGAATCTGAACTTCCACCACATGCAGATAAGGTCAATGCAAATAACAACGGGTACATCAATTTCATTGTGGGCCTTTTTTGTGTTTTGTTTTTGTTGCGGTTATGTTGCTTAATTGGTCTAGGTAAATCAACAAAAAAAACCACAAGATACAAACTGTTACTTTGCACTTAAAAACAGTATTTATTGAATTTTATGTATTTAATAGTGAAAGGGACTGATCCAGCCTTGAATACATCGCTTAAATGTCATTGAGCCGCTACAATAGCGCCATTATTACTTGTGTAGATTAGAGAAAAATATGACTTTTGATTCTGTTGGCTTTTCACAGCCTATTTTAGATGCGGTTAAGGCGTGCGGCTACGACAAAATGACGCCAGTACAGCAGGTTGTGATGCCACTTGTGATTGAAGGTAAAGATGTTTTAGCAAGTGCTCAAACAGGTACAGGTAAGACTGCTGCGTTTTCGTTGCCATTATTATCATTGTTGTCGCAACAAATTGAGCAACAAGAGACTAAAACTGCTTGGCAAAGACTCCGTGTGTTAATTATGACGCCAACACGAGAGTTAGCAATCCAAATTGAGCGTAACATTGTTGATTACGCTCAATTTTTACCGTTTGAGAGCGTCGCAGTATATGGCGGGGCGAGCATTAACCCCCAACGTAAAGCGTTAAATAAAGGGGTAGACATTCTCGTTGCTACGCCTGGTAGATTATTTGACATTATTGGCCAGTACGATCTGGATTTATCTTTTGTCACTCATTTAGTGATTGATGAAGCTGACAGGATGCTTGATCTTGGTTTTGTCAAAGACATAGAGAAGGTAAAACGTTTAGTCAATCGTCAACATCAAACCATGATGTTTTCAGCAACCTATTCAGAAGATGTCAAAAGCTTAGCGGCAAAAATGCTTAAGTCACCTGAGTTTGTGCATGTGTCAAATCAAGCCACTGCCGATACGGTTTCTCAATCGGTATTTCAAGTGGACAAACGACGTAAAGCAGAGTTGTTATCAGAACTGATTGGGCGTAATAATTGGCAACAAGTAATGGTGTTTACCAGTATGAAAGAAACTGCGGAACACCTTCTTAAAGAGTTGAAATTAGACGGTATTAAAGCTGCAGTGTTTCATGGCGATAAAACTCAGGGAGCACGAAATAGAGCGTTAGAAGAATTTAAAAGCGGTAAACTGCGTGTCATGATTGCTACCGATCTTGCTGCTCGAGGCCTAGATATTGAGGCTTTACCTTTGGTGATTAACTTTGAGTTACCGCCTGAGCCTGAAGATTATGTTCACCGTATTGGTCGAACAGGGCGAGCAGGACTTGCTGGACAGGCAATTTCGTTAGTAGCTCAAAATGAAATGGAATTATTAAGTGATATTGAGTCGCTAATTCAATGCCAAATAGAAGTCCATGTTCAGCCTGGCTATGAAGCTGGCGCTCCTTTACCAGCCAGATACCGTGAAGTTGAAGCGGTTAAGCCAAAGAAATCTTTTAAACATAAAAGACCAAATGGTCATCGTGGCAATGATAAAGCCAAACCAAGTCGACAAGGTAAATATGCTAAAAAAGCTAAGTGATCATTACGGCTTTTTTAAGTACTAATTGAACAAGGAAATGTTGGGTGATCCTCAAGACTATCAAAACAAATGTAATTACGGGTTTTTTAGGCGCAGGTAAAACTAGCCTTATTTTGTCTTTACTCAAGTTAAAACCTGAAAATGAAACATGGGCCATATTAGTTAATGAGTTTGGTGAAATTGGTATTGATGCCAGTCTAATGGCTGGCACTCACTCATCCGAGCAAGTGGTGATTAAAGAAGTGGCTGGTGGTTGTTTGTGCTGTGCTGCTGGGATCCCGACTCAAGTTGCTATTAACCAACTGATTCAAATAGCCAAACCTGACAGACTTTTTATCGAGCCTACAGGTTTAGGGCATCCAGCTGAGATTTTAAAAGTATTAACCAACGAATATAACCGCGAAGTACTATCGGTCAATCAAACGGTATGTGTGGTTGATGCACGTAAAGTGCTCATTGAAGCTTATCGTGATAATGAAAATTTTAATCAGCAGCTACGCATTGCTGATATTGTTTATGCAAGTAAAGCTGATTTATATCAAGCACAAGAGTTTGAAAGCTTATCGGCACTTATTGGCCGAGTTAACCAAGAATCGATACTAATTAGCGCCAATGCTGAAAGTGCGATTAAATTGTTATTAAATGAGATTGATAAGCCACTTTTACCTCGCGCTAAATCGACAACACCAATTAAGCAATCTACTAGCTTGGGCAAAAGCACGTCATTAACACAAAGTTCAGCTTCAATATTTAAGCCTGTTTCTTCATCAGAGCCATTACCAAAGCCTGTCGAGTTTAATCAAGGTGGTTATTGGGTTAAATCTAATCAAGGTGAGGGAGCATTTAGTATTGGTTGGATTTTTGATCCTAGTTTATGCTTTGAATTTGATAAGCTTATTAGTTTCATTAATCAATTAATTGCACAGAATGTGGTACGTATTAAGGCTGTGATGATCACTGAAGAAGGGATTGCGGGTTTTAATATGTCTGATGGCAAATTATCAGTGATGGAACTGGATGATGCGATGGATTCTCGCATCGAGATAATTTCGCTACCTGCACTAAATGAAACAACCCTTACCGAGCAATTGCTCGCTTGCTTAACAGCAAATTAAATCAGTTAACACAGGGGAATATTGATGCGCCTTCTGCGCGCATCAATATTTCAGCACCTTAAAATAACTTACTGCCCCAGCCCAATTTAGCTCTTAACACATTAAAGTAATTATGCCCCTTAGGGTGAATCATTCTAAGCCTGTCTTCACTGCGGCTTATTAAAATCTCATCACCAGGCAGTACAGATAAATGCACATGCCCATCACAACTTACTTCAAGGTTTTCGCCATTATCGGGCGAGACGACTAACTTAATTGTACTGCTTGCATCCACAACAATAGGGCGACAAGATAAGGTGTGTGGAAACATTGGCACTAAAATTAATGCTTGCAGGTTAGGGGTGAGAATTGAGCCGCCAGCAGATAATGAGTACGCGGTCGAGCCTGTAGGCGTTGAGACAATCATGCCGTCAGCCCGCTGACTATACATGAATTGATCATCAATATAGACCTCAAACTGGATCATGTGCGCCACTTTACCTGGATGCAATACGGCCTCATTGACAGCGGTATTACTTGATTTGAGCATGCCATGGCGATGGACTTCTGCCTCAAGCAAAAAACGGTACTCAGTGTCATATTGTCCGTCTAACACCTTCGACAACGACGCTTCGAAGTTATCTGGAGGTAAATCAGTTAAAAAACCTAAGTTGCCACGGTTTACACCAATCACTGCAATATCAAACCTAGCTAATACTCTGGCAGCTCCAAGCATATTTCCGTCGCCGCCTACCACAATGGCTAAATCGCAACGCTCACCTAATTCTGTTAAATCAACCGATTCAATGTCGACTTTCAGTTCTGAGGCGACACGTTCTTCGGCTAAAATATCGAAACCTTGCATCGACAACCAATGATGCAAACGCTTCAGAGTAAGGTTTGTACCCTTGTGGTGTGGTTTGCCGATTAGGCCAATTGTTTGGAACTTTTTGGTCATATTAGTATTTGATTTGCTCAAAGGCTTGAAACAAAGAAATTGATCCCCATAATATGCCCATAGTAATCAGAAACAAAGCATTTTTAGCTGGAGTGAAAATGAGCAACGAGTCAAATAAAGCAGATCAAGACGTTATTGATGCAGCTGAAACCACTGAAATCGAAACAGAAGTTGAAACTGAAGCAACACAAGAAGTTGATGAGTTAACTCAAGCTAACCTTAGAATTGAAGAGTTAGAACAACATCTTGCGGCATCTGAAGCAGCATTAGCTGAACGTAAAGATGTAGAAATTCGTGCGGCAGCAGAAACAGCAAATATCCGTACTCGTGCGGCTAAAGATGTTGAAAAAGCACGTGCATTCGCTTTAGAGAAGTTTGTAAACGAACTGCTACCTGTGTTGGACAACATGGAGCGTGCGTTAACAGGTGTTAATCCTGAAGATGAAGCGACTAAAGCTATCGTTGAAGGTGTTGAATTAACCATGAAAGGTTTCTTAGGTTCAGTAGAGAAATTCGGAGTGGTACAAGTTAACCCAATCGGCGAAGCATTTAACCCAGAACATCACCAAGCAATTGGTATGCAACCTAGCGCAGAATATCCAAAAGACACTGTCATGTTGGTTATGCAGAAGGGTTATACCTTAAATTCACGCTTACTCCGTCCAGCTATGGTTATGGTTTCTCAAGGTGGCCCAAGCGTAGATACTCAAGCATAGATACTCAAGCATAGATACTTAAGTGCAGAGACTAAAGCGCAGATACTCAAACGAATAGGCTCACACGAAGAGACTATTCAAGCATTAAAACAGCGATTAAGTATCATAAAAAAAGGACTGCAATTGCAGTCCTTTTTTATGTCTCTTTATCGCCATTTAAATAAAATACTCGCTTCAACCGTTTAACAGACGAGGCAATCAAACAAGAAGTAAGTTAATCTAAATAGGCATTGATTTGAGCGAGTACACCTTCACCATCGAGTTTTAATTCTTTAATTATCTCATCGGGTGCGCCGTGCTTAATGAATTCATCAGGTAAACCAATTTGTAAAACAGGCTTAATGATTTTCATTTTTTGCAACGCTTCAATAACACCGCTACCAGCACCGCCCATAATGGCGTTTTCTTCTAATGTCACGATCACATCATGGCTAGTGGCCAATTCAGCCAGTAAAGCTTCATCGAGTGGCTTAACAAAGCGCATATCAGCAACGGTAGCGTCAAGTGCTTCGCCAGCTTCTAAACCTGCGGCCAATGTCGTACCAAAATTAACAATGGCAATTCGTTTGCCTTGACGTTTTATCAAGCCTTTACCAATTGGCAGAGCAGTCATAACTTCAGTTTGCTCAATGCCAGTAGCACTCCCACGAGGGTATCGAACCGCGGTAGGACCGTCTTTATAGCAATAACCTGTATAAAGCATTTGGCGGCACTCATCTTCGTCAGATGGTGCCATTATGACCATATTAGGTACGCAACGTAAAAAACTTAAGTCAAATGCACCTTGGTGTGTAGGACCATCGGCACCCACAATACCACCGCGGTCTATGGCAAATAGTACTGGCAGTTTTTGTAAGGCGACGTCATGAATGATTTGATCGTAGCCACGTTGTAAGAAGGTTGAGTAAATTGCCACAACCGCATTGAACCCTTCACACGCAAAACCAGCCCCGAGGGTGACAGCATGTTGTTCTGCAATGGCGGCATCAAAGTACTGTTTAGGGAATTTTTGCGAAAACTCAACCATTCCTGAACCTTCACGCATTGCAGGCGTAATCGCTAAAAGCTTCTCATCTTCTTTGGCAACATCGCATAACCATTTACCAAACACTTGCGAGAAGGTTGGTGAGCTTGGTTTCGCTTTAGGCTTTCTAAATTGAGTGTGATCAAATTTAGGGACCGCATGCCAGCCGATAGGATCTTTTTCTGCAGGTTCATAACCACGACCTTTCTTGGTCATGATATGAAGAATTTGTGGACCTTTAAGGTCACGCATATTGCGCAATGTTTCGACTAACGAATCTACATCATGACCATCGATAGGGCCGATGTAGTTGAATCCAAGTTCTTCGAATAGTGTTCCAGGCACAACCATGCCTTTAAGATGCTCTTCGGTGCGCTTTGCCATTTCTTTAATGACCGGCATACCTTTGAGGACTTTTTTACTGCCTTCACGGATCGTGGTGTAAAAGCGGCCCGACATTAATTGTGCCAGGTGGTTGTTGAGTGCTCCGACGTTTTCAGAAATTGACATCTCGTTGTCATTTAGCACAACTAACATGTCATTGTGTAAATCACCGGCGTGGTTCATGGCTTCAAACACCATGCCGCCTGTCATAGCACCATCACCAATAACGGCAACAACTTTACGATCTTTTTGTTCTTTTTCAGCTGCAACTGCCATCGCTAAAGCAGCACTAACTGACGTGCCAGAGTGACCAACACTGAACGTATCGTATTCACTTTCTTCACGCCATGGGAACGGGTGCAAACCATTCTTTTGACGAATAGTATGCATTTGTTCACGACGACCAGTTAAAATTTTGTGCGGGTAAGCTTGATGACCAACGTCCCAAACTAAACGATCGAATGGCGTGTTATAGACGTAATGAAGCGCCACGGTCAATTCGACTGTGCCTAAGCCTGATGCAAAATGGCCACTGGAATTACTTACTGATTTTAGTAAGAATTGTCTTAACTCATCAGACAGCTGTGGCAGCATACCTTGCGGTAGCTTTTTTAAATCTTCAGGCGTATTAGCTTGTGCTAACACTGGAAATTGAGAATTATCGAAACTCATAATGAGATAAACTGTCTCTTTTATAATCTTCGCGCAATGATATAGCGGGCGAAGTCTGCAATTAACTGGCTATTGTAGGTCAATTTAGCCAGCGCTGAAAGTGCATCGTTAATTAGTTTTTCGGCGCATTCATTAGCACCGTCAAGTCCAAGTAAGCTCGGAAAAGTGCTTTTGTTGGCTTCTTCGTCACTGCCTTGTGGTTTACCAAGCTCTTCGGTGCTGGCAGTGATATCTAAAATGTCATCTTGAACTTGAAAAGCTAAACCAATATTTTCGGCGAATTCTCTGATGATTTGCTGCTCTGTGTCAGAGGCATTAGCGGCAATTAACGCTAATTCTGCGGCGCAACTTATTAACGCACCAGTTTTTTTGTTATGTAATTGGGTCAGCTTTTCAATATTAATACGTGTATCTGTCGAACTCAGATCAATTGCTTGTCCGCCACACATACCACTATAGCCTGAGGCTTTAGCTAGTGCCGTTACCATTGCCAATTGTTGCTGTGGATTGATCCCTTCGACTGGCTGACAAATGAGCTCAAATGCCAGTGTTTGTAGTGCATCACCTGCTAATATCGCCGTTGCTTCATCAAAAGCAATATGTACCGTTGGTTGGCCACGGCGAAGCGCATCATCATCCATAGCGGGTAAATCGTCATGGATTAATGAGTAAGCATGGACGCATTCAATGGCCGCTGCGGCATTATCGAGTATGCGACTATCAGCACCAAGCATTTCACCGATACTGTATACCATAAATGGACGAATACGCTTGCCGCCAAGTAAAGCACCATGAATCATCGCAGCTTTTAATTGGGGAGCATTGTCATCAAGTTCATTTAGTTTTGCTTCAAGAACTCGATTGACACGTTGTTGATATTTTTCAATAGCTTGGTCTAACACGCTTATTCGCCTTCAACGGTAAATGGGGTCAGATTCGTATCATCTTCATCAAGTAGGATAGATACTTTTTGTTGGGCTTGTTCAAGCTTAGATTGGCTTTGACGTACAAGCTTAATTCCGCGCTCGAATTGTTTGAGGGCATTGTCTAGTGTGACTTCACCTTGCTCAAGATCTGCGACGATGTTTTCAAGCTCCGATAACGATTCTTCAAAACTTAGATTCTCAGGTTTTTTAGCCACAATTATGATTCCTTCTGATTTGCGGATGACAAGGTATATCAGGGCGACCTAAGGGTCAAATTCAGTCGTTGTTTATTTGCTCAATAGCACGCTTTAAGACTGAAAATTTATACAATTAGTAAAAAATCTCTAAACTTGGGCTAAGTTTGACCGATAACTATAACGAAAGCCAGTTTCCTTCATTCGCATTCATTTAATTGATGGCCCACTTGTAAATAGTGACCTAATAATTGATGAATTTTTTAGCACTGGCCGTTATTTTATAATCGAATGCTGTTTTTTCAGTGTTTTTTGATATTTGAACTATTATCCCTGTTGCACAGGGTGTTACATTGATACTGAAAAGATAAGTGCTGCGTTGGTAGTGATTTATCAGCTAAGGCAGCATTTTAAGACTGCAATCAAGGAGACATTGTGGATTTAGCAACCCTAATCGGTTTGATAGGCGCATTTGCATTTATTATTGGGTCAATGGTCAGCAGTGGTGGTATTTCCATCTTTGTTGATGTGCCGTCGATTATGATCGTATTTATCGGTTCATTGTTTGTGGTCATGATGAAGTACAATTTAAAGCAGTTTCTTGGCGCTGTTAAAATTGGTGCTAAAGCTTTTATGTTCAAAATTGACAAGCCAGAAGATCTCATCGAGCAATCAGTCAATATGGCAGATGCCGCTCGTAAAGGTGGTTTCTTAGCTTTAGAAGAAGCGCAAATCACCAACAGTTTTATGCAAAAAGCAGTTGATATGCTGGTTGATGGTCACGATGGCGATGTCGTACGAGAAGCCTTAGAAAAAGACATAGCCTTGACCGAAGAACGTCATAAAACCGGTATCGGCATTTTTAAATCTTTAGGTGATGTAGCACCTGCAATGGGGATGATCGGTACCTTGATTGGTTTGGTTGCCATGTTATCAAATATGGATGACCCGAAATCTATTGGACCATCGATGGCTGTGGCATTATTAACCACACTTTACGGTGCAATCATTGCCAACATGATTGCTATTCCAATCGCGGATAAATTGCAGTTAAGAATGAGTGAAGAACTCCTCAATCGTAATTTAATCATGGATGCTGTATTAGCGATTCAAGATGGTCAGAATCCACGTGTAATTGAAGGATTTTTGAAAAACTACTTAGCTGAAAAACAACGTCAAATCGATACCACGGACGGAGAGTAACTCATGGCCAAAAAAGCCAAGTGTAATTGTCCGCCACCTGGCGCCCCTTTATGGCTAGCGACATTTGCTGATTTAATGTCGCTGCTAATGTGTTTCTTTGTACTGTTATTGGCTTTTTCCGAAATGGATGTGATGAAGTTCAAGCAAATTGCCGGTTCAATGAAATACGCCTTCGGGGTGCAAAATAAAGTCGAAGTGAAAGATATTCCCAAAGGTACCTCTGTGATTGCGCTGGAGTTTCGCCCAGGCAAGCCCGATCCTACCCCGATCGAAATTATTAACCAGCAAACCAACGAGATGACTCAACAAACGATTGAGTATCAAGCAGGTGAGGATGCCAGTGCTGGCGGCGTTCAAAAGCAACAAGGTGAAAACCGAGGCGGCAATTCTTCTGCTACTGCGCAGCAACAAGCTCAAGCTCAGCAATCTCAAGCTTCATCAGAACAAGAGAATATTAACGATCAAGTTAAGAAAATGGCTGAAAAACTCAATGAAGAGATTGTTGATGGTGCCATAGAAATTGAATCATTAGGTCAGCAAATTATTATTCGAATTCGTGAAAAAGGCTCCTTTGCTTCGGGATCTGGTTTTCTACAACCTCGTTTTAAGCCTGTGGTTCGTTCAATTGGTGAGTTATTAAAAGATGTCCCTGGTATTGTCACGGTTTCGGGGCATACAGACGGAATGCATATTAGTAATGAGCTTTATAGCTCTAACTGGGACTTGTCTAGTAAACGTGCTGTTGCTGTCGCCCATGAGCTAGCAAAAGTGAAAGGGTTTGATGAAGCGAGAATGCAAGTGGTTGGTATGGCATCAAATGCCCCGTTAGTACCCAATGACTCTAACCAAAATCGCAGTCGTAATCGTCGAGTGGAAATTGCCATTGAGCAAGGTAAAGCTAAAGAGTCAGATGAAATTGAGGTTATGTCGCCATAGATTTTGCGCCATAGGTTTTTTGTACCATAGTTTTTTAACCAAAGTTTTTAGCGACATACAATGGCTTAATAATAACCTATGGTTGGATTATCATCAGTGGCGTTTTTGTTAAGTTTGTTGTTTTGATTATTGTTTTTATGGTGAGTTATCAAGCCGTTTTAGTATCAGATTAATTCTGTTATTACTGCGGCTTTTTTATTGGCCTGAAGCCTGATAAATCAATAAGCCTGCGCTCAAATCTGGTGATTTATTGTGTTTGGTAAATAGACAATTTTTGTTATAATCCCGCCTTTAATGGCTGGTTGCTTTTCTAGCCATCATTTTTAAGCCTTTTTACATATTAAATTTTGATATATTTTTGTTTTATATCATTGGTTTAGTTTGCTAGTAAGGTAATACCGAAACAGAAGCCCGCGGAAATCCAATGAAGTTTATCGTAAAGCTATACCCAGAAATCATGATGAAAAGTAAAACAGTGAGAATGCGTTTTACTAAAATCCTTGAAACAAACATTCGCAATGTACTTAAAAAAGTTGATGATGATGTAAAAGTGCAACGCCAATGGGATCGTATCATGATCCATGTAGCGAGCGATGAACAAGCAAGAATTGATGCGATTTCAGCTAGATTAGAATGTATCCCTGGTATTGCTCATGTGATTCAAGTTGATGAATACTCATTTGAGTCAATTGATGACATTTACCAGCAAGTTTTGCCTGTATATAAAGATGAACTAGCAGGTAAAACCTTCTGTGTACGTGTTAAGCGAACAGGTAAACATGATTTCAATTCAATTGAAGTCGAACGTTATGTCGGTGGTGGTTTAAACCAGCACACTGACGCTGTTGGCGTGAAGTTAAAAAATCCTGATATGACAGTGAATCTTGAGATTGATCATGAAAAGCTATACATGGTTGTACGTCGTATTGAAGGTCTAGGTGGCTTCCCTATGGCCACTCAAGAAGATGTGTTATCACTTATTTCGGGTGGTTTTGATTCTGGTGTTTCTAGCTATCAGTTTATCAAAAAGGGCGCACGTACACATTACTGTTTCTTTAACTTAGGTGGCGCTCAACATGAGATTGGCGTTAAACAAGTTGCTTACCACTTATGGCAAAAGTATGGAGAATCTCATAAAGTTCGCTTTATCACAGTGCCTTTTGAGCCTGTTGTAGAAGAGATCCTTGAGAAAATCGACAATGGTCAAATGGGCGTTATTTTAAAGCGTGTGATGATGCGTGCGGCCACTAAAATTGCAGAGAAGTACGGTATTCAAGCACTAGTTACAGGTGAAAGTCTCGGTCAAGTTTCAAGTCAAACCTTGACTAACCTCAATGTAATCGACCGTTGCACCGATTTATTGATTCTGCGTCCACTGATCACCATGGATAAGCAAGATATCATTAATGAAAGCCGTAAAATTGGCACTGAAGATTTTGCTAAAGCTATTCCTGAATATTGTGGTGTGATTTCACAGAAACCAACAGTGAAAGCCATTTTATCTAAAATTGAAGCTGAAGAATTGAAGTTTTCAGAAGATCTTGTCGATAGAGTCGTTAATGACGCTGTCGTGATTGATATCAAGCAAATTGCAGAAAAGGTCGAAACAACGGTAAGTGAAACTGAAACAGTCGCTGCAATCGATAACGACGAAGTGGTTATTGATATTCGTGCTCAAGATGAAGAAGAGCAAAATCCGCTAAAAATAGATGATACAGAAATATTGAAGATCCCTTTCTTCAAACTAGCCACTCAATTTGCAGACTTAAGTAAAGAAAAAACTTACCTATTGTATTGCGATCGTGGTGTGATGAGTAAATTACAAGCTCTGTATTTAACTGAGCAAGGCTACACTAACGTTAAGGTTTACCGTCCTTAATTGATTCGTCGATTCGAATTATTCGGATAAACTATGTTAATGCTAAATAGCCATTAGATTAATTCTAGTGGCTATTTTTTTACCTGAAATAGCTGTGAATATTGAATATAAAAAAACCGCATTACCAATAAAATGGTTAATGCGGTTTTTTTGAAACGGTTTTTACAGTAAATTAATCAGCAATACGTGTTTCAGCCGTTTTGATTGTCGCTTTGTCTTCTTTCTCTTCGGTTAGCGTGTTTTTCACGTTAACATCGATGTTGTTTTGCATTTCATTCATGCTTTGCTCAAGTTCAGCATTAATTGATGCTTGAAGGTCGCTGATATCAATTGTGGTATCATTTGCTGTAGCCATAAATGCACATGAAGAGAGTAAAGCAGCTGTTGCTAACGTTGTTAAGTTAAACATAAAGGGTCGCCTCCGAGGTGACAAATCACACTGTCGGACACTCCCTTATTACCTGGTAGAGATTGTCCAACTCACTAAATTTCAATGGTTATAATTTAAACGAACACAGTGTTCTTTACAAACGACAAAAAATAACGATAATCATTAGAAAAACTAATTAAAAAACGAGAGATTGATCACTATGTCGAGAAGATTGCCACCTTTGAATGCAGTCAAAGCATTCGAGGCTGCTGCGAGGCACTTAAGTTTTACTCGAGCGGCAGAAGAGCTATTTGTCACGCAAGCAGCAGTCAGTCACCAGATAAAAGCACTGGAAGATTTTTTGGGCTTAAAACTATTTCGACGCAAAAATCGCTCGCTATTATTGACTGAAGAAGGTCAAAGCTACTTCCTCGATATCAAAGATATTTTTATCCAATTAGGCGAATCTACCGATAGGCTATTAGCCAGAAGCGCGATTGGTTCGTTAACGGTAAGCATGTCACCAAGCTTTGCAATTCAATGGCTTGTGCCAAGACTTGCAAAGTTTAGTGAGAAAAACCCAGACATTGATGTGCGAATTAAAGCTGTAGATAGCGAGGTCGACTCATTGACTGATGATGTCGATGTCGCTATTTATTATGGTCAAGGTAATTGGCCTGGGCTACGTGCAGATAAACTTCGTAATGAAGTGTTAATTCCTGTTTGTTCACCGCTGTTATTGAGCGGTCCTAAGCCTCTTGAAAAACCCAGCGATTTAAAAAATCACACCTTATTACACGACTCGAGTCGTCAAGATTGGCAGGCTTGGTTTAGACAATGCGGGATTAGTGAAATTAATGTTAATTCTGGTCCTATCTTCAGCCATTCATCATTAGTATTGCAAGCTGCGGCTCATGGTCAAGGTGTGGCATTGGGGTATAGCGTATTGGCAAGGCCTGATATTAAAGCCGGTCGACTTGTGTGTCCGTTCTCGGAAGTATTAGTCAGTAAAGACGCTTATTACCTTGTGTGTCAGCAGAGCCACTCAGAGCTCGGAAAAGTGGCAGCTTTCAGAGAATGGATGGTAGATATGTTTGCTGAAGAGTCACGCAGTGAGCTATTAGCTGGTTAGATAAATAAGTCGTTACTTTCTAGAAGTGATTTATTACTTGCTGTGCTTAAGCTGCACGAAACTATGAGGCGTTTAAAGCAAAGTGTTGCTAAGAGGCCTCAACTTACCATTCAACAATTATTCATCAATAAGTGAACCCCAATCAATGACAGATAAGTTGTGCTCTAGTGAAATCAATGGTCAAGCAATAGAATATATTTTACAAGGTGAGCAGAGCAAAACCTTAGTGGTTTTTGCTCATGGTGCTGGCGCTAATATGCATCATGAGTTTATGGAGGCTGTGGCAACTGGACTGAGCCAAACTGGCGTTCAAGTGTTACGTTTTAACTTTTTGTATATGCAAGCCAACATGCAAGATGGCAAACGCAGACCTCCAGATAGGGCGCCAAAACTACTCAATCATTTTCAACAAGTATTGCAGCAAGTACTAGCGCAAAATAAACAGCAAACCTTAGCGGTTGAGAATATCATTTTGATGGGGAAATCTATGGGGGGCAGAATGTCGGCCACATTGATGACGCCAGAGTTAGGTGAAATGGCGAAGGTCGAACTTGTACCTGAATTTTCTGAGTTCGCTAAATTGATCAAAGGCGTGATTTGCCTTGGTTATCCTTTTGTTCCATTAAAAGGTGGAGAACCTAGGTTAGCACCAGTCAATGATTGCACTGTACCGTTATTAGTTATGCAAGGAGAGCGGGACAAATTTGGCGGTAAAGAAGAACTCCCGCAATGGCCTTTAAACAAGTCGATTGAAATACAGTGGATTAAGGATGGCGATCATAGTTTTAAACCACGGAAGTCGTCAGGGACCACATTAGAGGCTAATCTGCAAACTTGTATTCAACAATGTCAGCATTTCATTAATGCACATATAAATTGATCATTTAAAGGCAATCATGATGAAAAAAGGTTTACTACTTTTAGCAGCGCTAAATGGTTTTTTAGCCGTTGCGCTTGGCGCATTTGGTGCACACGGATTAAAAAATATTGCCTCACCAGAGTTAATTGCCATTTTTAATTTAGGCGTTGATTATCACTTTTATCATACCTTTGCGATTATCGCTGTTGCGTTTGCAGGCCATTGGATCTCGTCAAAGTTACTTGATTGGGCTGGGTATCTGTTTTTTATCGGCATCTTACTGTTTTCTGGTTCATTGTATCTTTATGCCTTTACTGGGGCTAAGTGGATCGGACCAATAACTCCAATGGGTGGTGGATGCATGTTAATCGGTTGGATATTATTTGCAGTTGCCATTGCTAAGTATCAGAAAGATTAATGAGTTAACCTACTGAAAAGCCATATGAGTTTATTAAAAGCAGCTGAAACATCGTTTTAGCTGCTTTTTTAGTTTCTGTATTTCTCGTTTCATTTCACACAGAATTATGAATTTTGCGTATAATGCAGCCCAGCAAACTATTTTTAATCACAAGCACTGACGTCATTATTCTAATGGAACGTACAGTCTCGTTATCGACACCAAAGGTTCATCATGAAAAACCTATTTTTATTCTGCCGTGCAGGCTATGAGAAAGATTGCGCAGCAGAAATTCAACAGCGTGCAGCTGAATTGAATATTGGTGGTTTTGTAAAAACCAATACCAATGATGCTTATGTTATTTTCCAAAGCTTTGAAGAAGATGGTGGTGAACAACTAGCAAAAAGAATTGAGCTCAACTCTTTGGTGTTCGCGCGACAAATGTTTGCGGCAAATGATTTACTAAAAGATTTGCCTGAATCAGACCGTGTCTCTCCAATTGTTGCAGCTTTAGCGGAAGTGTCAAAAGCGGGAGAGTTACGTGTTGAAACGCCGGATACTAATGAAGCGAAGGAATTATCGGGTTTTTGTCGTAAGTTTACCGTGCCACTAAGGCAAGGTTTGAAAAAGTCAGGCTCATTGCTTGCTCAAGAAAATGACAAAAGACCCATTATTCACGTTTGTTTTGTTGGGCCAGGTCAAGCGTACGTTGGTTACTCACTAACTAATAATAGCTCGCCTCATTTTATGGGGATCCCACGTCTTAAAATGGCGGCTGATGCACCTAGCCGGTCAAGTTTGAAATTAGACGAAGCATTTGGGCACTTCTTAACAAAAGAAGAACAAGAACAGCGTTGTCGCTCAGGTCTTCATTCTGTTGATTTAGGGGCATGTCCTGGCGGTTGGACCTATCAGCTCGTTCGCCGCGGTATGTTTGTCGCCGCTGTTGATAATGGTCCTATGGATCAAAAGTTGATGGATACAGGTCAGGTTCGTCACTACCGTGCTGATGGTTTCCGTTTTGAGCCACCGCGAAAGAACATCTATTGGTTGGTGTGTGACATGGTTGAGAAGCCTTCACGGGTTGCAGAGCTTATGGAAGCATGGGCGATAAATGGTTGGTTTAAAGAAGCTATTTTTAACCTTAAGCTACCAATGAAAAGCCGTTATAAAGAGGTGAGACAAATCCTCGATACCATGGCTGAGATTTTAAAAGAAAACGAAATCGAAGATTTTAAAATCCAATGTAAGCATCTTTATCATGACCGTGATGAAGTGACAGTGCATTTATGGGTTAAACCAAATACACCATGGAACTTTAATTAATCCTTGAAGCGATATTGGCATTGTTTTGTGATGTTTATTGTTTCAGCTATAAAAAAGCCCTTAGTGAATCTCACTAAGGGCTTTTTATTATCAATTTAGCTTAATAATGCAAAGATTAGCCTAAACGGTCAATAACGGCTTGAGTGAAGTCAGTCGTACCGTGTGTACCACCTAAATCGCGAGTCGTACGGTCGCCTTCTTCGATCACTGCAGATACTGCACTGCGGATCATTTCAGCTTTATCAGCCATACCTAGATACTCAAGCATTTGGATAGATGCAAGAATAACTGAAGTTGGGTTTGCTAAGTTTTTACCCGCAATATCAGGTGCACTGCCATGTACGGCTTCAAAAATCGCAGCGTCGCTACCGATGTTAGCACCTGGTGCCATACCTAAACCGCCCACTAAACCTGCACATAAGTCAGATAAAATGTCACCGAATAAGTTAGTTGTTACCAATACATCGAAATTTTCTGGATTCATGACCAACTTCATACATGTTGCATCAACAATCATTTCTTCTGTTTCGATATCAGGGTAACGCTGGCTTACTTCACGAGCCACTTTCAAGAATAAACCTGAAGTCGACTTCATGATGTTTGCTTTGTGAACAATCGTTACTTTTTTACGGTTTTCTTTACGAGCAAGCTCATAAGCGAAAGTGGTAATTTGTTCAGCACCTTGGCGAGTAATGATACTAGTTGCTTCTGCAGTAGCACCATCTTCAGATACTTTTTGGCCTAAACCAGAGTACATACCTTCGGTGTTTTCACGAACGGTGATGATATCAATATTGTCGTAACGTGCTTGAGTACCTTTAAACGAAAGCACTGGACGTACGTTTGCGTATAAACTGAACTTTTTACGCAAGCTAACATTGATAGAAGTAAAGCCTTCACCCACTGGAGTGGTTAATGGACCTTTAAGAGTGATACGGTTTTTTTCAATAAGGTCTAAGGTACGCTGAGGTACTAATTCACCTTGTTTTTCTAAAGCGGCTAAACCGGCGTCTGCAAATTCATATTCAAAGTCGCAACCAGCTTTGTCGAGAATCTTTAAAGCGGAATCGATAATGCTTGGTCCAATCCCGTCACCTGGGATTACGGTTATAGTACGTTTTGGCATGGATAGTCCTTCCACCTAGTAGTTACTGCATTTCTCTGTTCACGTTAACAAGCTTGTAACAGAACGATTTACTAACGTTTTAATGCGCCGCATTTTAACGAATTTAGAATTTTTTTTACAGGATTTAGTGAGTTTAATCACATATTTTTTGTATTTTTTAAGTTAATCCTCAGCTGATTGCTTTAATATATTCACAATAGCGTAAATTTAAGATTCAATTAGCGTCATAAATACACTTTACATGTTGCAAAAAGGTTGGCGCGGCAATGATTTTACCTGAGTAGCTTAGGTAGATAAGAATATTTTTACAGACGACTTTGGTCTAACAGGTTAAAAATGCACCAGTAAATAGCTGGATGGTTTACCTCAACATCACTCAAGTCGATTAAATGTTAGCTCGTATTCATTGCGTATGTGTCAAAGCGCTTGATTGAATAAAGATCCATTTGTTTAATTGCTCGATAATAATAACTCACGAGGATGACTTTGAAGTTACATACATTTCTCCCACTGACGTTACTCGCCGCGTCCGTTGCAGTAAACGCTGCGCAGCAGCCAAAAACGTTAAGCTTAAATGACATCATGCATTTTGAAACCCTGCAACAGCCTGTTATTTCTGATAATGGTCGTGTTATTGCGGTTGAAGCGATGCCTGATCGAGGCGACAGTCGCGCCTTAGTGAATATTGCCGCGACTCAAAAACAGTACGTTATTGATGGTGGTTCGGCACTTCAGCTTAATAGCCAAGGGTCTTTTGCAATAGCGAAAATTGAGCCGAGTTTATTATCTGCAGAGACCCTCAAAAAGTCTGAGCTTCATAGTGGTTTGGTATTGTTAAATACCAGCACTGGAGAACAACAGCAGTTTGAAAAGGTAAAACACGCAGAATTTAGCCCTAATGGTGAGTTTGTCGCGATATGGTTTGAAGCTGAAGAATCCGAAGAGGCTGATAAGGAGGCGGATAAAGACGATAAAGCCAAAGTTGATGAGAAAGACACTGGCAGTAAAATCAAACTTATTCATCTAGCTGATAATAATGCTCATGAGTTTGAGCATGTGACACAGTTTGCTTTTGACAGAGTCGGTAAAAACTTTGTTGTTGCGAGCAACGATATCAATAATCAGCGCCACACCATTAAAAAAGTTAATTTAATCAATAATACCTTAAACCAACTACACCAAAGCCAAACTCAACAATTTGGAGAGTTAAGCGTATCTGACGACGGATTATGGCTTGCGTTTACCAGTGGTGATGCCGCCGTTAAGCGAGATGAACGTGAGTATCAGTTATCTATTATTGATTTGAAAAATAGCCAGGTTAAGCCAACGCCTACAACGGATGAATGGACACTTAATCAATATTCAAAAATCTTCTTCTCAGAAGATAGTTTGCGGTTATTTGTAGGTCGAGTACCACAGGTTGATAAAGTGGTTTCTTTACCTGAAATAAAACAGCAAGCTGATTTGTTTGATACTGAAGTCGTAACCGGCTTACGAAACCTGAAAGTATGGCACGGGGATGATCCTAAAATTAAGCCCCATGAAGTCAAACAATACAGTAAAGAATTACAACGTACTTACTTAGCTGTTCTTCACGTCAATGCCAACCGTATTGTGCAACTAGCAGATAAAGATGTACCAAATGTGCAATATGGTGAGCAAAAACGATATCTATTGGCCACATCAGATGTGCCTTATCAAAAAATGATCACTTGGGCTGGTTTTTATCAAGATGTGTATTTAGTGGACTTAAATACAGGCCGAAAGCAGCAGCTTTTAACCCAGCACCCAACGAATGAAATGCCGACGCTATCACCTAATGCGAGATTTGTGGCTTATTATCAGCAAGGTCAGCTCTTTCTCTATGACATTGCAGGAGTAAGAAGGCATACCATCTCTAAAGACATTAGCGTGAGCTTTGCCAATGAAGATCATGACTACCCAGGTAATGCACCGAGTTATGGCTTTGGCCCTTGGTTAGCTGATGGTTCAGGTATTATTGCTTACGACAAGTATGATGCTTGGCAATTTAGCAGTGCATCATTCGATGGCTTTATGCTGACGGCCGGTGAGGGGCGTAAAACCAGTACGCAAATGAGAATTGAAGGGTTGTATGAAGACAAGAATGTCCCAGCAACGATAGCACAGCATCAAACGGTATTGGTGCATGGTTACAACGAAAAAACCAAAGCGGATAGCTTATACAGTGCCGTTGTAGGTGTGCCTGGGTTAACAACCTTGATGGAAACCGATGCGAAAGTGAAAGTGCTAGCAAAAAGTAAAAATGCTGACACTATCGTGTATTCAAAAGAGCGTTATGATCTTTATCCTGATCTTTACACCGCTGATATTGCAGCACCGCAAGATG
>NZ_LKTL01000015.1:0-135800 GCF_001401775.1 Shewanella sp. P1-14-1 | reverse complement strand
TTTTTGAACATATTAGGTCGCTTCAAACTTCCCCCATCTGTTTATTCCAAGCAATCTATTCCAGGTAAAGTTTCCAGGTAAAGTTTCCAGGTAAAGTTTCCAGGTAAAGTTTCCAGGTAAAGTTTCCAAGTAAAATGTCCAAATAGAAAATAGTTCTGTTGTGCTTTTAGCGTGGTGATACCTTCTTGTTGCCAAGGTATAGGTCATCAGTTCGAACCACTCTTTTTGAAAACATTAAGTCGCTCCAAACTTCCCCCATCTGTGTATTTCAAGCTATCTATTCCAAGCAATCTATTTCAGGTAAAGTTTCCAAGTAAAATGTCCAAATAGAAAATAGTTCTGTTGTGCTTTTAGCATAGAGATACCTTTTTTGTTGCCAAGGTATAGGTCATCAGTTCGAACCACTCTTTTTGAAAACATTAGGTCGCTCCAAACTTTCCCCATCTGTATATTCCAAGCAATCTATTCTAGGTAAAGTTTCCAAGCACAATGTCCAAATAAAAATAACTCTGTTGCGCTTTTAGCATAGAGATAGCTTTTTTGTTGCCAAGGTATAGGTCATCAGTTCGAACCACTCTTTTTTGAACATATTAGGACGCACTAGAACTTCCCTTCGTAAAAATTCCAGTGCTTAACTCCAAAAAAAATGAATTAATGCTTTAACCTGTAAAGTGATCGCTATTTGATTGATGCAACATCAAGCCTTTTTTAGACGTAAATAGCGCATTTATGCCACCTATTTGGTCACCTGTTTGATAGTGCCTCATATTTATCAGAGACACTTTGTTTATTTGTATTGTCTAATTTACCTGTCTTTTATATGTAAAATATGAGCTTGCTCAAGTATTCCTTTTTTATTTTCAACCATAATAAATACAAGCTTTTACAAATTAATTCTAAAAACTGCTGACAGAGCAGTTATGAGTGGAGTGTTTATTATGCGTATCCAACAACTAAGTGAGTTGCTTGATTTTATAGCTAAATCACGCTTAGACATGAAACAACTTTATGGCCAATTGCATCGTAATGCAGACTCGACTCGAGTGAAAATGATGTTGGAATATCTTCAGCAGCATCAACAGCATGTTCATGACAGTATTGAAAATTATATCGATGAAGCGCCAAGCCGCATGTTAGATACATGGTATAAAGATATTACATTCGAAGACTTCAAAAAACGTTGTAACGAATCATTACTGCCAGCAAATATGACTGAAGATGATGTGTTGGAGCTTCATTTAGATCTTGAAAACCGTCTAATCGCATTATTGGAAAAAACAGCAAATAGCACTGCCGTAACCGAAATTAAAGAAGCTTTACTTGATTTGGTTAGAGTTGAGCAAACTCAGCAAAAAAGATTAGTGCATAGTGCTTTGCGAATGGATGATATCTAACAGTTATTTTTCCCATTTCGATTTTATGTTAATATTTTTAAATAGAGCCAGCTAGCAAGCTGGCTTTACTATTTTCAGCGGTTTACATTGCGTCAATTAATCACGGAGTGCATTATTCTGATTAAGATGACATTTTTATATGATTAATCCCCCAAGTGCTGGTAAGTTAACATGACTTCGATAAAAAAAAATCTCCCAGATGAACAAGCAACAATTGAACTAGGTTATGAGTTATCACTGTGGGTGAGTGCTCCACTGGTTATCTATTTAACTGGAGATTTAGGCGCGGGTAAAACGACCTTAAGCCGTGGTTTGATTCAAAGCTTGGGGCACAAGGGCAATGTTAAAAGCCCAACTTATACACTTGTTGAACCGTATGAGTTAAGAGGGATGGATATTTTTCATTTTGACTTGTATCGATTGCTTGATCCTGAAGAATTAGAGTTTATGGGGATTCGAGATTACTTTACAGAAAAAAGCCTGAGTCTTATTGAGTGGCCAGATAGAGGCCATGGCTTGTTACCTGATGCAGATATTAGTATTCATTTGAGTTATCAAGGTGAACAGAGACAGGTTGAGTTAAACGGGTTGACACCTGCTGGGCAGCAAGTTGTCGCTAAATTAAAATAATAATGATTTGAGAAAAATGACGCGATTTTTTAGTTTTGTATTGCTATTTGGCTTCTCGTTAATTGTAGAAGCAGCGAATAAATTAGATAGTATTAGAGTGTGGGATGCACCAGACTCTACTCGAGTGGTATTGGATTTATCCCAAGCACCTGATTACAGTTATTTTTCATTGTCTAATCCTCAGCGCTTAGTGATTGATTTAAAGCAAGCCTCTACCAAGGTTAAGTTTGATGATATTGCTAAAAACAGCAAATTGATTAATAAAGTCCGTTTAAGTAAGCCTCCTAAAGCTGGTACATTGCGCTTAGTCCTCGAATTGGCATCTCCTGTTAAAGCTAATTTGTTTTCGCTGACGCCAACTGCGCCATATGGGAATCGCTTGGTTGTTGATCTCGATAACTCAGCCAATAAACCCGCTGCTAAAAAACAGGTAGTTCAAACCAGTAAGCGTTCAAAAGATGTGATTGTCGCAATTGATGCGGGTCACGGTGGTGAAGACCCTGGCTCAATAGGCCCTAAAGGGACTTATGAGAAAAAGGTTGTTTTAGCTATTTCTAAACGGCTTGCACGCAAAATTAATGAAACACCGGGCATGAAAGCGGTGATGACACGCAGTGGCGATTACTTTGTTAACTTAAATCAACGCTCAGAACTTGCACGAAATAGCCGTGCAGACTTATTACTATCTATTCATGCCGATGCATTCACTTCACCTCAACCTAAGGGCGCCTCTGTGTGGGTTCTGTCTAAGCGACGAGCCAATACTGAAATCGGTCGAGTATTTGAGGATAAAGAAAAACATTCAGAATTATTAGGCGGTGTAGGCGATATTATTCAAAACACTGACAGTGAACAGTATTTGGTTATGACCTTGATTGATATGTCTATGGATCATTCAATGGCTGAAAGTCACAGTATTGCGACCGATATTCTTGCTGGGTTAGGTAAAGTCACAAAGCTGCATAAAAATAAGCCTGAGTCGGCCAGTTTCGCAGTATTAAAGTCGACAGATATCCCTTCAATTTTGATTGAAACGGGCTTTATTTCAAACCCTAAAGAAGAGCGATTATTACTTGATGGAAACCATCAACAAAAATTAGCCAACGCTATTCACAAAGGTGTGGTTAACTATTTTGAGGCTAATCCCCCTTCAGGCACCATGTTTGCTAAGCAAAGCAATGTTAAACATACCGTCAGAAGTGGCGAGTCACTTTCAGTGATTGCCCAGCGCTATAAAGTCAGTGTGGCGAGTATCAAAAAAAGTAATAACTTAAAGTCCGATGTATTAAGAATTGGCCAAAAGCTGGTTATTCCGAGGGCGTAAAATGGCTATTCAAATTCTTCCTCCACAACTTGCCAACCAAATTGCTGCAGGTGAAGTGGTTGAAAGACCTGCATCAGTTGTTAAAGAGTTGGTAGAAAACAGCTTAGATGCAGGTGCAACCCGTGTTGATATCGAAATCGATAAAGGTGGCAGTAAACTCATTCGAATTCGCGATAATGGCAAAGGTATTGCCAAGGCGGAGCTTGCGTTGGCGCTTTCTCGCCACGCTACCTCGAAAGTACATTCTCTTGATGATCTAGAAGCTATTTTAAGTTTTGGGTTTCGTGGTGAGGCATTAGCCAGTATTAGCTCTGTCGCTAGACTCAGCCTAACATCTAAGCCTGCAGATCAAACCGAAGCTTGGCAAGCCAATGCGGCTGGCTCGCAAATGGATGTCAAAATTACTCCTGCAGCTCATCCAATTGGTACAACAATTGATGTCGTCGATTTATTTTTTAATACGCCAGCGAGACGGCGTTTTTTAAAGAGTGATAAAACTGAGTTTACTCATATCGATGAATGGCTGAAGCGGATTGCCATTGCGAGAACCGATGTACATTTTACCTTAACTCATAATGGTAAACTAATACGTCAGTATCGCCCTGCGAATACTGAAATACAGTATAAACAACGGTTAGGACAAATTTGTGGTCGCAGTTTTGCTGAACATGCCTTGCACTTGGCTTGTGAACATGACGGTTTGAGTTTAAGCGGATATTTACAAGCGCCAAGTGATACACAGGTGACCGATAGCTTTTATTTTTATGTGAATGGCCGATTGGTACGTGATCGCTTAGTAAATCATGCAGTCAAACAAGCTTTTGGACGTTTTGATATTCAGCATCAACCTGGTTATGTATTGATGCTTGAGATTGATCCTCATCAAGTCGATGTGAATGTGCATCCTGCAAAACATGAGGTGAGATTTCATCAAAGTCGGTTGGTTCATGACTTTATCTTGCAAGCTTTACAATCTGTGCTGCAGCAAATTACAGAATTACAATTGTCACCTGAAAGCAATGATCGAAATAACGATAATCGCAATCATAGTAGCGACACCGCTTATATTCATGTTGATGGCACTCATTCATCACCGGTAAATCAAGTGTCGTCATCAAAGCCTGTTCAGCAACACACAGGTTCTCAGGCAAGTTCGTATTTGTCTGAAATAGAGCAGCAACAATCAGCTGTTCAGCATCAACCTCGAGAGCGAAGTCGAAGTCAATATGGCAGTGTCTCAGTACCAGCTCAAGGCTATCAAAATAGTGGCGGGCAATATGGCGGTGGTGGTTCAAAAGCAGTCGATTCTGCGGAGATAACCCCAACAGCAATTGCTAACTATGGTCAATTACTGCAAACAGAACATGAAAATAGCTCATTAACACAAATTAATGAAGTTAATATTTCAGCGGTTTCTACCATGCCTCAGCTGCTTGATGGCCGTTATTGGGTCATGGTAAAAGAACAGCAATTATTATTAATCGATATAGTCCAAGTTTCTGTTATTGTTGCTAAAAATGAAATATTCAAAAAATTGAAAACTGGGTTGGTAGGGCAACCTTTACTCATGCCTGTGTCAATTCAAGCTGATGTAGATTGGAAAGAGTTACTTGTTGAGCGAGATATCTTACTAAGAAAACTGGGTTTAACCCTTTCAATTCGCTACCAACAGTTGATAATTAAGAATGTGCCCCCATATCTAAGAGATAGCCAGTTAGCCGTATTAATCCCAGAATTACTTCAATGGATTAAAGCTGATACGCCTACCGACGAAGCGTTAGCGTTATGGATTGCTCAGCATCAAAAGTCAGCTTTTCTTTCTGCATCGCAATTATGGCAACAGTATTGTCAGTTAAGTGATGAACAACAAGCTGCGTTATTATCAACAGCACAATCTTTACCGTGGCAAACTTGGCTAGAAGAGAATAAAAGTGAACCAAGCTAAACAACCCAAAGTATTGTTTTTAATGGGGCCAACAGCCTCAGGCAAAACCGCTTTAGCCATAGAGATGGCGCAGCACCATAACTGTGAAATTATCTCAGTTGATTCTGCGTTGATTTATCGGCAGATGGATATTGGTTCTGCAAAACCTGATGCCGATGAACTTGCATTAGCACCACATCGTCTTATCGACATTTTAGACCCGAGTGAGTCCTATTCGGCTGCCGACTTTAGACGTGATGCACTGCACGAGATTGAACAGATCATTGCCCGTGGTAAAACCCCATTATTGGTGGGCGGAACAATGATGTACTTTAAAGCACTACTTGAAGGTTTATCTCCTTTACCTGCTGCTGATGAAGCGATTAGAGCACAAATCTTAGCCGAGGCCGAAACCCATGGTTGGGATTTATTACATCAACAGTTATGTGATATTGACCCTGTGGCTGGTGAGCGTATTCACCCTAATGATCCACAACGATTATCTCGTGCTTTAGAGGTTTACAGAATAACAGGTAAAACCATGACTGAGTTGAGTGCAACTAAGTCACCGGCTTTACCTTATGATGTAGTGCAATTCGCTATTGCACCACTTGATAGAAAAGTATTACATGAATTAATCGCAAAACGATTTAAACTAATGATGCAACAAGGGTTTATTGAAGAAGTTCAGCGATTAAAAGAGCGAGGCGATTTACATTTAGACATGCCATCCATGCGCTGTGTCGGATATCGACAATGCTGGCAATATTTAGACGGTGAATTTGATCGTGATACTTTGGTAGAAAAAGCCACTGCTGCCACTAGGCAATTGGCGAAACGTCAATTAACATGGTTGAGAAGCTGGCCAGATTTACATTGGCTCGAAAGTGGTGCCAAAGGAAATTTAGTTACACTTATACAACATTCAGGCTAGATTAATCGCTGCTGCTGTATAATACTCAAACTAAACAATAAAACATTATTCAAAAAATTTGTTTTGAAAATAAAAAAAGGAAATTGAAATGGCTAAGGGGCAATCTTTACAAGACCCATTTTTGAACGCTTTGCGTCGTGAACGTGTACCAGTCTCAATCTACTTAGTGAATGGTATTAAGTTGCAAGGACAAGTTGAGTCATTCGACCAATTCGTTATTTTGCTAAAAAATACAGTGAGCCAAATGGTTTACAAGCACGCTATTTCAACTGTTGTACCAGCTCGTCCATTCAATGTGGCGACTCAAGGTACTCAAGCTGGTTATACTCAGCACGATGAAGCGCCTGCATCAGAATAATATTTAAGGAGTTTGCTACTTGTTTGATCGCTATGAAGCGGGTGAAACCGCGGTGCTTGTTCACATTGACTTTTCTGATGACGACCGCAGAGAAGACATAACCGAGTTACAATTATTAGTCGAATCAGCAGGTGCACGCTCTGTTGGTGTTATTACCGGAAGTCGACGTTCACCGGATCGAAAGTTTTTTGTTGGTACAGGTAAAGTTGAAGAGCTAGCTGCCATGGTAGCTGCTACTGAAGCGAATGTAGTGATTTTTAATCATGCTTTAAGCCCTGCACAAGAAAGAAATTTAGAACAAATATGTGAATGTCGCGTATTAGACCGGACAGCACTGATTTTAGATATTTTTGCTCAACGAGCGAGAACACACGAAGGTAAGTTGCAAGTGGAGCTAGCGCAATTGCGCCACATGTCGACACGCCTTATTCGTGGTTGGACTCACTTAGAGAGACAAAAAGGTGGTATCGGTATGAGGGGGCCGGGTGAAACCCAGCTCGAAACTGATAGACGTTTACTTCGTGGACGCATCAAGAGTATCAACCGTCGCCTTGAAAAAGTAGACAAACAGCGTGAACAAAGCCGTCGTTCTCGTAAACGCAGTGATTTATCCACTGTGTCATTGGTAGGGTATACCAATGCTGGGAAATCGACTTTGTTTAATGCGCTGACAACTTCTGAAGTTTATGCAGCAGATCAATTGTTCGCAACACTTGATCCGACTCTGCGTAAACTCGACCTGCCTGACGGTGCCGTTATCTTAGCGGATACTGTTGGGTTTATTCGTCATTTACCTCATGACTTAGTCGCAGCTTTTAAAGCCACACTGCAAGAAACTCGACAAGCTGACTTGTTATTGCATGTTGTTGATTGTGCTGATGAGAATATGACGGAAAATTTTGATCAAGTTCAAAATGTACTTGAAGAAATTGAAGCAGATACTATTCCACAGTTGGTGGTTTGTAATAAAATCGACTTACTGGAAGACTTCGTGCCTCGCATCGACTATGACGATGAGGGGATGCCTGAACGAGTTTGGGTATCTGCCCAAAAACAAATTGGATTTGAATTGCTGCTGCAGGCTGTCAACGAGCATATCGGTGAAGTCATTGTAGAGCATACATTGAAAATACCAGCTACGGCTGGGCATTATCTTGGTCAGTTTTATCGACTGGACGCGATACAGCAGAAAGAGTACGACGATCTGGGGAACTGTATTTTGTCTGTTCGTTTATCGGATGCCAATTGGCGTCGATTAACAAAACAGAGTCAAGGCGAATTAGAAACGTTTATATTTGAGACTTCACAAGAAGACTCTGAAGTAAGCGTTACTTGCTAATAACATTTATTTCATCCACTTATGGAGTGCTAAATGGCTTGGAATGAGCCCGGTAACAAGGGAAAAGATAAAGACCCTTGGGGAAACAAAAACGGTAACGACAAAGGCCCACCAGATCTAGACGAAGTATTTCGTAATCTTTCTAAACGCTTTGGCGGTGGGAAAGGTGGTTCAGGTGGATCGTCAAGTCCTTCATTTAACTCAACCAGCATTATTGTTGTTTTAGTTATTGGTTTATTAGTGTGGGGCGCTTCAGGTTTTTACACCATTAAAGAAGCTGAACGTGGGGTCACCTTACGTTTCGGTCAGCATTCTGGCGAAGTTGGGCCAGGTTTACATTGGAAAGCCACGTTTATTGACGAAGTTTTCCCTGTAAATATTAAAGCTGTTCGTTCGATCCCTGCTTCTGGCAGCATGTTAACGTCTGATGAAAACTTAGTAAAAGTTGAACTAGACGTACAGTATCGTGTTGACGATGCATACTTGTATCTATTCAGTGCTGTAGACGCTAATGCAAGTTTAAGTGAAGCTACGGATAGTGCATTGCGTTATGTCATTGGTCATAACACTATGGATGACATCTTGACAACGGGTCGTGATGCAATTCGTCGTGATACTTGGGCTGAACTTGAGCGTATTCTTGAGCCGTACCAACTTGGTTTATCGATTCAAGATGTCAACTTCTTACCTGCACGTCCGCCTGAAGAAGTGAAAGACGCATTTGATGATGCTATTTCTGCGCAAGAGGATGAGCAACGTTTCATTCGTGAAGCAGAAGCTTATGCACGTGAAATTGAGCCTAAAGCTCGTGGTCAAGTTGAGCGTATGGCACAGCAAGCAAGTGCTTACAAACAACGTGAAGTGCTAGAAGCTGAAGGTAAAGTTGCTCGATTTGAACAGTTGCTACCTGAATATCAAATGGCTCCAGAAGTGACTCGTAAGCGTCTATACCTAGATGCAATGCAAGAAGTCATGGCTGACACCAACAAGGTACTTATTGATACCAAGAACAATGGTAACTTGATGTATTTACCGTTAGATAAAATGATGGATAACCAAACTAAACGTACTGCGGTTGAGCCTGTTGTTGAAACACACGTTAACACACCGTCAAATAACTCGTTTAATTCATCGATGCCGCTTGATGGCCGTCCAACTCGCGAAGCTCGTTCTCGCCAAGGGAGGGACTAACTCATGGGTAGATTAGGACTTATAATACTCGTTATTATTCTTGGTATTGGTTTTTCATCTGTGATGATTGTGAACGAAGGCGAACGTGCCATTGTTTCTCGATTTGGTGAAATTCTAAAAGATAATGTTGACGGTAATTCGGTAACTCGTGTACTTAAGCCAGGACTTCACTTTAAAATCCCTGCGATTGATAAAGTTAAGTATCTTGATGCGCGTATCCAAACCTTAGATGGCGCTGCAGACCGTTTTGTGACTTCTGAAAAGAAAGATCTGATGGTTGATTCATACGTTAAATGGCGTATTAGTGACTTTGAAACTTTCTACCTATCTACTGGTGGCGGTAATAAAGTGACTGCAGAAGATCTACTTCAACGTAAAATCAATAACGATTTACGTACTGAATTTGGTCGTCGTACCATTAAAGAGATTGTTTCTGGTAAGCGTGATGAACTGCAAAATGATGCATTAGAGAATGCATCAGAAAGCTCTCGTGATCTAGGTATTGAAGTAGTTGATGTGCGAGTTAAGCAAATTAACTTACCAGCAAACGTCAGTAGCAGTATCTTCCAGCGTATGCGTGCCGAGCGACAAGCTGTTGCTAAAGAGCATCGTGCACAAGGTAAAGAGCAATCTGAAATTATTCGCGCCACAATTGATGCTGATGTAACTGTTAAAGTTGCAGAAGCTGAACGTAAAGCGTTAACCATTCGAGGTGAAGGTGATGCACTTTCTGCTAAAATTTATGCAGATGCATTCAATAAAGATCCTGAATTTTATGGTTTTTTACGTAGCCTTGAAGCTTACAAAGAAAGTTTCGCAGGCAACAGTGACGTAATGGTATTAGAACCTGATAGCGATTTCTTCAAATATATGAAATCGATTGACGGTAAATAAATACTGAAATCTGATAAAAAACCCGGTTTGTGCCGGGTTTTTTTATGTCTAGCGTTTTTCATTGAAAAAAATTGATTTTCTCTGCTTTAGTTAGCTTGATCAGTTATAACTAATTTAGATTGAAAGTATTTCATTAAAAATTATTCATTAACAATAACTTATAAAAATCACTCCTGCATTTAATGTCAAAAATGCGTTAAAAAGGCTGTGTGTTTTTTGTACGCCATAAAAAAAACATACAATTCCCGTAACTTAGTTGTGTGTTTTACTATGATCTGGTTCTAATTTTTCGCTATAATGAGCCCCGCCTCAAAGTATAGATTTAGCGATTAGTGATTCTAATGTAGCTAAGTTATTAAAATATAAGAATTCCAACACCCTCTGGGAGATAAGTGGATGAGCAATGCGCCAGTCGATACCGGACGCCGCAGATTCCTGACAGCCGCAACCGCCGTAGTAGGCGGAGCTGGTGCCGTCGCTGTAGCGGTGCCTTTTATCAAGTCATGGAATCCGAGCGCTAAAGCGAAAGCTGCAGGTGCACCGGTTGAAGTAAATATTAGTAAAGTAGAGCCAGGCCAGTTAATTCGTGTTGAATGGCGTGGTAAACCTGTTTGGGTTGTGCGTCGTACTGATGCCATTTTAAGTGAATTGCCTAAATTAGATGGGCAATTACGTGATCCTGCTTCTGAAGAATTACAACAGCCTGAATATGCAGCTAACCCTGCACGTTCAATTAAGCCTGAGTTCTTCATTGCTGTAGGTATCTGTACTCACTTAGGTTGTTCGCCAACTTACTTGCCTGATTCTTTTGGTGAGCAAGTCGAAGGTGTTACGGCTGGTTTCTTCTGTCCATGTCATGGTTCTAAGTTTGATATGGCTGGCCGAGTATTCCAGGGTGTTCCAGCACCATTAAACCTTGTCGTTCCTCCGCATCAATATGTTGATGATGGCACGGTACTTATCGGTGTAGATACGGGAGCTGCGTAATGGTTAAGAATATTGTTGATTGGATTGATGCTCGCATCCCAATGACGGCGACGTATAACCGTCACGTTGGTCAATATCCAACACCAAAGAACTTCAACTTTTGGTATTTCTTTGGTTCATTAGCATTGCTTGTTTTAGTTAACCAGTTGCTTACTGGTATTTGGTTAACAATGAATTATGTACCAACTGCAGAAGGTGCGTTTGCTTCTGTTGAATACATCATGCGTGATGTTGAGTACGGCTGGTTATTACGTTACATGCACTCCACAGGAGCTTCTGCTTTCTTTGTGGTGGTTTATCTTCATATGTTCCGTGGCTTAATCTACGGTTCTTACCAAAAGCCAAGAGAGCTACTTTGGTTATTTGGTATGTTGATTTTCCTCGTGTTAATGGCTGAAGCCTTTATGGGTTACTTGCTACCTTGGGGACAAATGTCTTACTGGGGCGCGCAGGTAATTATCTCATTGTTTGGTGCTATTCCATTTATTGGTGATGACCTGACATTGTGGATCCGTGGTGATTATGTCGTTTCAGGTGCAACACTAAACCGTTTCTTTGCATTGCATGTTATTGCACTGCCTTTAGTGTTAGTTGTATTAGTTTTCCTTCACTTAATTGCTTTACATGAAGTGGGTTCAAACAACCCAGATGGTGTTGAAGTTAAGAAGAATAAAGATGAAAACGGATGGCCAGTTGATGCTATTCCTTTCCACCCTTATTACACAGTGAAAGACATCATGGGTGTGGCCGGTTTCTTAATCGTGTTCTGCTATGTGTTGTTCTTTATGCCTGAAGGTGGCGGTTACTTCCTTGAAAAGCCAAACTTTGAAGCGGCTAACCCAATGAAGACCCCTGAACATATTGCTCCGGTTTGGTACTTCACACCGTTTTACGCAATTTTACGTGCGATTCCAGACAAGCTATTAGGCGTTGTCGGTATGGGTCTTGCGATTGCGGTACTGTTTGTACTTCCTTGGTTAGATCGCTGTAAAGTTAAATCTATCCGTTACCGTGGCTTAATACACAAGATTAATATCGCACAGTTTACCGTGTCTTTCTTAATCCTGGGTTACTTAGGTGCTGTACCAGCAACACCAACGTTAACAATTGCAGCTCGTATCTTTACACTTACTTATTTTGGTTTCTTCGTGGCACTGTGGGTTTACAGTAAAAATGAGAAAACAAAACCGGTTCCTACGAGGGTGACACACTAATGAAAAAGTTATTAATTGCATTAGTTGCATTGTTACCAACGCTAGCAATAGCGGCAGGTGGCAACAATGAATTTGTTAAGAGTCCAGAGCAGGCAATCAACCTTCATGACAATGAGTCGCTAGAACGTGGTCTTAATTTGTTCCAGCAATATTGTAGTGGCTGTCACAGTACTCAATATCAACGTTATGGACGAGTCGCTGAAGATCTAGGTATTTCTGTAGATGATATGCGTGAAAAGTATATGTTTACGGATGCTAAAATTGGTGAGTTGATGGAAAATGCAATTCCACCTGAAGATGCTGCAAAGTGGTTCGGTGCTGCCGCTCCTGACTTAACACTGGTTGCTCGTGTACGTGGACAGGATTGGGTTTACTCATACCTAAAAGGTTTTTATAAAGATGAAAGCCGTCCATTTGGCGTAAACAATACCGTATTCCCACTTGTGGGTATGCCGCATGTATTGGAAGATTTACAAGGTATTTCAACACCTATCTACAAAACAGTAGAAGAAAATGGTGTTGAAGTACAAAAGCTAGTTGGTCTTGAACCTGCAACTGGCGGTAAATTAAATGCCGAAGAGTATGATCAAGCTGTGCGTGATATTACTGGTTTCCTTGCATATTCTGCAGATCCAGTGAAGCTTGAACGTGAAGCTTTAGGTTGGTGGGTACTCGGATTCTTGTTTATTTTCTTCATCATTGCTTACTTGTTGAAGAAAGAATACTGGAAAGATGTGCACTAGACACGAATAACGGGTAAAATACATTATTCGCATACTTTAAACGAGGGGCTTAGCCCCTCGTTTGTTTTGTTTTTTCCGTTTTCTGGAGGGTAACAATGGCTGTAGCTGCCAACAAACGCTCTATCATGACACTGTTTTCGGGTGCCGATGATTTATATAGCCACCAAGTACGTATCGTCTTGGCTGAAAAAGGTGTAACTGTTGATGTTTTGCAGGTAGAACCGAGTGAGAAGCCTCAAGAGTTACTTGATGTTAATCCATACAACTCAGTACCAACTCTAGTTGATCGTGAATTAGTTTTGTATGAATCTCGCATTATTATGGAATATTTAGATGAGCGTTTCCCTCATCCACCATTAATGCCTGTTTACCCTGTTGCACGTGGTCAAAGTCGCTTAATGATGCACCGTATTGATACAGACTGGTATGTACTAGTTGATCGTATCCGTAAAGGTGATAAAGCTGATGCTGCGCGTAAAGAGTTAACTGATAGCTTAGTCGCATTAGCACCAGTATTTGCTGAAATGCCATACTTCATGAGTGAAGAGTTTGGTTTAGCTGACTGTTACTTAGGCCCGCTATTGTGGCGTTTACCTGAGTTAGGTATCAATTTAGATGTTCGCACATCTAAGGATATCCATGCTTATATGACGCGTATATTTGAGCGTGAGTCATTTAAAGCATCGTTAACTGAGGTTGAGCGCGAAATGCGCATGGGTATGTAATGAAAGCGATTACGCCTAACCGTCCATATTTGTTGCGGGCTTATTATGAGTGGTTGATGGACAACCACTTTACCCCACATGTTGTTGTGGATGCATTTGTACCGGGGACTCAGGTACCACAAGAGTTTGTTAAGGACGGTCAAATTGTTCTTAATATCGCAGGTGGTGCAGTAGGAAACCTACAAATGACCAATGAATTCGTGGAATTTAATGCACGTTTTGGTGGTGTACCTCAGCAAGTTGTTTTACCTATGGCGTCTATCGTTGCTATTTATGCTCGAGAAAATGGCGCAGGCACTGTATTTGATATGGAAGATGCTTACATGGCAGAAGATGAATCTTTAGATTCAACGCCTCCGCCACGTTCTTTCTCTGCAGTTGAAACAACAGAAAAAACTGAAACAACAGAAGAAAAACCTGCTGTTACAGCTGAAAAACCAAAAGGGCGAGCTCACTTAACTGTTGTTAAGTAATAGCATCTAACATATCAGTGTTTGCTATTTATTGCCCATGAGTTCATAAAAAAACCAGTCCCTAGAGACTGGTTTTTTTGTTATTGGACTTAATCATTTTTATTAGACTTAGTCGTTTTGATTATTTGTGCTTAATCTACAAGTAATTATTGGCCAACCTTGTGAGCTTATAGGCCGTTTTCAAGCTGCTATTTTCCAAGTTATTATTATCTGTCTCAAGCTGAAAGCGGCTAACAATGGCTAAGTAAGCCGTTAACTTGTCTGTATCTTGGTCGAGCGCTAACTGGGTAACAGGTTTGACTAAGGGCTGATAAGGATGCCTAGCATGCATTGTTTGCTTAATACCAAGTGGATCCCATTCAGTACAAAGGCTAATCGCTACCTTATCATGTAAACGAATTAATGCTGCTTCATCTAATTGTGGTGTATCTAACGTAGAAACAATTGCGTCTAGCAAGTTTTCTGTGCCCTCTGCTATGCATTCTTCCGCACTCGGTTGGTCGATAAAACAAAACTCTCCAAGACTCATTTGAGCGTCCTGTGCAGATTCAACATCAAGGGATTTTTTACGACCTTGGTGCCAAGCAAAACTCACTAGAGGATAGTCTTGTTTTGCGGGGTTGTAATTAATACAAACCAGTTGCTCATTGATAATATCGGGGTAGGTGTCTTGGGGATAATGACCAATGACAACAGGGACCTTGAGTGCTGAGTGAGGGTGCAGCTCGGTTAGTGTCATGGTTGGGTAATCAAGACAGGTTGCAATGAGCTTATTTAATGGATGCTGAGAGTCAAAGGCGGCAGGCCAAAACTGTTGCGATAAACTGTTTGGCTGAGCATCATTTGATGCTACATCAGTGAGGTAGGCATTCAGGCTTGTAATCACTTTATCATCCCAACAGGCATGGATTGCGCGTATGTGCCCAAAGTCCATGTATATTGGTAATGCCATAAACCAATCTACCCATTCAAATAACAGCGCTTGCGAGTGTTGTAATTCTTGATTGAATAATGGCGCACTAGAGGCTTCAAGGTAGGGATTATCAGTAATTGGGTGATGTTTACTCCAACCTATAACTTCATATTCGTGTTGCCCAAGTAAACAATAAGCATGGCCTTTATCGACCAATAATTTGACCATTTTTAGCAGTGCTAAATGTTCAATCTCAGGCTGAGAGTCTGTTGACGCCGAATCACAATGATCCGAGTTTGCGTTGTGAGTGTGCTTTGCTAATAAATTCCCACAAAATACTAACTTCACAAATTGTATACTGGACTCGGGATCGTCAATATCGAAATCTATCTCAGTGAGTAACTCAGTTAATTTATCCAGACGCCCATAGACATCGCCAATAAAGTATAAGCTGACATTGCCGATTTCTTGTATGTGGGTTTGCATGTAATTTTAGTCCAAACAGGTAACGCATTTATTAAAAAGATTATAACCTAGCTACTCATCGTTACAGCCATTAAATTCTTAGTTGAGGCTAAAAGCTTAAGTGGAGAAAAAAGCTATGCTATTATCCGCCAATTCTTAAACGACTCATGTTTTATATGGCGCTTAATTGCCGGGACTCTCGATGCTGTTGATGATTGATAACTATGACTCATTTACCTTTAATCTGGTGCAATATTTCCAGCAGTTAGGTTATGACATCATCGTGAAAAGAAATGATGAAGTCACGATTAGTGACATTGAGGCAATTAACCCGAGCCATTTAATCATTTCACCAGGCCCGTGTTCTCCCAATGAATCAGGTATTTCGCTCGCTGCAATTGAATATTTCGCAGGAAAGCTGCCGATATTGGGTGTGTGCTTAGGTCATCAAGCTATAGCTCAGGTATTTGGAGCTAAAGTCATCAAAGCGGCCAGAGAAATGCATGGTAAAACAAGTGCTATTACGCATAGTGAAACAGGTTTATTTAATAAACTAAATCAACCCTTAACAGTAACTCGATATCACTCTTTGCTCGTTGAATCGTTACCGGAAAGCTTTGAATTAGATGCTTGGTATGATGATCCGGTTCATGGTCGAGAAATTATGGGTATGAGTCATAAAACGCTGCCGATTTACGGAGTTCAATTTCATCCTGAAGCGATTCTGACTGAGCAAGGTCATGAACTGCTGGATAACTTTCTTACGCTAAGCTAACTTCTGTTACAACTTTACTGAAAAATCCCCACAAATATTGTCATTATTTGTGATATAAAAGGCGAATAATAAAAGTACTTACCAAATGATTTAACGTTTAGGTGAGAATATTTCAGCCATCTTTGATGACAAGGGATTTAATATGACCAGGCTTCTGCGTAATGCGGCGCTGAGTGCATTATCAATTGCAATTATTTCAGGTTGCAGTGCTACAGCAAACAACAGTGACTCTTCTACAGTAACAAATCAATCAGCCAGTGCTTCAGTTCCATTAGCGATGCCACCACAAGCTGACAAGCCACTCACATTAAATCAAATTATGGCCAATCCTGATTGGATGGGTTTATTGGCTAAAAACGCTTATTGGGCAGACGATAGTCAATCAGTATACTTCAATCGTCAGCAGCACCAATCACCTATTGCTGATGTATATCAACAGGGTGTTAATGATGAGCAGGCTCAGTTACTTGGCTTAAATCAATTGCATCTTGCTGATCAAAAGCACGGTGTGCTTAACGCTGATAAATCAAAAAAAGCCTACCTTTATCAAGGCAACATTTTTGTAAAATCACTCGCTAATGGCGAAGTGAAACAATTAACTCGTCAGAACAACGCCATTAACTCAGTTCAGTTTTTAACAGATGGTGCACTTGCATATATGCAAGGCAATAGCGTGTTTAAATTACACCTTAATTCCGGTATGACTGAACAATTAGCTGATATTCAAATGGCTAAAGCACCAAAAGGTGTGGTTGATCCTGATACTTATATAGCAAAGCAGCAACATAGATTAATTGAGTATGTGGCTTTACAGCATTCAAAAAATAAAACCCGTGCGGAGTATGCTGAAGAACTTGCTGCAATAGATCCCACTTTTGCTGCTAAGACTTGGTACTTAGGTGACAACGAAAAAGTTAATCAGATGAGTTTGTCTGCAGATGGTCGCTACCTAGTGGTGTCATTATCAGATAAAAATTATAGCTGGCGTGCTGATCATGACATTATGCCTAACTATCTTGGCAAAGGTGGTTATGTAGATGCCGTACCTGCGCGAGCACGTGTTGCTGAAGATAGTTACCCTGGTGAGCGTTTAGTTATTCTAGACCTTGTTGAGCATGCTAAAAAAGATGTCACAATCGAAGGCTTAACTGGTTTTGATGAAGATGTATTGGCATCGGTAAAATCAGAAAACGCAAAGGCAAAGGGTGAGACGTATAAAAGTAAGCCTGCGCCTCGAACTGTTCAGTTAATGCAAGATTGGGGTTGGGATCAAACTGCAATTCAATGGCACGATACTGACAATAAACTGCTCGTCATGATGGAAGCGGTTGATAACAAAGATCGTTGGATCGCCAGTGTTGATTTAAGCAATGGCAAGTTAACCACAGAGCATCGTTTACATGATGATGCATGGATAAACTATACCTTCAACCAGTTTGGTTGGGTAACAGGTACAAATAGTTTCTATTACTTATCTGAAGAAACGGGATACTCTCAGCTTTATGTTAAGTCTGAGGGCAAAACTACACGCTTAACGCAAGGTGATTATGTGGTTGATCAAGTCACATTGTCTCCTGATGCGACGCACTTATATTACCGTGCAAATAAAGAACATCCAGGAACATATAATGTGTACCGAGTTGAGTTAGCTTCAGGAAATACTGAGCAGTTAACACAGCATACAGGTACATTAGACTATGAGTTGAGCCCTAATGGTCAATCACTATTATTAACTGCGTCAACAGCGATTAAGCCCAACGAATTGTTTATCCAACCAATCGGTGGTGAAGCAAAGCAGTTGACTAATTACACCAGCAACGCATTTAGTCATTATGCATGGCAAGCGCCAAAAGTGGTTAAAGTACCATCGAGTCACGGTGCTAAAGACATTTATGCGCGAGTATATGTGCCGCAAGGTTACGATGCTAATAATGCATCGAAATATCCTGCCGTTATTTTTAACCATGGTGCTGGCTATTTACAAAATGCCCACAATGGATTTTCTGGTTACTTCCGTGAGTTCATGTTCCATAACTTGCTGACTCAGCAAGGCTATGTCGTGATGGATATGGATTATCGTGGCTCAAAAGGCTACGGTAGAGATTGGCGTACAGCAGTTTATCGTAATATGGGACACCCAGAAGTCGAAGACTTAAAAGATGGTGTGAACTGGATGGCTAAAAATGCCAATGTTGACGCTGCTAAAGTTGGCACATATGGCGGATCGTACGGTGGCTTCTTGACCTTTATGGCGTTGTTTAATGAACCTGAGTTATTCCAAGCGGGCGCCGCTTTACGCCCTGTAACTGATTGGGCTCATTATAATGCTCCTTATACTTCTAATATTTTAAATACACCTGATGTGGATCCGATTGCTTACGAACGAAGTTCACCGATAGAGCACGCTCAAGGATTAGAGAAACCATTATTAATTATGAGTGGTGTGTTGGATGATAATGTCTTCTTCCAAGACAGTGTACGTCTAGTACAGCGTTTAATTGAGCTGGAAAAGCCGATGTTTGAAACGGCTATTTACCCTGTAGAACCACATGGGTTTAGACAGCCATCAAGTTGGTTGGACGAATATCGTCGTATATACAAATTGTTCGAGCAAGAGCTTAAATAATTGTTCAACTTAATTGATTAGCAAGGCTCCCTAATGGGAGCCTTTTTTATTAGTAAGACAGCTTTAATCGCTCAATTGTTACAAAATGAGGCCGATATCATTTATCATCACTCATAATTCGAAAAATCAGAAGGTTTAAGCACAGTGGCAGTGTCGGTAGCGGGCGGAGTAAGGCCCGGTAAAGTAATTGAAGTGGAACGTCGATTATATAAACAACTGATCGTTGGGAAAGAAAAACTAACCCAGCAGTTTGATGATCGTGATAAACAATTAGAAGATGATGCTAATAAGTTGGAAGTTGAGCGCCAAGCCATTAAAGCCCGCATGGAAGAACAAGCTAAAGCTCAGCAGATACTGGCACGGATTTCCCAACAATTGTCTAAAACTGTCAATAATTCGCTTGAGCATCAGATTAACTCACCACAACAAATGCTTGAACAATCAGGCATTGAAGAGTCTCAAGTGTTGTTATTGGACTTATTGCTGAATAAAGACCCTGATTTACGCCGCATACGTCCACTCGTGGAGAATATATCTTGGCTATATACTGACTTAGTTAACTTAATTAATAGTCCAGCCTCAAGCCACAGACGACCACAACGCTCTGAAGTTAAAGTCACTGATATAAAATTGGTATTGAACTACATTGGCATTGAAAACCTACAAGCTGTGATCCCATACTTTTGCCTGCGCAATTGGTTACCAAGTGGCAATGCTAATCTTATTTGGATTACGCGGAAATTATGGCGCTACAGCATGATGAGTGCGATTGCTGCTAAGGCTTTAGCTGTGCTACATGGAAAAAATGTAGCATTGGTTTACAGTGCTTCTTTGATGAAGCAGCTCGGTAGTGCGACGATTCTTAACTCCGCCGCGAGACAATTTGAGACGACATGGGGAACTTGGCTTAGGGAAACCAGTGCTAAAGGCGATAAGACGCTTTATGATGCTGTAATGGCCTCTGAATTCCCGTCAATGGATGTATTTGAGAAAGTGATGTCATATGGTGAGCAGCTTAATTGGCAAATACTGGATTTATTAGAGTTTGAAAATAGTAAATTAACAAAACTACTTAAAGAGCTCGATTTTAATTACCACTTTAGTGAGTTCTCGGCAGAGAGCGCAATTGTTGCAAAGGCCAGCTGTTATGCCAAAGTGCTTTTATTGGAGGAGTCTCGCCTAATTGATCCTCAAGAAAAGCGTATTATGTTCGATTATTATGAGTTTACCGAGCAAGAACTCATCAGACTGAAAGCGCAAAACTACCGCAAACTGGATCTTGTTTAATCGGCCTTATTTCGTATAAAGACTTGCTATTCGCCTGTGTATTTATTCATTTATGGTGAATAGCTAAGTAATTTTCATTCAAATAACTTTTTTTATGACTATTTATGCTCAAATTAAGCAGTATAAACACTTTGTATGCGCCTTTTTGTCATTCTTTATGCATTAATCATTTCGGTAATGAATAGTTAACAGCTAAAAACTGGTATTTTGATCACATTTTAGCTAATAATGTCCTTCAAGTAATACAAGCAACCGCTACAACACTAAACCAAAACCAATATAGATAGCGGACTAGAGTGATGTTTAGTCACTTATAAACCTAAAGGAACGAAAAGCAATGAGCGTTGAAATGAACTTAACACGTGCCCAATTTGATCAAGTTATGGTGCCTAATTATGCGCCTGCAGCTGTAATCCCAGTTCGCGGTGAAGGTAGCCGAGTTTGGGACCAAGAAGGTAATGAGTTTATTGATTTTGCTGGTGGTATTGCAGTGAACTGTTTAGGTCATTGTCACCCAGCATTGGTTGGCGCCCTCAAAGAACAAGGTGAAAAACTGTGGCACCTATCTAACGTAATGACAAATGAGCCTGCACTTGAACTAGCGACTAAGCTTGTCAATGCAACATTCGCAGAACGTGTTTATTTTGCTAACTCTGGTGCAGAAGCAAACGAAGCAGCCCTAAAATTGGCTCGTCGTTACGCACTTGAAAATCACGGTCCACAAAAAGATCAAATCATTGCATTTGATAAAGCTTTCCATGGCCGTACTTTCTTCACTGTTACCGTAGGTGGGCAAGCAGCTTACTCTGATGGCTTTGGCCCTAAGCCACAAAGCGTTACGCACGTACCATTTAATGACATCGCCGCATTAGAAGCGGTTATCTCAGATAACACATGTGCCATTATGCTTGAGCCATTACAAGGCGAGGGCGGGATCATCAATGGTGACCCAGAATTCTTAAAAGCAGTTCGTGCTCTAGCTGATAAGCATGATGCTTTAGTTATTTTCGATGAAGTACAAACTGGTGTAGGTCGTACAGGTGAGTTATTTGCTTACATGGGGACTGATATCGTACCTGACATTTTAACCAGTGCTAAAGCATTAGGTGGTGGTTTCCCAATTGCAGCAATGCTAACCACTGCAAAAATTGCAGCACATCTTAAAATTGGTACTCATGGTTCAACATACGGCGGTAACCCTTTAGCGTGTGCTATCGGTAATGCTGTCATGGACGTGGTTAACACACCTGAAGTATTAAATGGCGTTAAGCACCGTGAGCAATTGTTCCGTGACGGTTTAGCAGCAATTAACGCTAAATATAACGTATTCTCTGAAGTTCGTGGCCAAGGTATGTTACTTGGTGCCGTGTTAAACGAAGAGTATGCTGGTCGCAGTCGTGATTTCCTTGTTGCGTCTGTTGCTGAAGGTCTAATGAGCCTGATTGCAGGTGCTAACGTAGTGCGTTTTGCGCCGTCTCTTGTTATCCCTGAAGCTGATATTGCTGAAGGCTTAGCGCGTTTTGAACGTGCAGTAGCTAAAGTAGTAGCAGGTTAATCTATCTATTGGCGCAGCGTTAAGCTGCGCTTTTTAGTTTGGATTGCCAATGAAATGAAGTGAGTGTTGCTCATGTCATTTTTTATTTGGTTATTTCAAGGAGAGTTTGATGCTAATCATTCGACCAATTCGCGCCAGTGATTACGATGCTCTATACAAAGTAGCTGTTGAATCAGGCCACGGGTTTACCTCCCTACCTGTGAACGAAGAGCTATTAAGATCGAAAATCGCTCGTGCAGAAGCCTCTTTTGCCAAGCAAGTTGAAAAGCCTTTTGATGAAGGTTATTTGATGGTGCTTGAAGATCTTAAAACCAATGAAGTTGTCGGTACCTGTGGTATTGAAGCTGCCGTTGGAATGGAAGATGCGTTTTATCATTACCGCTTAGGTACTGAAGTGTACCATTCAAAGCAAATATCAGTGCGTAATGAAGTTGAAACACTCACCTTATGCCATGACTACACAGGCGCAGCAGAGTTATGTACGTTATTTCTCAATAAAGCTTACCGTCGTGGTTATAACGGTCGTATGCTATCTCGTTCGCGCTTTTTATTCCTTGCTCAGCATGAGCAACGTTTTGGTAGCACAGTGATTGCTGAGATGCGTGGTGTAAGTGATGAGAAAGGCGACTCACCTTTTTATGAGTGGTTGCAAGACCATTTCTTAGGTATCGACTTTGTTGAAGCTGATTATTTATCAGGTTTGGGCAAAAAAGCCTTTATGGCTGAAATGATGCCAAGAAGCCCAATTCATGTGTGCTTATTACCTAAAAAAGCGCAAAAAGTGATTGGTGAAGTTCATCGTAATACTAAGCCCGCACTCAAACTACTGCAGGCTGAAGGGTTTAAATTTAGAAATTACGTCGATATTTTTGATGGCGGCCCGACAGTTGAATGTGCTTTATCAGATATCCGCTCTGTTCAACAAAGCCGTGAGCTGACCGTCAAAATTGGCAAAATGCCACATGCAGATCATCAATACATCGTCGCTAATACATTATTAGCGGATTATCGTGCGACTTCTGCACGAGTCTTAGTCTCTGATAAACATGACAATGTCACGCTTAGCCCTGAATTGGCAGAAGCATTAAAAGTGGCAGCAGGCGATAATATTCGCGTACTAGAACTTTAGGACACAAACAAATGACACAATTTATTAAAGGCCAATGGTCTTATGGTGAAGGCCATGATGTGACTTCTGTAAACCCTGCAAATGGCGAGGTGATTTGGAGCGGTAAAACAGCTACAGCGGCCCAAGTTAATACAGCAATCGATGCGGCAAGAGCCGCACAGTTTGATTGGTTCATGTTAGGTTACGATGCTCGCTTAGCTATTGTTGAAGCGTATCGAAGTGAACTTGAAGCGCACAAAGCTGAATTGGCTGAAGTGATTGCTCAAGAGACAGGTAAGCCGCAGTGGGAAACAGCAACTGAAGTCGGTGCAATGATTGGTAAAATTGGTTTGTCTGCTGCAGCCCATGATAAGCGTACAGGTACAGAAACCAATGATATTCCGGCAGGGCGTGCTGTTCTTCGTCATAAGCCACATGGAGTTGTTGCTGTATTTGGTCCTTATAACTTCCCAGGCCATTTACCTAATGGTCATATCGTTCCTGCATTGCTTGCAGGTAATACCGTGGTATTTAAGCCTTCAGAGTTAACGCCAAAAGTGGCTGAAGAAATGCTTAAATTATGGGAAAAAGCAGGTTTACCACAAGGTGTGATTAATCTTGTTCAAGGTGAGCTTGAAACAGGTAAAGCATTAGCATCGCACCCTCAAATTGATGGTTTATTCTTTACAGGTAGTTCTCGTACTGGCCATTTATTGCATCAGCAATATGCAGGTCATCCAGGTAAAATTCTTGCTCTTGAAATGGGGGGGAATAACCCACTCATTATCAAGGATGTGAATGACACTAAAGCGGCCGTGCACGATATTATTCAATCTGCTTATATCTCATCAGGTCAGCGTTGTACCTGTGCTCGTCGTTTATATGTGCAAGAAGGTGCTGCGGGTGATGCATTGATTGAGCAGCTAATTAGCGCCATTAAGCAAATTAAAGTGGGTAGCTGGAATGCTCAACCACAACCATTTATGGGCTCAATGATTTCAGAAGGCGCAGCAAAAGGAATGGTTGCAGCCCAAGCGGAACTACAAGCCTTAGGTGGTCAGTCTTTAATTGAATTAACTCATGTTGAATCAGGTACTGGTCTTGTTACACCTGGTCTGATTGATGTTACTACCATTGCAGAACTGCCTGATGAAGAATATTTTGGCCCGCTGTTACAGCTTGTAAGATACCAAGATTTTGACCAAGCGATTGATATGGCAAATAACACACGTTATGGCCTGTCTGCAGGTATTTTGGCTGACAGCCGTGAAGATTATGACTACTTTTTAGCACGTATTCGTGCCGGTATTGTTAACTGGAACAAGCAAATTACAGGTGCATCAGGATCGGCTCCATTCGGTGGTGTAGGTGCTTCTGGTAACCATAGAGCAAGCGCATTTTATGCTGCTGACTATTGTGCTTATCCTGTTGCTTCTGTTGAAGCTGACAGTGTGAGTTTACCTGCTAATTTAAGCCCAGGACTATCAATCTAGTATTGGGTAACGCTGACTTAAGGCAATGACTTTCGGTCATTGCCTTTTTTAAAGAAGGATTTTTTTATGCACACTGACGTAAATGCATTATTTGCAGCTCTTTGGCAAGATTACATTAACATGACCCCATCAGCAGACAGCATTCACCAATTGTTAAGCAAGGGTGAGCCGATCATTAATGATCATATTGCGCTGCGCACGTTTAACATTGCTAAAGTTAATTTGTCTGTGCTGGCTGCACATTTTGAGTCAATTGGTTATGTTGCTTGTGGTGACTATAATTTTGAGCAGAAAAAATTAGTTGCTAAGCACTTTGAACATCCAGATCCTAATCAGCCAAAAGTGTTTATCTCTGAACTGTTAGTTGGAGAGTTTAGCGAAGCTGCACAAACCATTATTCATGGCTTAATTGATCAAGTTGATGTTGCAGATACTAAAGCGGATAACTTCTTATATTCAGGCCGTCATTGGCAAGTTGATTTGGCCAGCTATAACACCTTACTAGCAGAAAGTGAGTATGCTGCTTGGGTGGCTGCGATTGGCTACCGTGCAAACCATTTCACTGTGTCGATTAACGCATTACCTGAGTTTGAAAAAATTGAAGCCGTTAATGAAGCGCTTAAAGGTGCTGGCTTTACATTAAATACATCGGGTGGCGAAGTGAAAGGCTCGCCAGAAGTATTACTTGAGCAATCTTCAACAATGGCTGACCGCATGGTGGTTGACTTTGCTGATGGTGAACTTGAAATTCCAACCTGTTTTTATGAGTTTGCACGCCGTTACCCAATGGCTGATGGCAACTTATATACAGGCTTTGTGGCGGCATCTGCAGATAAGATATTTGAAAGCACTAACGCTGCTGGGTAAGTCATCGACATACCAACACGTGTAATATAAAAGCCCTGGTAGTGCACTATCAGGGCTTTTTTGTAATTTAACTTTGTATTGAAAGGGCTAGAAAAGCGATTCGGCTAATGCAATAAGGTTAACTTAGCGTTTTGACTTTGGGGTTATCAAACACAATCGTGACACAAAGGCCGCCAAAGCGCTCTGAGCGACTAAATGATAAAGAGTAACCATACTGCTCTATAATCTCTTTTACGATAGACAGGCCCAGCCCATGACCCATTACGCCCTCATCTAACCGTTTCCCTCTGTTAGTTAGCTGGGTTAATTGGCTATCATTGACACCCGGACCATCATCTTCGATGTATAGCGTGAGCACTTGATTAATCGATTTTATAGTTAAACTAATATTTGATTCTGCCCATTTATAGGCGTTATCGAGTAAGTTACCAAATAATTCCATTCCATCTTCTCGATGGATAGGCAGTCGAGCTATATCTGCTTCAACCTGAATGTCGCAGGTGATACTCTTTTGATGATGAACCTTATCTAACGTTGAAGTTAACGCTTCAAAGTCTCGCGGAATGACCATCTGAGCTGCTGGCAACATATCACCAGTAATTCTGGCTGCAGTGAGCTTTCGCTCAATCATATTGCGGATTTGGTCTAACTGCTGCTGCATCGCTTCGGCTGCTTCAGGGTTAGACAGACCAAGCACTTCTACCTGTTGTTGCATCACGGCTAATGGGGTTTTTAATCCATGACTCAAATTACCGAGGTTATTTCGGCTACGTTCAATTTGATTGGCAGTGTAATCAAGCAGTTCATTGTAAGTTTCAGCGAGCGGCTTAATTTCAACGGGTATTTGATTAAGCTCAAGTGCATTAATTTCACCTTGGCGTAATTTAGCTAAGGAATCTTGGATATATTTAACCGGCTTAAATGATTGGCGTAAGATAATAAAAATACCAAAAATCATCGCTAATAACATAGCGATATTGATGGCCAATTTAGTGCCAAATACTTCACTGAAGACCCGTCTACCAATACTTAAATCTTGTGCCACAGTTAACGTGGCCACTTTATCACCGCTAGTTGAGCCAATGCCTATAGATAATAACTGCATGTCATTATTTTTGGGGCCTTTGGCTTGCCACACTCGGGTTTGATTTTGCGCTAACAGTTCAATATCAAGCTGAACATCCCACAAAGAGCGTGAGCGGATCACTTGGTTGTCAGAGTTGAATTGAAAGTAGCGACCTGAGTATGCGGGTTTGTAAAAGCTGGATAATTCATTCTGATCTATGATGATTTCGCCAGAGTTGATGTGGCTGGCTAGAATGATGTGCTCTAAATCTTCTTCAAGACGATTGATGATGGAGTCGTGAAAAGCTTGTCGCAGCATGGACTCAAACAAAATGAGCCCAATAACTGTTGCAATAATAATGAGTCCGCTAAGCCAGAGACTTAGCTTACTGCGGATTGAAATCATTCTACGATGCCGTGAAAGATATATCCTTGGCCACGACGAGTTTCAATAGCTGTTTTACCGAGTTTTTTACGTAAATGAGTCACGTAAACTTCGACCACATTAGACTCTTTTTCATCATCAAACTGGTAAAGTTTGTCGGTCAGTTGGGCTTTGGACAACAACTTTTTAGGCGACATCAGGAATATTTTTAATAATCTAAATTCCATTGCCGTTAGCTCATAATGATTTTCACCGATGTGAACTCTTTGCTCAGCTTCATCAAGAGTAATGCCGCCATAGCTTAATTGTTTTGACGCGGTATTGAGTCGGCCATGGGCACGATGGATAAGTGCTTGCACACGTGCTAATAACTCTTGCGCATGGAAAGGTTTTGCGAGGTAATCGTCAGCACCTGCATTGAAGCCTTCTACTTTCTCATGCCACTGACTGCGTGCTGTCAGCATTATTACTGGTGTGTCGATGCCTTTTTCTCGCCAAGATTCCACTAGCGTTAGGCCATTACCATCGGGTAAGCCAATGTCTAAAATGACACAGTCGTATTGTGTTTCTTTTATTAGGTAATCAGCTTCAACAGCTTTGTCGGTAACATCGGTGACATAGCCAGCTTGTTTTAGTTGTTTTTCAAGCTCAGCAACTAAAAGGGTATTATCTTCAACGAGTAGCAGTTTCATTTATTTGGCATTCACTTGGTAGTTGGTCCATTGACTCTGGCATCCCATTTGTTGCATCGAGAAATAAATGGATGACATGCCCTTTTTTTAACTTTAATTGCAAATCATAACGCCATTTATCATCCTCTTGATAGAGGCTGGCATCAATTAATTCACCATCACAGTATTGTGCAAGTAAAGTAAGGGAATAATCAAGTGATTGAATGCTACCTGATGTGACCAAGCGCTGAACTTCGTCATGTTGAAGCTCATTTTTAATTGCGTGAGCGGGTAGGGAACTGAGAGTAGTTACAATAACGCTGATAAGTAGCACAGATAGCTGCCTCATCGGAAAGACTCCCATAAAAAAAGTGATAATTAGATTTACTAATTATCACTTTAATTAATCACCCTTAAATCAAGCTGAAGCTTAACTTAACGTGTTCCGTAAACCACTATAGTTTTACCGTGAGCCTGAATAAGGTTTTGTTCTTCAAGCATTTTTAAGATACGGCCAACAGTTTCACGTGAACAACCAACAATCTGACCAATCTCTTGACGAGTGATCTTGATTTGCATGCCGTCTGGGTGAGTCATTGCATCTGGCTGTTTAGCAAGATGTAATAAAGTCTGTGCAATGCGTCCTGCAACGTCTAAGAAGGCTAAGTCACCCACTTTTTGGCTAGTGCTTTGTAAGCGGTAAGCCATTTGAGCGGTCAACTTCATTAGAATTTCAGGGTTAACCTGAATTAACTGCTTGAATTTCTTGTAAGAAATTTCAGCAATTTCACAAGGTTGTTTTGCACGAACCCAAGCAGTACGTTCTGCTTGCTCTTCGAATAAACCTAATTCACCAATGAAGTCACCTTGATTAAGGTAAGAAAGGATCATTTCTTTTCCTTCTTCATCTTTAATCAATACTGCGACTGAACCTTTCACGATGTAGTAAAGCGTATCAGATTCTTCACCTGCGTGAATCAAGGTGCTTTTCGCTGGGTATTTATGGATGTGACAGTGTGAAAGAAACCACTCCAAAGTTGGATCAGGTTTAGGCTTGCCAATCAGAGCCATGTGTATTTCCTCGATTGATAAAATGAAAGTAAGGACTAGCTAATAAAGTAATTGTACTTGACTTATGTTTACAAAACTTTGATGAAGATCGAGTTTAACATTATGAAAAATGCTGCCAGTACACTATTTAACTTATTAAATTTAAAATTTATTTTTGCTACATTAGCTAACGATGTTCATCTAATTTAGTGCGGCTTAAATTATTTATCAAGTCATCTAAGCTGTTTTATTGATAAAGTTATCCTGTTTTTTGTTCCTATGTTTGAGTCATTTACAATATTTTGCACTTAGAATTCACTTTCCATTGTTGTAAAAACCGCAATTGATAGTTATTGTTAATTCGATTATCAAAGTGAAATCGATGTCGTAGAGGTTGAAGTGAAATATTCTCAGAAGCTAGTCAATCTAGGTTTAGCATGTTCGTTATTGTTCAGTGGCGCTGCTGTATTACCTGCCCATGCTTTTTCTATACCTGCTTCGCTTGAATCACAAGCTGCTAGCAAGTTGGTACATATTCAATTACGTGCTGCAGACGGAAATGCAGATGCGCAGTTCTTACTGGGCTTGATGAACTTGGCTGGGCGATTTGTTGATCAAGATACCAGCCAAGGCCTGTATTGGGTTGAGCAAGCTGCATTACAAGATCATATTAAAGCACAACAGACGATTGCAGATTTATCCTTTGAAGGAAACTTATTACCCCGTGACTTGGCTGTTGCTGAAAAGTGGTACCAAGTCCTTGCAGAGCAAGGTGATTCGCGAGCACATTTTCGTCTAGGCTTTATTTACTCTGCTGGTGGCGATGGTGTTGAGCGTAATTGCGGCAGAGCATTAGAGCAATTTACCCAAGTAGGCGATGCTGTAGCACTGGGAAATGTGGCTTGGATTTTAGCAACGTGCCCTGAAGAGCAATACCGAGACGGTTCACGTGCTGTGGAGCTGTCGTTACAATTACTTGAAAATAACTCTGATGATCCCACTAACTTAGATAATCTCGCTGCGGCATATGCTGAGTTAGGCGAATTCGAACTTGCTGTGGATACACAGCAAAAAGCCATTGAAGCATTAGAGAAAAATCCAACGGTGGCCCAAAGTGATGAATTTATTATGCGTTTAGAGCAATATCGTCAAAAACAAGCCTATCGTGAAATTATCCCACTGATGAATTAAATTAAGTAGCACGAGTTCGAAAGCGATTGATTATCAGTGAGGGCATAGGCACAACACTCCAACTCTCTTTCAGAACATGATGAATTAAACGACCTAAGGGTCGTTTTTTTTTGTATCTGGTGCTAATTAGGTGCCACTCCGAATGTGTAATTAGCGATTTTCCTCTGCTTTGAATCATTATTATCTATGATTAAGGCTGCACTTGTTTTAACTAAACTGGTTTTGATTGTCCTGCACGAAATCGTTAAGGAGTTGGAATGCCAAGTAATATGAAGCTTTATCAACTCACCGTTATTTTCAGTGTGCTGTTTTCGCTTATGGGGTTTTCTTACAATGTATGGCGGATGGAAATAACAGAGAATAATAGTAATGTCAGAACGGCTTGTTTTGAGATGCTATTAGAACTTGCTGAAGTTCAACAGTTAGTATATGCAGCACATTATGACAATAACCTAGAACAAGGAAATCCACGTGTAGGCTGGGTTAAGGTTGGACTTATTGCTGATTTAAGTAGCCTAACCAATCAAGCTGTTGCGAAGGAGTCTGTCGAATTAACTCAAGTTTGGTCAACTCAGTGGCATTCAATGCACGATGATGAACAAGCTGCCAGTCAAATTGTAGAGCAGGTAGATAATGTCCGTGAAGAAATTAAACGCTTATTAGCGTCATTAGATTAGGTTTCGTGTAAATTTAGTATAGTCGAGCGTGAAGAGGGTTTGCTGATATGCCCAAGTGCGCTAACAGATAAAGATGGGGGAATTAACACCCATGAGCACATCAACTATCGTTCTTTCGCCTGAAATCCCGATAGCCAGAATGATAAGGGCTATGGCTTAAATCAAGCTTAACAGCAACAACTTATTTACTCATTTCAATATTAGACTTTACCATTGAAACAGAGAGTACTATTCATTCTCGGCTGTCTTCTTGTTCATTAAGTCTTTAATTAACGGGGTTAAAATCAGCTCCATAGCTAATGACATTTTGCCACCTGGCACGACTAAAGTATTCACTCGTGACATAAATGCCCCTTCAATCATGCTTAGGTAATACGGGAAGTCGACATTATTTATATCGCGAAAACGAATAACGACAAAGCTTTCGTCTAAGCTTGGGATATCTTTTGCGCTGAACGGATTAGAAGTGTCTACCGTGGGTACCCGTTGAAAGTTAATATGCGTACGAGAAAACTGCGGCGTCATATGTTTAATGTAATCGTCCATGCTGCGGACAATAGACCCCATGACTTTTTCACGGCTATGACCTCGATCAGAGGTGTCTCGAATGATCTTTTGAATCCACTCGAGATTGACGATAGGCACCATGCCAATCAATAAGTCCACATGTTTGGCAACATCAGCATCCTCTGTGACAACACCACCATGTAGTCCTTCGTAATAAAGCATGTCGGTGTTTTCTGGTAACGGATGCCATTGGGTAAATGTGCCAGGCATTTGATTGAATGGGACAGCTTCATCAAACGTGTGAAGGTAACTACGTGTTTGTCCTTGACCTGTTTCAGCATAACTTTGAAAGCACTCTTCAAGTTTGACGAAATTATTGGCTTCTGGCCCAAAATAACTGATATTACGATTTTCAGCTTGAGACTTGCGTATCAACACTTCCATTTCTGCACGGGTGAAATTATGAAAGCTATCACCTTCAATAAAAGCAGCATTAATGCCCAATTGACGAAAGATGTGGGTAAATGCAGTCGTGGTCGTGGTTGTGCCAGCGCCTGAAGAGCCTGTAACAGCAATAATGGGATGTTTTGTGGACATTTATCCTACCTAGATCAAACGTGAAAATTAGTTAAAGTTCTGAGACAGTTTACGTGTTGTCGATCTGCTCATCGTTAACACTTTCATGATTAAACTCGAAGAAAAACAGACTCTATTTATACGGGCTGAAACCTTTTAGGTCAATATTATACCAATCAAAATGAATATCTAAGCAGTCGCTAATGTATAGATTTTGAGCCACTGTTATGATTTATCTAAGGTTTAAATTGCAAAGGCATACTGAGCAGGGCGAAGTTTAATCAAAGTCCGCCGTAGGGTAAATAATCTGATCTTTATGTCTTATAGCGATTGATTCATCATCCTCGCTGTATTCGACTTTTAATTCACCTTGTTTCAGTGACTGTTTGCATTTTTCAATGGCCAACTGAATTTGGTCATCATCTAATTGACCAAATGAACCATCCTCTACCTGAGTGAATAAATACTCTTTTATAAGGTTGTTGAGCGTATCTGGTGGTAACTGTTGTAAGGCTTCAAAAGGGATTAGCATAGGGTTAACTCGTCATAAAAGAGATGATTCTGGATTCTAAATAGTACTTAGGTTTCCACGGTGTGCCGCCACAAATAAAACCGACGTGACCACCGTGATGATGAAGCTCGTATTCTACATGCTTTGATAATTCGTCTTCAGAAGGGATTACTGCATCAGTCATAAAGGGGTCGTCTTTAGCGTGAATAATCAATGTGGGCTTTTGAACATGCTGCAAAAATGGCTTACCGCTAGCACGTTGATAATAGTCAAATACATCATTAAAGCCATGCAGAGGCGCAGTGACTTTGTCATCAAATAAATGAAATGTGGTTAATTTATCAATTTCATTAGCAGTCACTGGCATGGAACTCGTTAAGTGTTGTTGAGTGAGTTTGTCCTGCATTTTTTGTTGTAACTGCTTGATTAAATGTTGCTGGTAAACTGTTGAAAATCCACTTTCTAGTTTTTTAGCACAAGCTGCTAAACATAAAGGCGCAGAAACAATAACTGTTTTGTCTAATTGGCTTTGATGACCATGCTCACCTTGATATTTAGCTAATACATTTCCACCCAAACTGTATCCTACTGCTAATAATGGTGAATCAGGGTAATGACGTTTTAATTGGGATAGTGTGAAGTGAATATCTTGAGTATCACCGCTGTGATAGCTCCTAGCTAAACGGTTTGGCATACCTGAGCAGCTGCGATGGTGATGCACAACAGCACACAATTGATGATCATTGGCCGTTTGCAACATTCTGCGGACATAATGTGAGTCACTACTGCCTTCTAAACCATGCAAAATAACTAAAATCGGCTTGCCATTAACCGGTGTCGCTAACCAGTCTAAATCAATAAAATCGCCATCAGGTAACTCTTGTCTTTGACGTTTTAACTCTGGTTTGTCCACTTTGGTGAATACAGGTAAAATCGTTTGAATATGGGAGCTTACGGCCCACCAAGGTGGCATAAAACGCTTTTTCATAGGGTTATTTTATATACAGTGGTTTGTTAATATTCAAACGTGTGTTTAAATGTTGATTGAGTTCACTTTAGCATAGTTGCTTTTAAGGCAACAGATTTGGCGCGTTTCAATCAAGCCAAGAGCTTTTGAAAATGCGAGTGCACAACTCAGTAGGTAGGCAATGTCAATAAAGGGATGATAATGAAAAGAAGAACCTTTTTAACTGGAGCATTTACTGGTACCGCGGCACTGGCATTAGGCGTGAGCTTGTATACACCAGAAGTGAGTGATAGCCCTGACGACACACACCGTTTGCTATTTAGTGTGCTTATCCCTGTATTTATGGACGGAGCATTACCAGAAGTGGCTAACTATCGAGAGGCATTTTTAAATCGAACCATTAATGCGATTAACCAAACGATTAGCGTGCTACCCACTGAGCAACAACAAGAATTATCTCAGTTATTATCAATGCTTGAGTCTCGCTTTGGCTTGCTGATTTTAACCAGTAGCATCACGCCGCTAATGTTAAGAACCCCGGCTGAGTTAAACGATATGTTAGAACAGTGGCGCCACCACTTTTTAGATATGATGCAGACAGCTTACATAGGGCTGCGCGAATTGATTGTATCGAGCTACTACGCCTGTCCCGAACACTGGGGGCGATTACATTATGCAAAACCCACCTTTCTTGATGCATAACCTATTTGATCGCAACAACAATAACAACAGATCCTGGAGTATCAAATGGCAGCAAATATTGTCGATCCAATCATCACTGGACTAAATGAAGGCTGGCAGCATATTGATGCCAACTTACTGACAGAAGACCAACATTTTGAAGCTGATGTTGTGATTGTTGGGACTGGTGCAGGTGGTGGAACCGCGGCCGAAATTCTTACCGATGCCGGTTTAAAGGTTATCATGATTGAAGCGGGGCCGCTTAAATCTTCACAAGATTTTGATATGGAAGAGCGCACTGCTTACCCCAACTTATATCAACAAGCAGCAGCGATGAAAACCTCTGATAAAGGCATTGGTATTTTTCAGGGACGCAGTGTTGGCGGCTCAACCACGGTTAACTGGACGACTTCAATTCGAACTCCTGAAAATGCATTGGCTTTTTGGGAGCAAGAAAAATCTGTTAAAGGGCTTTCATCCCAAAGCTTATTGCCTTGGTTTGAAAAGATGGAAGCAAGACTGAATATCAGTGAATGGCAATTCCAGCCAAACTTGAATAACGCTGCATTAAAAGAGGGCTGTGAAAAACTTGGATGGGAATACACAGTCATTAAACGCAATGTTAAAGGCTGCTGGAATACAGGTTATTGCGGCATGGGGTGTCCAGTCAATGCAAAGCAGTCGATGTTGGTTACAACCATTCCCAGTGCGCTAGCTCATGGTGCAACCTTGATTTCAAATGCTAAGGTTGTTGATTTAGCACATAAAGCGGATAAAGTTGTTAGTCTCACTGCCCACTCTTCCAATCGTGGCAGTAAGCTCACCTTTAGTGCAAGACATTATATTTTAAGTGCTGGCGCGATACATACGCCGACAATTTTGATGCGGGCAAAGACTCCAGATCCTCATCAATTACTGGGTAAAACCTTTCTACACCCGACCTTATTATCGGGAAGTATTTTTGACAAACAAATTGATGGCCACAGTGGTGCGCCTCAGTCTATTTATTCTGATGAATTTGTATGGCGCGACGGTGCAGCAGGCGAAATGGGCTATAAATTGGAAGTGCCGCCGATTCATCCTGTGTTAATCGCATCTAAAACCATCGGCTACGGGCGAAGTCATGCAGAGTTAATGACCCACTTTAATAATTTACAGGTAATGATAGCGCTTGTAAGAGATGGCTATTCTGCAGATAGTGTTGGTGGACAAGTTAGGTTAACAGATTCAGGCTTTGCATTAGATTACCCGCTTGAAAAACCATTTTGGGACACCGCAAGACGTGCTTTTGCGACTATGGCTGAATTACAGTTTGCTGCGGGCGCACAAAAAGTGTTGCCAATAAATGATGGCGTAGGGATGCAATTAAGCTGGAAACAAGCTAAAGAGACCATTGCGACTATGGACATAGGTTTATTAAAAACCATTGTGGCATCCGCTCATGTCATGGGAGGCTGCGCAATGGGAGAAGATAAAAGCATCTCAATGATTAACAGTGAAGGGCAGTCTCATTATTTCGAAAACTTATCAGTTATGGACGGCTCAATGTTCCCAACTAGCTTAGGCGCAAACCCTCAGCTATCGATTTATGGCATTGTTGCAAGAAATGCTACTTTATTGGCCGAACGATTGAAGCCGACAACGCCTAGTGTATAAATGAGCTATTTCATGTGAATAAAAACCGATGCCATTGCGTCGGTTTTTTTATATCAAAACAATGAGTTAATTTGATGCTTTTTAACTTAGATTATCAAACCATTTTTATCTAGCTAAAAAAAACGTATATGGAATTGCATATATGTGTTTATCCATATATATTGTCGGCATATTATTTGATTTAACTGTGCGGCTTTTATCATCCATTTCTAGGATATAAGCCAAGTGGTGAGAGAGTGCTTATGCAACCCAATGTCTTTTTTAAATGCCTAGCTGATGAAACTCGCCTACGCAGTTTACTCCTTATTTCTGTTAATCATGAACTGTGTGTGTGTGAGTTAATGGCCGCGTTAAATGATAGCCAGCCGAAGATTTCTCGCCATCTCGCTCAGCTACGAAAAGAAGAACTGCTTGTTGATAGACGTCAAGGTAAATGGGTTTATTACCGAGTAAATCCTCAACTACCGCAATGGATGCAAACTATGATTGCTCAAACAGCTGAGTCTAATAGTGAATTTATTGCCAATGATGTTAAACGATTGGCCGAGATGCCTAATCGACCTAAAGAAATGTGCTGCTAACCTTGCTAACGCACATGCAGCGCAATGACAAATACACTGGGCTGTAAAACCAACACGACAAATTACGATGAATGAATTAAGAAGGTGACTTATGACAATTAAAGTAGGAATTAACGGTTTTGGCCGTATGGGACGTTTATCTTTTCGTGCTGCGTTTGATTGGGAAGATGTTGAGTTTATCCAGATTAACGATCCTGCTGGTAATGCTGCGACGTTAGCGCATCTGGTTAACTTTGATTCTGTCCATGGTCGCTGGGAACATGAAGCTATCGCCAATGATAATGTCATTGAGGTTAATGGTCATAAAATCACTTGTACAGCGAATAAAGCGATTGCAGATACCGATTGGTCTAATTGTGATGTGGTGATTGAAGCATCAGGTGTGATGAAGACTAAAGCAAAATTACAAGCTTATTTAGATCAAGGTGTAAAACGTGTTGTGGTTACTGCTCCAGTAAAAGAAGACGGTGTGTTAAATGTCGTTATGGGCGTAAACCACCAAGATTACGATAAAGCTATTCACCCGATTGTTACCGCTGCATCATGTACTACAAACTGTTTAGCACCAGTGGTTAAAGTGATTCATGAATCACTTGGGATTGTGCATGGTTCAATGACAACGATTCATGACATTACAAACACCCAAACAATCCTTGATGCACCCCATAAAGATTTACGTCGTGCAAGAGCGTGTGGCATGAGCCTTATTCCAACAACAACGGGATCGGCTACGGCAATCACTCATATTTTCCCTGAATTAAAAGGGCGCTTAAATGGTCACGCTATTCGTGTGCCATTAGCCAATGCTTCAATTACAGATTGTGTGTTTGAAGTGAGCCGAAATACCACGGAAGCGGAAGTTAACGCATTATTGAGTGAGGCTGCAGCAGGCCCTCTAGCGGGGGTGCTGGGTTATGAAACAAGACCACTTGTGTCTATTGATTATAAAACTGATCCTCGTTCAGCAGTTATTGATGCTCCATCGACCATGGTGGTCAATGGTACTCAAGTAAAATTATACGTTTGGTACGACAATGAATGGGGTTATGCAAACCGCACCGCAGAGTTAATGCGTTTAGTGGGTTTACAAGATAAAGCTAACTCCTAGTCAATTTGGGAGCGGATAGAGTAAACAGGGTTATTGCGATGTCTTTTATGACTAAATTGGCAAATTTGCCTAGTGAAATAAAACAATACTTAATTGTGACCGGCAACTATTGGGCATTTACATTAACTGATGGCGCCTTGCGGATGCTGGTGGTGCTGCACTTTCATGGGCTAGGGTATAGCCCGATTGAAATTGCGATGTTGTTTTTGTTTTATGAAATTTTTGGTGTTGTGACTAACCTAGTGGGTGGCTGGTTAGGTGCGAGGGTAGGATTAAATCGCACCATGAATATCGGCCTTGGTATGCAAGTGATTGCATTATCAATGCTACTCGTTCCTAACGAATGGTTAACTGTCGTCTGGGTGATGGCAGCGCAAGCTCTATCTGGTATTGCAAAAGACCTGAATAAAATGAGTGCTAAAAGCGCCATTAAAACACTCGTACCAGCTGGAGCGGAAAGTAAGCTTTATCAGTGGGTCGCCATTTTAACAGGTTCTAAAAATGCCTTAAAAGGAGTCGGATTCTTTTTAGGTGGTGCATTATTGAGTCTATTTGGTTTCCAAGTTGCTATTTTGATTATGGCTCTGGCATTGTTGTTGGTATGGATCTTCAGTGTTGTTAGTTTAAAAAGTGAAATGGGTAAGGCCACAGCTAAGCCGAAATTTACTGAGATTTTTTCTAAAAGTAGCACGATAAACTACCTTTCTGCCGCAAGATTATTCTTGTTCTCTGCTAGAGATGTTTGGTTTGTCGTAGCCTTGCCAGTGTATTTAGCCAGTCAGTTTAATTGGGATCATTGGTATGTCGGAGGTTTTTTAGCGACATGGGTTATCGGTTATGGCGCTGTGCAATCTTTTGCTCCTTACTTTACTGGTAAAAAGCAAGGCAAGGTGCCGGATGGTAAAAGCGCATTTGTTTGGGCTGGGATATTAGCTATTATTCCTGGATTGATTGCTTTGGCTTTGGTGTCAGACTGGCATAGCCAAACAGTATTGATCGGTGGTTTATTGATTTTTGGCGGCTTGTTTGCGGTTAATTCGTCGATGCATAGCTATTTAATTGTCAGCTATGCAGATCAAGACGGCGTGTCACTCGATGTTGGTTTTTATTACATGGCAAATGCCATGGGTAGACTGATAGGCACATTGTTGTCTGGTTGGGTGTTTCAGCAATACGGTTTAGAAGCGTGTCTGTGGATTTCAAGTGGATTTATTGCGTTGGCAGCAGTGATTTCATTGAAGCTACCACAACATCAACCTATGACACAAAAAACCTAATCGTTAAGAAGGTAAAGCTAAGAATTTAGGCTAGATATCTTTAATAAACATTTTGCTGGTTATTGAGAAGCGATAAACAGCAAAATGATGTTAAGCAGATTGCAGACCGGTAAAGTAGTCTGCATCAATACCAAATAAACACAAATAATTGTCCGTGTTATAGGTGTCATTGTCATTGTTAACAACCACGCTAACACCTTCTGCTTCAAACTGATTCAGCTTTTTAAGTAACATTTGCTGGGTTTTTCGCTCCATCATGAGCTCGATATCCAACATCTGTTGATACTCCCCCGGTTGCAAATAGGTTTTTGCTAGGCGGCGTAATTTACGATAAGGCGAAACCACTTTGGTATCCCAATCTTCAATAGTTGCAGCTAAGCTTTCCCATTGAGCGAGCGCTAAAGGGTGCTGCTGTTGGTCGAGATATTGAGCGAGTAAAAGGAGATTAATATTGACCTGATAATCGTCTTGCACGCTAATATAGCTTAAACGATGAGTGGCGTAACGGTTATCACAATCACGCCAAAGTAACGAATTAAACTGTTGCACTGGCTATTTCTCCTTAAATACTAGCGTCCATCAATAGGGCTTGTGCCTGTTTACTCTAGCCCTGTTGTAAATTGGTACTCCATTGCTTGAATGACGTTATGTGATTCAAGCGGGGGCTGACAGTGTTAACCCCGCAATAATGCTGATAACTTAATTAGCTAAGCGTAAATTCTTGTTCAATAACTTCGATTTGCTCTTGTAGCTCTAGCCAAGTCATTTCACTTTCATCCATTGCTTGAGTCAGTTCTGTTCGTTCATTGAGCACTTTCGTCATTTTAGCTTTATTTTCAGTTTCATACAGTGAACCATCTGCCAATTCTGTTTCAAGCTCACTTAAACGACTGGTTATTTTTTGCTGTTGAGTTTCAAGTTTGATTTGTTGCTTACGTAAAGGCGATACCTTTTGTCTCAACTCTGCTTCTAAGCGTTTTTGCAGCTTTTTATCGACTGCTGGCTTTACATTATTATCATCTGAAACCGGTTGTGCAGCTTTTGCCGCATCAAGTAGCCATTGATGATAGTCGTCTAAGTCGCCTTGGAATGGTTTAACAGCGCCTTGGTCTACAAGGTAATAATCGCTACAGCTTAACCGTAAAAGATGTCGATCATGTGACACGATGACCATGGCACCTTCAAAAGTTTGCAAGGCCATTGTCAGCGCATGGCGCATTTCTAAATCAAGGTGGTTGGTGGGTTCATCTAATAGCAAAACGTTTGGTTTTTGCCAAACTAATAGGGCTAATACTAGGCGGGCTTTTTCACCACCAGAAAATGGCCCGACAGCAGACAAAGCCATATCACCATTAAAGCCAAACCCACCTAAGAAGTTACGTAATTCAAGCTCTTTGGCATTTGGCGCTAATCGCACCATATGTTGCAATGGGCTATCATCCAAACTTAAAAATTCGATTTGATGCTGAGCAAAGTAACCAATATTTAGCCCTGGGTTAGGCTGATATTTACCTGTTTTCGGCGCTAATTCTCCAGTAAGCAGCTTAATTAAGGTCGACTTACCTGCACCATTGCGCCCAAGTAGGCCAATACGAGCCCCAGGCACAAGGTTGAGCTTTACTTCACTTAGAATTGTTTTATCACCGTAACCAATAGAAACATTTTCCATGGTCACTAGCGGATTTGGTAGGGCATCTGGCTCACGAAACGCCATATGAAATTGGCTGTCAACTTGAGAAGGCAACAGGTTAGCCATTTTTTCTAAGGCTTTTAATCGGCTTTGAGCTTGTTTGGCTTTGCTGGCTTTATACCTGAAACGATCAACAAAAGATTGCATGTGGGCACGTTCTTTTTGTTGACGTTCAAATGCGGCTTGTTGCTGTGACAAGCGTTCAGCACGAATACGTTCAAAGGCACTGTAATTACCTTTGTAATAGTTAAGCTTTGCATGCTCGACGTGAACAATTTCATCCACAATACCATCAATAAAGTCACGGTCATGACTGATAAGGATCAGTGTGCCTTGATATGCTTTAATCCAACCTTCAAGCCAATACATGGTATCTAAATCTAAGTGGTTGGTAGGTTCATCGAGAAGTAAAAGATCAGAGCGACATAATAAAGCCTGTGCTAAGTTAAGGCGCATACGCCAGCCACCTGAGAAACTTTTTACTGGGCTACTTTGTTCTGTTTCACTAAAACCTAAGCCCGCTAATAATGCACCCGCTCGTGATCGGATTGCATAGCCACCAATGGCGTCGATTTTGCCATGGATAAGCGCAATGTTATGACCATCATTATCTTCTTGTGCTTGATTGAGTTGAGCCTCAAGTTGTCTAAACTCAACGTCACCATCAAGCACGTATTCTAATGCTGAGACTTCTAATGCAGGCGTTTCTTGCGCTACAGTCGCAATTTGCCAGCCTGCTGGAAGGCTAAAATCACCTTTATCGAGTTGTAAGTTACCTAAAATCAAGGCCAACAATGAAGACTTACCGGTTCCGTTTGCGCCTACTAGGCCAACTTTATGACCAGGGTATACGGTGAGATCGGCGTCATCGAGTAAGGTTTTTGTTCCACGGATGAGCTGGGCTTGACTGATGTTAATCATGAATAGCAACTTGATTGGTGATAAGACAAAAAGTGCAGGGATAATAGCGTAATTGATAGTTTTTTAATACCAGAGCGAGACTGGATTAGTACAACTATGGCAAAATAATGATATTGAATTGATAAATGTGTAGAAGAAAAATAATAAAATTATGACAAAAATTAAGAAACGCTTTGTAGCTGGGGCTAAATGCCCTAAATGTCATGCGCAAGATAGCATTCAGTTATTTAAAGAAAATGGGATTGAAACTGTAGAATGCACAGATTGTGATTATCGTGAGCAACAAACTGAGGCGAAAGTTGCCAAAAAGGCCACAGGTGATGTGATAGGGGTCTTTAAACCTGATTAAGTTTTCAAAATGAAAATGCTTAAATGTGAGAAAAGTAAAGGCTAACGGTCTAAGAGTTCGTTAGCCTTCTTCTTTGGCTAGAGCGCCATCATTGGCGCTTTCAGCAAGAATTTTGTTTTTGTGTTCGATGAGCACGATGATGACATGACGGTTATTTTTCATTAACTCATCAAAGCGATGATTAATTTCACCTAAATCTTCCACATAGTCTGGATCGTCTTTTTCTTTTTTATGCCAGTAACGATTTCTATCTAGCTTTTGTATTTCGCTTGCACGTAAAATTTCAAAATAGCTATTTTCTTGTTTAAGACGATACACCTCACTATCGAGCAACTGGATCAGTTTCTCTTTAGAGATGGTTTCTTTTTTCAATAGTGCTTTTAACGGATCTTCTTTTAATACGATTTTGTCAGAATCGACTTCGGTTGTGATACCTAATTCATATTCAATTTTATGCTGACGAAATTCTTTCGGACAGACCGTTTGGCTGAAGGCAATTTTGTTGTCCTTCATACACTTATATATTGTATTTGCAGAGGCAAACGTCGGCCCCATAAATAATACAATCATCAATGTTAGTAGTAGTCTAATTGGCATGCGGCCACATATCCTTTTGATAAACAAATATCCTTTTAACACCTTTTGTTAAAAAATATATCCGTTGCTTACCGCTAGTTGGCCAATATCCATTGGCTCTAGAAGTTTGTAAATCATTATAGTCGGTTGTAACAATAATGTAGGTATACTTTTTTACTATGGCCTAATTTTAACGAGAAAACCAGTTTTTTGACAGTAGATTTTTTATTGGCACTGAAGAACTTTGCTTTAAATATGTAAGACTTAGTGAAAAATCAGCTAAGTCTTACAGGGCAAGTGGTGAATAGATTAACGTTGGAAAGTGAGGTTATCGATTAATCGTGTGTTGCCAAGGTAGGCGGCAGCTAAGATAACAAGGTGTTTATCATCTGCAGTCGCAATGGCTAAATTGGCAGCGTTTCTTATTGAAAAGTAATCTATTTTAAAGCCTGCTTGGGTCAACATGTCAGCGGCTACTGCCTCGCTTTCAGTGATTGTTTTACCATCCATAACATGTTGCGCAGCTGCATCCATGGTCCGTTTAATAGTGGCAGCTTGATGTTTTTGCTCTGTCGTTAGATAGCCATTTCGCGAGCTCATCGCTAAACCTGAGGCTTCACGTATTGTGTCAATGCCTACAATTTCAATCGGTAATGATAAATCTTCAGCCATAGCAGTGATGACCATTAACTGTTGGTAATCTTTACGGCCAAAAACGGCGATATCAGCTTGAACAATATTAAATAACTTACAAACGATAGTAGCGACACCACGGAAGTGACCTGGTCGACTTGCACCGCAAAACTCATCACCAATATGAGGGACTTCTACGAAGGTTTGTTGCGCTAACCCTTTAGGGTAAATAATGTCTGGTGTGGGGGTGAACAAGAGTTCCGCGCCAGCGGCTACCAATGCTTCACTATCTGCTTGTAACGTTCTTGGATAGGCATCTAGATCTTCGTTTTGACCAAATTGCATAGGATTAACAAAGATTGATACGACAACATGATCCGCACGTTTTAGTGCTTCAGTTACTAAGGTAATGTGACCTTTATGAAGGTTGCCCATCGTTGGCACAAAGGCAACGGTATCGCCTTGCATGTGCCACTGTTTTACTTGCGCTCTAATTTCAGCAATGTTCGCTGTGGTAATCATTGATATTGACCTATAAACGATTAAAGAGTGCGTTATTAATTAAACGCATGTTCGTCAGCTGGGAATGTACCATTAGCCACTTCTTCAATGTAGGCTCTTACTGCTGCTCGAATTTCACCAGTTTGTTGTAAGTAATTTTTAGAGAACTTAGGGATGTAACCGCTAGAGATCCCAAGTACATCATGCATAACAAGGATCTGACCATCAGTATCACGTCCTGCTCCAATCCCTATGACAGGAATCGTTAGCGCATCAGTGATACGTTTTGCTAGCGCACTAGGGATGCATTCAACAACCAATAACTGAGCGCCAGCAGCTTGTAGTGCTAATGCATCATCGACCATTTGTTGGGCTTTGTCTTCTTCACGGCCTTGAATCTTAAAGCCACCAAATACGTGTACTGATTGAGGCGTTAAGCCTAAGTGTGCACAGACTGGAATACCGCGTTCAGTCAGCATTTTCACACTTTCTAGTAGCCATTCACCGCCTTCAAGTTTGACCATGGTTGCCCCTGCTTGCATTAGGGTGCTGGCATTGGTCATGGTTTGTTCTGGCGTGGCATAACTCATAAACGGCATATCAGCGATCAGTAACGCTCGCTTGCAACCTCGATTAACACTGGCTGTGTGATACGCAATATCATTGACTGTAACAGGTAGAGTGTCGTTGTGACCTTGAAGTACCATCCCTAATGAGTCGCCAACCAACAAAACGTCGATGCCTTCATTATCAAATGCGCCGGCAAAGCTCGCATCGTATGCGGTGAGTGCGGTAAATTTCTTACCTTCTTGTTTGAATTTGATAAGGGTTGAGCTAGTGACTTTTGACATAATAAACTCTTAAAAGTTATTCATATTCAAGTTATCGATTTGCGGTGCGTATTGCTAAGTGCTGATTAAAGTTGGACTAATTCAGCCCGCATTTCACTGGTAATTAAGTGTGTTAATTCAGTATTACAAGGCAGTATTAATTGCGGATTAATGTCTGCCAATGGAATGAGTACAAAACTGCGCTGTTTCATGCCGTAGTGGGGGACGGTGAGCCTTGGTGTGTCAATGCACTCTTGCCCATAAAGCAACAAGTCAAGATCCAATGTACGAGGCCCCCAGCGGACTTCTCTGACTCTGCCCTGGGTATTTTCAATATGTTGTAAGGCCTCAAGTAAGGCCATGGGAGTCAAGTTCGTGTTAAAGCTTGCTACCCCATTGACATAATCTGGCTGTTCTACATCACCCATAGGCACAGAGCGATATAGCGGCGAGATGGTCACCGCATTATTTTCTGCAATGGTTCTTAACGCCAGTACCGCATCTTCAAGTTGTTGTACTGGGTCATTAAGGTTTGCGCCTAACGCCACATAGACTGTGGTGCTCATGATTAACCTTTGTTAGTCGGTTTTACTTCAGATGAACCTGAGTTATCTGATTTAGGCTTTGGGCGACGACGTTTGCGCTGATGGGCGTTTCTGTTGCGACTAGGGCCTTTTTTATTGCTGCTTTTAGCAATGTCAGAGCGCTCTGTTTCATCTGCTTCAACAAATGATTTCCACCAAGTCGCAATTTTTCCGATATTGCCACCTTCAGCTTCACCACGTAACAGCAGTAAGTCATATGCAGCGCGGAACTTAGGGTGCTCAAGCAGTTTAAAGGCACGAGTGCCTTGGCTTCGCTCAAGACGCAGTTGTAATTGCCAAATATCTTTAGCAGGAGTGCTAAATCGACGTGGGATACTGATAGTACGGCATTGCTGCTCCATCACATCACCCATCGCGGCGACGTGCGCATCGTAATGGCTTAAACCACTTTCTAGGGCAATATCATCAGCACGTTGTTTTAATGGATACCATAATAACGCTGCATAGAAAAACGCTGGAGTAACAGGTTTGTCTTGGCTAACACGTAAATCGGTATTCGTCATTACAGCGTTAAGCATTTTGGCTGTATTGCCGTTTGGCTGCTCTTTTATCAGTGCTGAAATTTGCGGGAATAATGGCTGAAATAAACCGAAATCACGCATCATGTCGTAGTTAGCTTTTGCTTTACCAGCAAAGAATAACTTGAGTACTTCTTCGTACATTCTTGCGGCTGGGATATCTTTTAATAATGGCGCTAATGCGTTAATGGGCTCAGCCGTTTTGGATTCGATACTCATATCGAGTTTTGTCGCAAAACGAACCGCGCGTAGCATTCTAACAGGGTCTTCACGATAACGGGTTTCAGGATCGCCTATCAAACGTATGGTACGGTCATCAAGATCGCGAATACCGCCGCCATAGCTGTGAATAGAGTAATCGCTGATGTCGTAATAAAGTGCATTGATGGTAAAGTCACGACGCTCTGCGTCTTCATCAATTTCGCCATAGACGTTATCACGCAATAAACGGCCTTCAGCATTCGATTTCGAAATCTTGTCATTGGTTTCACCGTGATGACCCCGAAACGTTGCCACTTCAATGACGTCACGGCCAAACACAATATGCGCTAATCTAAATCGGCGACCAACGAGTCGGCTATTACGGAATAATTTTTTGATCTCTTCAGGGGTCGCATTAGTCACGACATCGAAATCTTTTGGTTCCATACCTAATAAAATATCGCGAACACCACCGCCAACTAAGTAAGCTTTATAGCCAGACTTGCTGAGTCGATAAAGTACTTTAAGTGCATTTTCACTGATTTGACGTCGAGAGATTGTATGGGCATCTCTGGTGACAATGTCCAAGCGAAGACCGTCATCTTGAACTTCTGGTTCATTGACAGGAGTGGATTTATTGTCTTCAAACAGTTGTCTGCAGAACTGACTAATACGGCGAAAAATAATACACCTCGAACGATACGATTAATGGTTAGAATTAAATGGTTAAAAATCTGGCGGCTATGATATACCAATTGTAAGCTAATGAGTATATCACTGCGCTATCAGAATCTCAGATACTTGAGGAATATCGGCTATCTTAAATTGTTCGATAGCTTGTTTTAGCATGATATCGACATTATCGGTATCAACCTCTGCTTGACCTAAAAACCTCAAGGCGGCGTTAATACTGGCCTGAGGGTGTTTTACATCGATAGCATTCGCATAATTCTGTTTTGATAATTTAAAGCCAGGCTTGGTACAAGCAAGGGGTAAGTGCAACCAGCTTGGTGAAGTAAAACCAAGAATATTATTCATACTCAATTGTCTGCAACTGGTTTCTAGCAAATCAGAACCACGAACAATTTCAGTGATCCCTTGAAAAGCATCATCGATGACTACAGCAAGTTGATAGGCAAATAAGCCATCGCTTCGCTTAATAATGAAGTCTTCACCAGCAAAATCATCACCTACGCTAACGTCTCCCATCACAACATCGTGAAATTGACTCACTTTTGCATGATTGCGAATACGAATCGCACCTTGGGTTAACCTAGGTGATAGTGAGCCACAACGACTGTCATAAGTGCCACCCATTAACCCAATTTGTTTACGAGTACATTGGCAATAGTATGCTTGGTCATTGCTAAGCAATTCATTAATATGCCGTTGATAAACTTCGCTACGATCACGTTGAAATAACGCTGTTTGATCCCATTGTAAGCCATAAGCTTCAAGTGTTCTGAGTATGTCATCACTCGCACCGGCAACTTCTCTTGGGGGATCAATGTCTTCGATTCTGACTAACCATTGGCCCTGCTGATGTTTTGCTCTTAAAAAACTGCCCAGTGCAGCGATAAGTGAGCCAAAATGTAAAGGGCCAGAAGGGGAAGGGGCAAAGCGGCCAATGTAATCTGGTGAGTTCACGACAAAACCCTTAATTGAAAGCGAAATATTGAACACATTAAGTTAGCAAAATCATTATCAGAAAGGGTATTGAGCCTTTCTTATTGTTGCCCATTATTATTGCTATATATGTTTAGAAGGGCGTTCACTACAAACTGATTTTGGCGTGGAAGTCGATAAAAAATACCAAAACAAAGGGCGAGAATAATCTCGCCCTACGATCTGATAAGCTGAATATACAGTTCTCAGTGGTTGCTGTATTAGCCAGCCATTTGCTTTTCTTTGATCTCTGCAAGAGTTTTACAGTCGATACATTGATCAGCAGTTGGACGAGCTTCAAGACGGCGAATACCGATTTCAACGCCACAAGAATCGCAGAAGCCGAAATCATCTTCTTCAATTTTTTGCAGTGTTTTTTCAATTTTCTTAATCAGCTTACGTTCTCTGTCACGAGCACGTAATTCTAAACTAAACTCTTCTTCTTGGGCTGCGCGATCAACTGGATCTGGGAAGTTTGCAGCTTCGTCTTGCATATGGTTCAACGTGCGATCAACTTCTTCACGTAACTGGTTACGCCAAGCTTCTAAAATCATTTTAAAATGACCACGTTGCTCTTCACCCATATACTCCTCACCAGCTTTTTCCTGGTAAGGTTCTACACCTGCGATAGCGAGTACGCCGAGTTTTTTGGTGCCTTCAGGCATAACGCATCTCCTGTAATAATTAGCGATTTATGTGCGTCGTAAAATTTATGGCCGCTATCTATAGCAGAAACTCTATAGCGTGGCAAACTATTTGATTAGTATTTTTTTCATTTTTGAACTAAACAATAACTTTGCATGAACGGGTAATGATACTTGAGGTTGCTGAGATTTCAGTTTGATAAGCTAAAACTTCAACGCCGCTATTGACCGCTTGTTTAAGTAATAATGCATATTGTGGATCGATATGCTCTGCCGCTTGAACGAGATTAATGCCTGAATGCTGTACGACAAACAATAACACTGCTCTATGACCTAGACTAACCATATGCATTAGCTCACGCAAATGCTTTTGCCCCCTAGCTGTGACAGAATCAGGAAAATACCCTACTGTTTGCTCTAATAATGTACAACTTTTCACTTCTACATAGCACAGCGGCTGTGTGTCATCACTCAGTAAAATATCAATTCGGCTATTTTCGTCACCGTATTTTACTTCTCGTTTAATGTTGGCGTAACCAGAAAGCTCAGTGATTACACCTGATTTAATCGCCTCTTCGGCTAAGGCATTCGCACGTCCTGTGTTAATACCGATTAAGTGCTGCTCAGGCGTAGCGCTGATTTCCCAAGTATGTGGGTACTTACGCTTAGGGTTGTCAGATGTGGAAAACCAAACGGTTTCACCTGGGAATAAACAGTTTTTCATTGAGCCAGTATTTGGGCAATGAATGGTAATCTCACTACCATCTTCTAGTTTTACATCAGCTAAAAAGCGTTTATAGCGTTTGAGTAACGTTCCTTTTTGTAAAGGTGGGGTAAAGTCCATAAGAAAGTGTGCTCCAGGCAATAAAGGGCTGATTGGGAGTGCTGAGTGATTTGGAGTGAATGCATACTGGCATTATCACTTTCACTTTATTTAGGCAAAGGTTATATCATGGGCTTGTATGACTTCAACTACTATTCAAGGGTGCATAAGTAAGAGCGAATGCTAGGGTGGTTTTACTGTGAGTGGCTATTTTTAGCAGTACATTCTTATTAACAATTAATATTAATTTTTGTGCTGGTTTTAGTCTCGTTTCATTACCGATTTACAGTACACTTAGCCCATTGGAAACAAACGTTACAATGTAAGAACAGCACAACAACGATTAAAAAACTAAACAGCACTAAAAAAGAACAGCACAAGCAGAATAATAAGGACAAAATAATGCAAATAATGACCGTTGCCCTAACACAAGATGCGCCACAAAGCCTTTGGGGCAAAGCAAGTGTGACTTATCAAGGTACTCAAGCGTTAATTCATTTAACTGATTCGGGTGTACTTCGCCAGGTACAAATGGCGGCTCGAAAAATTCGCGCTCAAGGTGTTACAAGTGTCCAGCTTGAAGGTGAATTATGGAATATCGACTCACAGTGGGCTTTCTCTCAAGGCTTTACAACGGCAAGAGGCGAGTTTGAAGTACGTTGGTGTGGCGATGAAGCGACTCAAACCACATTAACCCATCGTTTCGAAGCGGCTAGCTTTGCGCGTATGTTAGTCAATGAGACACCAGAAGAGCTGTCACCAGTGGTACTCGCCAATCATGCTGCTAATTGGTTAAAAGCGATTGGTGGCGACAATGTCAGCTACGAAATTGTTGAAGGTCAAGAACTACTTGAAAAGCAGTGGATTGGTTTGCACGCTGTTGGGCGTGGCAGTGAGCGTCCACCTGCAATGTTAGTGTTAGATTTTAATCCGCTTGGTGATGATGCACCTGTTTCGACAGCGTTAGTCGGAAAAGGCATCACATTTGATTCTGGTGGCTACAGTATTAAACCTTCTGTTGGCATGTTAGACATGAAGTGTGACATGGGCGGTGCTGCAACTGTTACTGCAGCACTGGGCTTGGCAATGAAAGCCGGTTTAAATAAACGCGTTAAGTTGTTCTTATGTTGTGCGGAAAACCTAATTAGTGGCCATGCTTATAAATTGGGCGATATTCTGACTTACAAAAATGGCGTCACTGTAGAAGTCGTAAATACTGATGCAGAAGGTCGTCTTGTTTTAGCGGATGGTTTGCAAGCTGCATCAGACACCGGGGCTGAATTGATCATTGATGCTGCTACGCTAACTGGCGCTGCTGTGATGGCAGTGGGTGATAATTATAATGCGATATTCTCGCCACAAACTGAAACCTTACAACGTGTGCAACAAAAAGCTGCTGACGTTTCTGAAAATGTTTGGCCATTACCGTTAAATGAATGGCACAAAGATATGTGTCCTTCTCCTTTTGCTGACACAGCTAACAGTCGTGCTATGAAAGGTGGTGGAGCAGGTGGTGCATCTAATGCCGCAGGCTTCTTGTGGCGCTTTGTCACGCCGGGAATGAATTGGTTACACATGGATTTAGCCGCGGCTTACTCATCTTCTGATTCAGCGTTATGGAGCGCAGGCGCGACAGGGCATGGTGTACTTACTATTGCCGCTTTACTAGAAGAGTAAATTCGATAGTGTCGTATTGACGCTAATAAGATAAAAAAGCCGCAATATTGCGGCTTTTTTATTGGGCTTTCATCAAAAGTGAACCACTGGAACAGCAATTGAACTTATGGCGTAAGAGGCCAGTGCTGAATCGGTAGATACTTAACCCCACCAGGCAAATTGAGGGATTCAAATAACGTCAGTTGTGTTGCTGTGACGGTAATCGGTGCCTTTAATAAGAATGGAAAACTTGTTTGCTCACTTGGTAAGGTGCAATGTCTAAATAAGCTTACATGGGGTCGGTAGTCGTGTTGACTTTGCATAAGGCCTAATTCTTTTGCCATATTCTGTAATTGGTTAGCTATGTAAGATAGCTTATCAACAGCCATCCCCTCTGCACAAATCAGCTTAGCTTGTGGCCAATGAGCAATATGGGGCATTGATACGGTAAAAGCATGAAAGGTTTCAGCTTCAATTAAGCGGCTAAGTGCAACCCTATCAGCCAAGCTTGTATTTCCTAAAAAAGCGGCAGTGATATGAAAGTTCTCTTTTGCTACGGTTTTAGCTTTCTGAGCGACTAACGGCTTTATGAAGGTTTGCTGTGCCTTTAACTCATTGGCGATTGAATCACCAACTGAAAAACCGACAAAAGTGCGTTTGTTAACACTTTTAGACATTAGTCCATCCTTATAAATATCTTGAATTAAATTGTATCGCTTGCGGGTCGCTAATGGGGTAATTTAGTTACTAAATACAATTAATTTAATGTAAAAAGTTGTCGTTTTTAATCTAAGATTAATGCAAGCAGCACAAAATCCATTGAATTTATCGAACATGAGGTTGGATAAATCTTAGCAATAATGAGAGCTACATTGCCAAATATTAATGAGTCGCATAATGGTTGATAGCGAATTTAAATCGGTATGGGTCAGTGAACAGTCATCTGAATTAAGTCGCTTTTTATCATCAGAAAAAGTCACAGCAGAAGTTGAGCTATTAACGCAGAAACTAGACTGTGACGGCGTAGTGATCGTACTGTCTCAAATATCAGAACACATCACCAGTGACTGTGTTGTGCAAGCCAATGCTTTAAAAGTGTATGACTCTGATGCGCAAACAGCAGAATTACTCGGTTTATCACTCGCTTCTTATCCTGACTTGTGTGAGCAACTCTTGTTGAATAACCATAGTGGGTTATTTCCTCATTGTGACCAAGCTGAACATGATGATTTACATTTTTCAGCGCTGTTAGTGGATGGACTCAATCAATTTTGTCACTCTTTAGCTAAGCCGATAAGACTATTGATTAATCATGTGGCGCAAATCGGTCATACTCGGCTGTGTCTCATCCCTTATCAACACCAAGCTAATTGGTCGGTAAACGCTACTGGTGGAGATGATTGCCAGTTTTATCTCACTAATGAATTTGCGCTAAAGCTTTGCTCACATGCAGAGCTCACACGAGTATCAGAATTACTGCAAAACAAAGAAATACAATACCTTGAGTTATTCCAACAATTACCTGTAGCGTGTGCGCTGATTGGTACTGACAATAATGTTAGTAATCAAAATCATGTCGCCAGTCAAAGCCTGCCTTTTACCATAGGCAAAAGTCTATTTTCTGTGATTAATTCAGATGATCATTTATTGCTTGAGGATTGTTTACACATCGTTAGAGAAGGCGCACTTCACCAATCTTGGTGTGAACTGCCCTTGATCGTTTCAGGTGTTAAGCACTGGTATAAAATGAGTTTTTGTCGTGCTCTTGATATTGAGCATCGACTACTCATGATGGTTGAAGATATTTCTGAGCGATATCGTTTAGCAGATGAACTGTCATTTCAATCAAATTATGACCCGCTAACAGGCTTACCTAATCGGGTGCAGTTTGAGGCGATGCTCGAAGAAACCATAAATGAGAAAGATAGGTTACCTGCCTGTGTTGCGTTTTTAGATCTGGACCAATTCCAAGTCATTAACGATGTCAGTGGACATCAAGCGGGTGATGAATTGCTTTGTCAGGTATCCAAGCGCTTGAGTCTTCTGCTTCGTACTGGGGATATTGTGGCCCGTTTAGGCGGCGATGAGTTTGGTATTTTAATGTATCACGCCGATAAAGCCTCAGCAGAGCAAGTGGCTAGCCGGATTTGTCAGCAACTCTCAGAGCATGAATTCACATGGGGGGAAATCACTCATAACGTCAGTATGAGTATGGGCATGTCCGAGCTTAACTCCCGCTCAGAAGACATTTATAGCGTCATGAGTCAAGCTGATGCCGCTTGTCGGATTGCAAAAGAAGATGGCCGAAATCGCTGGCACTTTTACAGTAAAAATGATCCGCAAATGCACCAGCTTTATAATCAAATGCTAGCGTCTGTGGATATTATCTCGGCATTAGCGCTTAACCAGTTTGAGTTATTTTTCCAATTGATAGAGCCGCTGTCTTCTAAAGATACTGGCATTCATATGGAAATTTTACTGAGGATGGTTCAAGAAGATGGCCGCTATGTTTCTCCTGGAGTATTTTTACCTGCAGCTGAGCGCTATAACCTCGCATCTCGTATCGATCGTTGGGTTATCGACAATTTGTTGAAGTGGGGCTCAAGGCATATGGAGATCTGGGACGACCTTAACATGGTTTCACTGAATTTATCTGCAGTGTCTTTATCAGATAGTAAATTCATGAGCTGGCTTGAAATGCGCTTAATGGTTGAACCTGAATTAGTTGATAAGTTATGTTTTGAAATCACTGAAACCGCCGCAGTTAGCCAACTTGAACAAGCCACAGCCTTGATTGATTTGTTAAAACCGCTTGGTTGTAAACTTGCGTTGGATGATTTTGGTTCAGGTTTCTCAAGCTTTGCTTATTTGAAGTGCCTTGATGTAGATTACGTCAAAATTGATGGTCAGTTTGTTGTGAATGTATGTGATGACCGCAGTGATAAAGCCATTGTTTCTGCTATTTGCCAGCTAGGTAAAGACATGGATTTTGAAGTGATTGGCGAGTTTGTTGAAAATCAAAACATCGGACTTTTATTGCGTGAACTAGGTGTAGATTATGCTCAAGGTTACGCGATTGGTAAGCCGACACGATTAATGGAACTAGATTCTGGGCTAAGACAACCTTGGCTGATCGACTGAATATAGGCCAAGCGAAGCTGCGAAAACTTATCATATCAACCCTTTCTTTGTCATATGGCGCAGACATAACACAATCCTTGTTGAGATAGCATCAACAAGCGATTGTGAGTAAACTGACTTCAGTATTTTCTTGTGTAAGTTATTTTTTTGAGCCAATTACCTATTCAAGCCTTGTTCGAGCCACTGCAACAAGCGCTATCAACACATCGTCAAATTATTCTTGAAGCCCCTACTGGAGCGGGTAAGTCAACGGCATTGCCCTTGGCTATGCTCAGTTGGCCAAGTATTAACGGCAAAATATTGATGCTTGAACCAAGGCGAGTCGCCGCTCGGAGTGTGGCACATTTTATTGCTCAATCATTAGGCGAGAAAGTAGGTGATAGCGTTGGTTATCGTGTTCGAGGTGACACTAAGGTTAGTCGTCATACGCGCTTAGAAATAGTCACCGAAGGTATACTCACTCGTATGATCCAGCAAGATCCAGAGCTCAATGGAATTGCTGTGATCATATTCGACGAAATTCACGAACGCCACTTACCTACTGACCTTGGTTTAGCACTTACCCTAGAAGTACAAGATTCCTTAAGGGATGACTTAACCCTTATCGCAATGTCGGCGACGTTAGCTGGCTTGCCGCTTCAGCAGCTTATGCCTAAGGCGACACTATTGGTCAGTGAAGGGCGCAGTTTTGATGTTGAACAGGTTTATCGACCTGTGACTCGGCAACAACCATGGCTAGAACACATGGCCAATGTGATTGCTGAATCTGTAAAAACCGACTCACCACATGTGCCGCAGCAATATCAAATGGGCTCTATCCTCGCCTTTTTACCCGGTAAGGGGGAGATCAATAAACTGCAGCGTTTATTAAGTCAAAAGGTTGATACACAGGTATTTCTTCTATGCCCTCTTTACGGTGATCTGACACCAGCTGAGCAAGATAACGCAATTGCTGGTGCGCCGAAAGGCAAACGTAAAATTGTGCTGGCAACCAACGTGGCCGAATCCAGTTTAACTATTGATGGAATAACCATTGTTGTCGATAGTGGCTATAAGCGAGAAGCAAGCTTTAATCCTCGTACTGGTGTGAGCCGATTATCTCTTAAACGTATTAGCCAAGCTTCTGCGATCCAACGTGCAGGTCGTGCTGGACGACTTGCTCCAGGTTGTTGTGTGCGTTTATGGGCGCAAGAAGAACAAAGCCGTTTATCTAAAGCAGAAGCGCCTGAAATCAGTATTAGTGAATTAACCACCATGGCATTAGAATGTGCTTATTGGGGGGAAAGCAATATTGAAAACTTACCACTGCTTACTGCGCCGCCCGCAATTCATCAACAAACGGCGTGGCAGTTATTAACGCAACTTGAGCTTGTGGATGCTAACCATAAAATTTTGCCACATGGCAAAGCGGCTTATGAGTTAGGCTGCCATCCTCGGTTAGCACATATGCTATTGCAATCGACTGTATTGGCTAAGACGCAAAAGCAACCGGAGTTAGTGTCGCTGGCGTGTTTATTAGCTGCGGTGTTAGAAGCTCGTGGGCTACCGAAAAAAGGCGTCGATATTAGCCAGTATCTACCACTAGCTACGCAAGGTTTGATGGCGGCACAAGTTAACAAATGGCAAGCGTCATTATCAGTTTCCTCAGACATTAAACAACTTGCTCGTGATGCTGCAAGTCGTGATATCAGCACATTACTCGCTTTGGCATACCCAGATAGAATTGCTCAAGCTCGTGGTAAGCAAGGATTTAGGCTTAGTAACGGTACTGGGGTAACGATTGATATTGAAGATAATATGTCGACCCATGAATGGCTTGTTGTGGCAGACTTTCAAGAATCTCAAGGGCGCAATGCTGGGCGGGTATATTTAGCTGCTGCGATAAACCCCGAGCACCTTAAACACGACTTAGGTTTGCTTATATCCGAACATAAAGTTTGTGAATGGGACGAAGCAAAAGGACGGTTTTTTGCTGAAAAGCAGCAGAAAATTGGTGAACTTATTGTGAGTCGCTCGCTTGAGTCTAACGTTGATTCAGATTTAATTGTCCAAGCGCTAATCAGCCACATTCAATCTAAAGGGTTAAGTATTCTTAACCTTGATGAGAGGTTTTATCAGTTACAATGCCGAGTAAAACTTGCGCAGTTATATGCACCAGAGTATGACTGGCCATCGTTAGAAAGTGCTGATTTATTAGCGACATTATCTGAATGGTTAGCACCGTATTTAGTCGATGTTAATTCGATTGCTAAATTACAAAAACTGGATATATTGAGCCAAGTTAAAAACTTATTAACTTGGTCTCAGCAGCAAACCTTAAATGAATTACTGCCGACTCATTGGAAAATGGCGACTGGGACATCAGCGCCTATTCATTATCAAATTGACGAAGCGAGTGATAAAGGCTGCGAAGATATCGATCAAGCGTCAGATGAAGTATTAGCAAGTGATTCGGTTCGTGGCCGTGCTTTATTACGGGTAAGGTTGCAAGAGGCATTAGGTTTATCACAAAGTCCATTACTGCTTCATGGTAAGCTGGTGGTTACCATGGAGTTATTATCACCTGCGCAGCGTCCAATAGCGTTGACTGCAGATTTAGCCAGTTTTTGGCAAGGGCCTTATGTTGAAGTAAAGAAAGAAATGCGAGGCCGATACCCTCGTCATTTATGGCCAGATGACCCAGCCAACACGACAGCAACTAAATTTACTAAAAAGAAAACGCCAGGCTTAAAGTAATAGCCAAGGACGAAATAGAATTACGCAAATTATGACTGACAGAATAAAAAAGCCAACGGCAAGAAAAGACTCGTCTAAAAAGGCTCGAGCTACAAAGGCACCTGCTAAAAAATCATCGCCCAAGAAACCTGGTGTAAAACGAGTTAATCCCAAAAAAAATAGCCGCTCGAAATGGAAAACGCTTTGGTCATTTACGTGGAAACTGGGTTTAATCGGTTTAGTTATCGTTAGCTCTTACGGTATTTATCTCGATCAAATCATTGCCCGAAAATTTGAAGGTCAGAAATGGCATTTACCAGCCCAAGTATTTAGCCGCTCAATGGCGATTTATCCAGGCGCTGCCATTAGCCATCCGCAATTATTGTCAGAGCTTAAATTACTGGGATATCGTAAAGTCGCTAACCCAAGGCAAGTCGGTGAATTTTCTGCATCAAGCAGCAAAATAGAATTATGGCGTCGACCGTTTTTACATCCCGAAGGCGATCAAGTTGCTCAGCGAGTGATGATTTCATTTGATAGCCAAGGTGTGTCATCGGTGCAGCGTATGTCAGACAAACGCCAAATGGCCGTATTTCATTTAGAGCCTGTATTGTTAGATAGAATTTTAGCTTCAGGTGGTGAAGATAGATTATTTGTGCCAACAGAAGAGATGCCGCAAGCCATTGTAGATGCACTGATCCTAGTAGAAGATCGCAGTTTTTATGAACATCATGGTGTTAACCCATTTGCCATAGCTCGTGCTGCTATCGTTAATATTACCGCGGGGCGCACCGTTCAAGGTGGCTCAACGCTAACCCAGCAATTGGCGAAAAACTTCTTCTTAACCAGTGAGCGCTCGATTGTACGTAAGATCCGTGAAGCGTTAATGGCGATCATTATTGATTTTCGATACAGCAAAGATGAAATCCTCGAAGCTTATTTAAATGAAGTTTATATGGGGCAGGATAAATCTCGTGGCGTGCATGGTATGGGTTTAGCTTCGCAGTTTTATTTTGGTCGCCCGATTGCAGAGCTCACTGTTTCACAGCAAGCATTTTTGATCGCAGCAATTAAAGGTCCTTCATATTACAACCCATGGCGCTCACCAGAGCGTGCGCAAAATCGACGTGACTTGGTACTTCGTCTACTGATGGAAGACGACAAGTTAAATGTTGAACAATACAAAGCCGCAGTTGAATCACCTCTAGGCTTGCGTGACTTTAATAAATCGGTACATCAAAAGTTACCAGCCTTTTTTGCCGTGGTTAAAAATGAACTACGCAGTCGATATGGCGATAGTTTATTACAACAGTCAGGTGTAAAGGTCTACACCACGTTAGATCCAATGGCGCAAGATGCTGCTGAAAAAGCCGTGGTTTCAACCATGAAAACCTTAGATGAACGCGCTAAGAATGTGCAAGTGGGCATGGTCGTAACAGATAAGTACACGAATGGGATTGCCGCTATGGTAGGTGACAGGGTACCTAGCTTTGATGGCTTTAACCGTGCTGTTGAAATCCGCAGGCCCATTGGCTCGTTAGTTAAACCCTTTGTGTATGCCACAGCATTACAACAAGGTCACAAATATAACTTGGCATCTCCAGTGGCAGATAAACCGATTACCTTACAAAACGGTCAGGGTAAGACGTGGTCACCACAAAATGTCGACAAAGTGTTCAGAGACGAAGTGCCATTACTAACAGCCTTTAAAAACTCGATGAATGTCCCGACGGTGAACGTCGGGATTGAAATTGGCGTGGATAACGTAGCTAAAACCATGAGTAGTGCAGGCTGGAGTGAGACGATCCCTCGTTATCCTTCAATGCTACTAGGGGCTATTAATGGCTCTCCATATATGGTTGCCCAAGTTTATCAAACCATTGCCAATAACGGTCGTTATCGTCCATTAAGCTCGATTACTGCTGTGTTAGATACGAATAACCAGCCGTTAAAAGTGAGCCGTGAAAGCGCAACACAAGGACTAGAACCCGCGACTGACTTTTTAGTCCAATATGCGATGAATCAGGTGGTAAAAAATGGTACCGCAAAACGATTAGGCCAAGCGTTTCCTAATGTGGATTTAGCGGGCAAAACGGGTACCAGTAACGATAGTCGAGATTCTTGGTTTGCAGGCTTTGATGAACGAAATGTCGCTGCCATTTGGGTGGGGCAAGATGATAATTCAAAAACGGGTTTATATGGCTCAAGTGGTGCCATGGCCGTCTATCAAGCATTCTTAAAGCAGCGCCCACCTTTAGGCTTACGTATGACGCCCGTTAATGGCGTTACACAAGGTTACTTTGATAGAAGTACAGGTGTCGCTAAGCAAGCTGACTGCGATAATGTGGTAGCACTACCAGCGAGAGTTGATAGTTATAACCCAGTAGATAATTGCGGTGATGAACGTTCTTGGTGGCAAAAGATTATTAATTAATAACAATTTCAGTACATTAAATAGCCTATATAGATAGTGCTACATCGATTTAACAAAAAGGGCTACTCACTTTGAGTAGCCCTTTTTGTTTGGTTTTAATTTATAGGGTGGTTTTTTTATAATTTATTTTCAATGGTTTAGTTTGGGTTTTGTGGTGTGTGGATAAAGTTTAGTCAAGCGTAAATTAGCAATGGTTAAAAAAATATTACGAATAAGATGAATTATCATTTGCATTTATGTATCATTCAGTTGATAAGTTATTAACATTTTGGTTTCACAATTACAGTTTTTGTATCAAGGGAAATTTATGCAACTTAATAGAACAGTATTAGCGACGACTATCGCACTTTCATTAGGCTTACTTACAGCTTGTGGTGGTTCAGACTCTTCTGATAGTCCAGCGACTACAGAACCCACTAATTCTGCACCAACTGATATCTCTCTTTCTGATTCAACTGTTGATGAAAACACTGCTGGCGCGACAGTAGGTACTTTGTCTGCAACTGATAGTGATGCTGGTGATTCTCATACTTTCTCATTGACCAGTGACCAGTTTGTTATTGATGGCACAACACTAAAATTAGCTGACGGTGTTGTGTTAGATGCCGATGCTGCAGAATCAACAGAATTTACTTTAGCCATCACTGCAACGGATGGCGATGGTGCAACGTTTACCAAAGATGTGACTGTAACGGTTAATGACATCATGGATCGCTACGTATTTGACAGTAAGTTAAATGATGGCGAATCAAGTGTGACCTATACTGGCCAAAATGCTCGTCACATTTTAATTGCTGAATTAAATCAATACATCTCTTCGACATTAGAAGCCGAAATCGACAGCAACGAATTAACAACGAAAGATGAAGTACTGGCTAAGCTGAATTACTTCTACAATCCTGATGAAGATACTCAGTACCCTGATATTGCGATTACCTTTATTGATAACTCAAAAGATGGGCTTATCTCTGAGTTAACAGGATACAAAAACCTTACTGATAAAGTGGCTGGTAATGACGCTACTGGTCAACATGAAGACTGGAATAACGGTGCATTTGCTGGTTGGGGGGCGAAAGGTTCTACAACACCTTCAGCACTTATCGATATGTTATTTGATCGTTTAGCTGATAATGCTGTTGCTAAAATTAACGGCGAAGTACGTCAAGATGTTCGTGGTAATGACATCTCGAAAGTATATATTGATGAAAACGGTGTTGATTTAGCACAATTAATTCAAAAATTCTTATTAATGTCTATTACTTACTCTCAATCAGCAGATGATTACTTTGGCGTTGATACTGAAGGTAAGGGCTTAACGACTGACAACATTAACCCTGCTAAAGATGGTGCTGCTTACACTAACCTTGAGCATCAATTCGATGAAGGTTTTGGCTACTTTGGTGCAGCGCGTAACTACCTTGAATACAGCGATGTAGAAATTGCCGGTAGGGTAACAGAAGATGAAGGTCGTGCGGACTGGAATGGCTCACATGATACCGACGGTGACGGCAAAATTGATTTACGTTCAGAGTACAACTTTGGCCAATCTGTCAATGCAGCAAAGCGTGATTTAGGTACTGCTGATAATGCAATGCCAACGGATTACACTATGCAAGCAATGGAAGCATTTATTGCTGGTCGTAAAATCATCAATGATAACGTGGGCAGTGCTTTAACTGAGGCTCAAATGACTGAGCTTGAAACCTATGCAATGGCGGGTGTGAAAGCATGGGAAAATGCAATCGTTGCGACAGTTATTCATTACATCAATGATGTGTCTGCTGATTTGGCACCACTAGCAACTGGCGGTGACAGTGCTGATTTCAACTACGAAAACCTGGCGAAGCATTACTCAGAAATGAAAGGTTTTGCATTAGGTTTACAGTTCAGTGAATACGCTGTCATCAGTGATGAAGACTTCGAAACTGTTCATGAATTATTCGCAACACAGCCAGAATTAACGGGTGATGTTGATGGATATATCGAAGACTTAACCGAAGCGCGTGATATTTTACAAGCTAGCTATGAGCTTGATGCAGATAACGTTGCTAACTGGTAAATCCTATTGTGATATGACCTCACATTAGTAAAAAGCTTGGTGTTGAAAAACACCGAGCTTTTGTCGTTTTTAGAGTAAGGGAATTTTATGAAACAACCGCATTCATTATCCATGTTATTTCTCGCAATGAGTGCCACTTTTTTAGTGGGTTGTAACGAGAGTACCAGCAGTGAAGCTGGCGCTGATTACGGTAATAACGGAGATACCTCTTCAGATTTTGACCAAGCCGCATTAATTAGCAATATTGTCGATGGTGTTATTACGCCGACCTTCCAGCAGTTTGCAGCTAAAAGTTTAACTCAAGCCAATGATATCGCTGCATTATGTCAAGCAGAAGCTGGTTTACAGCAAGGTAGCGTTGACAATGCTGCACTCACTTCAGCAACAGAAACAGCTGCACAAAGCTGGCGCACGACCATGAATCAATGGCAGCGTGTTGAAATGATGCAAATTGGCCCATTATTAAATGATGATGGCGCATTAAGAAACAAGATCTATTCTTGGCCTGTAATGAGTCGCTGTGGGGTTGATTTAGATGTTGTTTCGTTTGAGAACAACGATATCAACGGTACGCCATACGACATCACAACACGTACTCCAGCACGTAAGGGCATGGTGGCATTAGAGTATTTATTATTTAATCCAAGCCTTGAGCATAGCTGCACAGGTAGTGTGACTCCAGAAGGATGGGATAATCGTACCGATGAGTCACGTCGTCTTGCTCGTTGTGAGTTTGCCGCCGAAGTTGCAAAAGATATTAACAACAATGCCAATCAACTTGTTACCGAGTGGTCTGGTGAAAATGGTTATGCTGCAACATTAAAATCAGCGGGAGAGGCTGGAAGTAGTTTTGCTACCGTACATGAAGCGGTTAACAAACTCAGTGATGCATTGTTTTATATCGACAGTGTCACTAAAGATGGCAAGCTTGCCACTCCGCTAGGGTATTTTGCTAATACCTGTGGTACCAGTGTTTGTCCTGAAGATGTTGAATCTCCTCTAGCTGCTCACTCAATTGATAATATCGCCAGTAACTTAATTGCTTTAAAAGCCTTGTATGAAGGCGATCAAGGTATTGGCTTCGATGATTACCTCGTTGATGAAAATGATGCAGCAACAGCAGCATTGATTACCCAAAGTATTGATGCGGCCATTGCCAGTGCGCAAGCCTATGAGCAAAGCTTAGCGGCAACGTTAACGGATAATGAACAACAAGTCGTTGAAACTCATGCAGATGTCAAAGCAGTTACAGATACGTTGAAATCTGATTTTATTAACACCTTAGCTTTAGAATTACCGCAAACATCAGCAGGAGACAATGACTAATGAATCGTTTATTGATGACTAAAAAATTAGCGTTAGTGTTAGCCATTCAATCTTCTTTGCTAAGTTACAGTGCCATAGCTGCCGAAGATGATGAAACAGCAAAAAGCAATGATAGCTACATGGAGCAGATGCAAATCATCGGTCGTGATCAGAGTTTAGATAAAACGACGGGCTCTGCGACATTGATTGATGAGCTGGCACTTGAACAATTTAAGTTTGATGATATTAACCGCGTGTTATACAGCGTACCCGGTGTGAATATTCGTGAAGAAGACGGTTATGGTTTACGACCAAACATCGGTTTTCGTGGTGCAACACCTGAACGTAGTAAAAAGATTAATATCATGGAAGATGGGGTACTTATTGGCCCAGCGCCGTATTCTGCTGCATCGGCATATTACTTCCCAATGACGTCTAAGATGACTTCTATTGAAGTGTTTAAAGGTCCCGCAGCCATTAAATATGGCCCTAACACCGTAGCGGGTTCGTTAAACATGGTAACCCGTGCTGTACCGCAAAGCTCTGAAGGCTTAGTTGATGTCTCTGTGGGGAGTGATGGGTTAGCAAAAGCTCATGCTTACTATGGTGACACCATTGATAATTTTGGTTTTTTAATTGAAGGCGTGTACATGCAGGCTGATGGTTTTAAAGAGCTTGATGGTGGCGGCGATACCGGCTTTGAAAAAAATGACCTGATGGCAAAGCTGCGCTATGACCTTGATGGTGAAACAGTAAATCAAGTCTTTGAATTAAAACTTGCCTATGCAAATGAAACCTCAGATGAAACCTACTTAGGCTTAAGTGATGACGATTTTGCGGCTAACCCTAATCGTCGTTATGTGGCTAGCCAACTCGATAATATGGATTGGACTCACACCCAATTTCAATTCAACCACTATGTTACGAATGATCACTTTGAATTAACCACTCGTGTGTATCGAAATGATTTTGAGCGTGCATGGTATAAGGTCAATGGATTTAAAGGTGGCCTAGTTAATCGAAGTTTGCAAGAGATCTTAGCCGACCCAGATAAAGATGAGACGAACCAACGCTTTTATCAAATATTAACAGGGCAACAAGACAGTGTCGCTGAATATGAGAAAATGACCTTGGGTAACAATGATAGAACCTACTTTACCCAAGGTATCCAGTCTGATTTAAATTGGAATATGGATTTACTCGGTTATAACAATCATTTTGAAGTTGGTGCACGTTTCCATCAAGATCAAATTGAGCGCGATCACACCACTGATGATTATTTTATGCAAAATGCGCAGTTGGTTTCAGATGGTGTGGCGACTAAAGCGTCTACAACCGATCGCGAAAGCACAGATGCTATTTCGATATATCTACAAGACACCATTAGTATCAATGCACTCGATATTACTGCCGGTGTTCGTGGAGAGTTTATTGATGCTGAATATCAAAATCGTGCACCAGGTGCCGAGCAAGATTATTTGAAAAAAGAAACCAGCATCTGGCTGCCAAGTTTAAGTTTATTCTACGCTTTATCTGATGAAGCCGGTTTATTATTTGGAGTGCATGAAGGTTTCTTACCAACAAGCCCTAAGCAAGACCCTTCTATTGAAACGGAAAGTAGCGTCAACTATGAGCTAGGTGGTCGCTATAATGATGGAAACTTTAACTTAGAGCTTATTGGCTTTTTCAACGACATTAGTAACCTTAAAGAAGGTTGTCAGTTCTCAAGCTGTGGCAGCGATGATGATACTGAGTTCAATGGTGGCGAAGTTGATGTGATAGGTCTTGAGCTAACCTCGGGTTATGACTTTACGTTAACTGATAACTTAGATTTTCCTGTATCAGTGTCATACACCTATACAGAGTCAGAGTTTAAAACGAGTTTTGAATCGGGTTTTGATATGTGGGGCGATATTGAAGCGGGTGATGAGCTTCCTTATTTACCTGAAAACCAAATATCAGTTAACTTAGGTTTAGTAAGTAACCAATGGGACGTAAATATGATAGTACGTTACATTGGTGAAATGCTTGAAGCATCGGGTGACGGTGTGGTGCTATCAGGCAGTAAAACGGAAGCATTAACTGTGGTAGATATGTCAGCGAGTTATAATTTTAATGAGTATGGCTTAGTCTACGTTAAAGCTGATAATGTATTTGATACACAAGAAATTGTCAGTCGCAGACCTTATGGCGCAAGACCGAGCAAGCCACAACAATTTCAAATTGGTTACCAGTATCGTTTTTAATTAAGATGCGATAACGCATTGCTCACTGTGATGATGTGGATGAGGCTTTATAACCCTCATTGCAGTGAGCAATAAAGGCTGGCAAATAGAGGTTAGCATGCCTGTAGTAGAGTTTTTTTCGAGTAATATTGGTGAATTGTTGTCATATCCTTTAGATGCAAATAAACGTATCTTTGGGCTTTATATAGTGGGAGCGATACTACTAGCGCTACCAGTATATTGGCGCTTGCATACTGATAAATCGTTAAAAAGCTTTGGCAAATTTTTACTACCTGCTGAAATTTACTTATCCCGCTCCGCAAAACACGACTACCTCTTGTTAGTATGCAACAAGCTGTTAAAAGCGGTGTTGTTTGCGCCATTGTTATTTACTATGGTGCCTGTAGCGCTTGGACTCAGTGATATCTTAGAGAAGCTATTTGGCTCAATCCAACCTCTTACCGAAAACCTCACCATCGTGATTGCAGTATTTACTGTATTGTTATTTATTCTTGATGATCTTACTCGGTTTATTTTGCATCTGGTGTTACATAAAATACCGTTTTTATGGGAGTTTCATAAAGTTCATCACTCAGCATCTGTCATGACTCCATTCACTATTTATCGAAGTCACCCAGTGGAAAGCTACTTGTATGCTTGTCGTATGGCACTCACGCAAGGGATCGCTGTTGGGATCGGTTATTATCTGTTTGGTCCAAATTTGAAAATGTTTGATGTGTTAGGTGCTAATGTGTTTGTATTTTTATTCAATGTATTTGGCTCAAACCTTCGTCATAGCCATATTTGGCTATCATGGGGAGATAAGCTTGAGAATTGGTTTATCAGCCCTGCACAACATCAAGTGCATCACAGTATTGCCAAAGAGCATAGAGACACTAATTTAGGTTCAGCATTAGCAATATGGGATCGGGCTTATGGTAGTTTGATTAAGGCATCAAGCGTTAGTGAGCTAAAAATTGGCGTAACAGGAAATCCTGGGCACGACACGTTAATGGGGATATATCTGAACCCATTTAAGTATTCATTTCGACACTTTAGTAAGTATTTTTCCTTTAAAAACTCGCCCAAGTTAAAATAAATTAATTTTTTCAGCAGCTTATGCTTGTTATAGTCATCGGCTGAGTGTTTTGGTGTTTTTCTAGTACACTCTATGCCACAAAAAGCCCAACTCACCGAGAGAGGGATTTCTTTCACATAATAATAATGAATGGATGTATATGTTTTTGTCACCTTATTATGCCAAGCAAGACCAAAGTGTTTTTATTTCAGCGCAACAAGCCAGTGACTTCGCGAAGCTGGTTGCTGAAGATTTTAATCCTATCCACAACGTCGGCGCAAAACGCTTTTGTGTGCCAGGCGATTTGTTGTTTGCCTTGGTATTAACTGAATTTGGCTTAAGTCAAAATATGCAATTTAAATTTGCAGGTATGGTCGGTGATGGTGTTGAACTCACACTAGATAAGCAAGCTGGGGAGCAATTTAGTATTTGCGATACTAAAGGTAAAGAATACCTTCACATTGAACGTCAGGGTGACGTTTGTCAGTGTGATACGCAAACTGCTGCGTTTATTAAAAGCTATGTGGCTTTTTCCGGTCTCAACTTCATCCATGTATTAGTGCCTATGATGAAAGAATACGGCATGATGATAAATCCAAATAGACCATTAGTGATTTATGAAAGCATGTCTTTTCAATTAGACACCTTTGAATTTAGTGAAATGAGCTTAGAGCTGGTAGAGCAGCATATGGAAATCACCGGCAAACGTGGAGATGTGACGTTGCAGTTTGCACTAAAGAGCGAAGGCAAGGTTATTGGTTCGGGTATTAAAACCCTTGTTTTGAGCGGCCTGCGCGAATATGACGAAGAGCAAGCTAAGCAAATGTGCCATACCTATGAAAGCAGTAAACTGAATTAAGTCAGCATGATGTAGATAATAAAAAGCAGCGATTATCGCTGCTTTTTTTGTGTGAGATCCATAATAATTAACGCCAATATCAATAAAACCAATAAGTCGATTAAACAGTATTATTCCATTCGTGAAACACGATATTCCGTTTTTACACTAATATTTAGCTAGGATAGTTATTATTACTTGTATTGCGCAGCCTTGTTGTTATTGCAATGCAGATTGACCCTTTCAATTTTTGAGGCATCCCAATGAGAAAACTATTATTACTTTCACTCAGTTTTTTTGCTTTTTCAGCAAGTGCAAACATTATCTATGATAAAACTGGCGTAGATGATAAAGATTTTATTTATGACGAACATCAATGCATTGAAATGTCTCAGCAAGTACAGAAAAATGATAGCTCAAGAGGCGTAATAAGTAGTGCTGCTAAAGGTGCTGCAGTGGGCGCTGCAGGTACTGCCATCGCTGGTGGTAGTGGTTCTGACGGCGCTAAAATTGGTGCAGGTATCGGTGTCGCATCAGGTTTACTCGGCGGCTCACGTGATAGACGTGCAAACGAAGCAAACTACGAAGCTGAAAAAGAAACAGTCGTTCGTAACTGTATGGCTAATCGTGGATATACAATACTGAACTAATACAGGTTCAATAGCGCTCAGTTAATCTGAATTGAAACCATGTCTAATGACATGGTTTTTTTATGTGCGAATGTCATTGAAAATATGCGACGTCAGAGACTGATGATGAGATGAGCCGTGAGTGATACTGGCTTAATAAAGCTCAGTTAATCTGAGTTGAAACCATGTCTAATGACATTTTTTATGTGCTAATGTCATTGAAAACATGCGACGTCAGAGGCTGATGATGAGATGAGCCGTGAGTGATACTGGCTTAATAAAGCTCAGTTAATCTGAATTGAAACCATGTCTAATGACATTTTTTATGTGCTAATGTCATTGAAAACATGTGATGTCAGAAACTGATGATGAGATGAGCCGTGAGTGATACTGGCTTAATAAAGCTCAGTTAACCTGAATTGAAACCATGTCTAATGACATTTTTTATGTACTAATGTCATTGAAAATATGAGATGTCAGAGACTGGTAACGACACTACTCGTGAGTGATACAGTTGAGATCAGCTTGCTCAAACTGACTGAAAATGGCTTCCCCTTGGTGAGTCCAAAAACTAAAATTTTGTCCTTGGTATTTGGCTCCTGATGCGGTGCGAGTTAACAAAGCAAAATTGGTCGTTTTAAGGTATTGGCTCTTGGGGGAAACCGTCAGCATCGCTGCTGGTATTGCGGTGTCATTATAAAAATAAGCGGTAATTTTGGTAAGGTTGCCATTGGCCGTTTCGCCACATAGATATTGAATTGGCTCAGGTATTTCAAACTCGCCAGCAGCAATTTGTAGCTCTGTGAGTCGAGACTCATAAGAATCTTGTACGCATGACTTTATATTCTCTGCTTTCCAACAATCGTTACGGCCTTTAATCCAACCTCGCTGAAAGGCTTTTAACTGAGATAATTCATCATTACTGGTTTGAGATTTAAGTTTGGTAAACATCTCGTTAATTTCAACATCTAAACTGGCTAAGTGACTATCTTGGCAGATGATTTCTTCAACTTGACCTTGAGCTTGTTGGCAATCAAATGATGGCATGACAGGCTCTTCAGCTAGAGTTAACTGAGATGGGAGTAATAATAAAAGGCAAATGATCGAAGCTGAAATCTGAATACGCATAATGATAAACATCCTGTTTTATAAGGTCGTATAAATCAAATCATAGCGTATTCAGTTTAAATATGAAGCGTTTTTAGCCGTTGTTCAACGTTGGCTGAACTATCGAATTAAGCTTTTGTGCTAATAATATGACCGCTATTACCTACTGGCTGTGGTGCTGATTGCTGTGGTAATGCAGCTTCAATTAGCTGTAAAGCCATTTGGCCTTCAACTTTTTGCTGATCTTTTGCCATTACGGCAACTTTTAAACTGGTACCAGAATCAATATTTGTAGGCATTGCTGATGGTGAATTAATAGATAAAGACATAGTTTCTCACTTTATTGACGTTACGGCTTAACATACGACGTAGATACCCTTGCTCGGTATCGGTGATATGTCATTATCGGCTTCTCTTTAGCAAACTTTAATTATTTGAGATAAAAGTTCTTCAAACTAAACGGCCTATGAAGCGATTAACTTGTGCGCAATTAAAGTGTGGTAAGATGGGCCAAATTATAGTTAATCATAGTGTTATATTGCCAAAAAACATGGAGCATTTGCCATGAGTAAAGTACCTGCAACCGAAACCCTAGATCCATTAGCACTAGAAAACCAAGTCTGTTTTGCAATGTATAGTGCCACCAATGCGTTAATTCGTGCTTATAGACCGCTACTTGATGAACTTTCACTGACCTACCCGCAATACCTTGTGATGATGGTACTTTGGAAAGAGTCTGGCATTAGCGTAAAAATTCTAGGCGAAAAGCTACATTTAGATTCAGGCACATTAACCCCGCTATTAAAACGACTTGAAACCAAGGGGTTGGTTATCCGTGATCGTAATAAAGATGATGAGCGAGTTAGAGTGTTGCACCTTACTGGGGACGGCAAAGCTTTGCAGCAGAAGGCCAAAAAAATACCAGAATTAATGCGTTGTAAGGTCGGCGGTGATAGTGAAGAGTTACGTGAATTAAAGCGCTTGAGTGAAAAGGCTTTAACGCATTTACAGGGATAAACTAATTTCACAGCTTGTCATAAAAGTTAAATTAAACTGTCATATACTCAAAAGTTAACATACCCATCAATTTCAACATTGGGTTGAGCACTATTGATGTGAGCACTATTGGTTGAGTCAATCGATTTGAGTGCAATCGATTTAAGTACAATCCTTTTATAAATGGAATTGGAAGTCGTTTGATTATGTGGCAAATTTTTACTCGCTTTTTGGCATTAGGCTTTATTAGTTTTGGTGGGCCAGCAGCGCACATTGGTTATTTCAGACAAACCTTTGTGAACGAACTAAACTGGCTTGATGATAAACGTTATGGCAGTTTGGTTGCATTAAGCCAATTCATGCCTGGCCCTGGCTCTAGTCAAGTTGGCTTTGCCATTGGGTATCACCGTGGCGGTTTAATGGGCGCAATTGCTGCGTTTGTTGGTTTTACCTTGCCTTCATTTTTCTTGCTGTTCTTATTAGCAGTGACCAGTGCTCACTGGCTTGAAACCACCGCGGTATCGGGCGCTATACATGGATTAAAGTTACTCGCTGTTGTCGTCGTTGCTGATGCCACATTGGCGATGTTTGGTCAATTTTGTCAACGTAAAACCGCACGGGTATTAATGGTTGCAACCGCAGCAAGTATAATGTTGTTTCCATCTTTACTGACCCAAATAGTTGTTTTGTTACTTGCTGCAATTGTTGGCTTTGTCGTACTGACAAAAGGGGAAAATATTACCCCAGAAAATACGCCAATAACCTTGAGTTATGGCTGGCTTGCGGTATTTATTCTAGGTTTGCTCAGTAGTTTTTATTTGATTAATCAAACCGGCACATTAGGTCAAGTTTTTGCTCAGTTCTATCAAGTGGGTAGTTTAGTTTTTGGTGGCGGTCATGTGGTACTGCCGCTGCTTGAAGCTAATGTTGGTGAGTTGGTAGATTCAGATCGATTCTTAACGGGTTATGCGTTAGCGCAAGCTGTACCTGGTCCAATGTTTACCCTTGCCACATTTTTAGGGGCTGATTTGTGGCTGGAGCAACCGATTTTAGGGGCGATTGTCGCAACGCTTGCGATTTTTATTCCGGGCTTTTTATTAATGCTGGTGGGATTAAAAAGCTGGCATGCTATCAGTGAACGCCCAGCTATATCAGGTGCGATTGCTGGCGTTAACGCTTCGGTAGTCGGACTGTTACTCGCTGCATTGTATAGTCCCGTGTTTACTTCAGCGGTTATTGAACCGATTGATATGGCACTTGTGTTAATCGGTTTTGCGGTGCTTAAAATTGCCAAGCCTAACATCGTATTATTGGTAATGGGCTTTGCCGCGACAGGTGCTTTAATCAGTCTGGTAAATTAAACCGTTAAGCATACAAAAGGCAGCGATTACGCTGCCTTTTTTGTTTATCTGAAGTGATATCGAGGGTTAAGCTAATGCGGGTTCAGCTTGATTGCTGCTCACTTTCTGGCTGAGTACAGGTTTGGAAACACGCTCCGCTTTTACCGCGCACACCTTGAACTCAGGGATTTTTGCCACGGGGTCAATGGCATTGATGGTGAGTTTATTTGCCGCAGATTCTGCAAAATGGAACGGCAAAAATAACACGCCAGATTGAGCTCGTTTGGTTACAAAGGCGTTGATTTCAATTTCACCTCGGCGAGTTGACAGTTTCAAGGTATCACCATTTTTAACGCCCAATTGTTCTGCATCAAACACCGATATCATGACTCTTGGTGAGCCCAGTTTATCCAAACCTTGGGTTTTTCGGCTCAAAGTGCCCGTATGGAATTGTTCCAACAAGCGACCTGTAGATAACACTAATGGGTATTCATCATCAACTGGCTCCGCAGGACTTCGATGTTCAACCGCAGTAAATAAGCCTTTGCCTTTTATTGGTCCATGTTGATGTAATACCGCGGTGCCCGAGTCTTGCTCATTGACACATGGCCATTGAATACCTTTGCTAGGTTTGCCTTGTGCATCATTGTTGAGCCTGTCCCAAGTGATGCCTTGATATTGCGGCGTCACTAGGTTTATCTCATTAGTAATGGCTTGCTCATTAGCATAATCCCAATTAGCCCCCATTTTGTTGGCAATAGCGTGAACTATTTTCCAGTCTTGCTTAGCAAGACCGGGTGGTGGGAGCACGGGTTGCAACCGCTGCACACGGCGTTCTGTATTGGTGAAGTGGCCGAGCTTTTCAGCAAACGATGCAGCTGGTAACACGATATCGGCCATTTTAGCTGTTTCTGTCAAAAAGATATCTTGCACAACAAGAAGCGGTATTTTCTCTAGTGCAGCTAACACATGAGCTTGATCGGGATCGCTAAGTACAGGGTTTTCACCCATCACGTAAAGCGCATCGACTTTATTTTCAGTGATTGCATGCATCACCTCTGTCGCTGTGAGTCCTACATTTGGCGATAAAGAAGTATCCCAATACTGCTCAAATTTCGCTTGTACATCTGGATTATCGACCTTTTGATAGCCAGTGTAATATTGAGGCAGCGCGCCCATATCGCAAGCACCTTGCACATTACTTTGGCCACGAAGTGGGTTAATCCCCGCGCCAGATTGACCTAAGTTACCGCATAGTATTTGCAGATTGGAAATGGCTGTGACATTGTCATGGCCAGAAGTATGTTGCGTAATGCCCATTGCATAGTAAATCGCAGTCTTTTTAGCAGTGCCGATCAATCTTGCCATCTGGGCAATTTTTTCTGCATGAATACCACAGACTTTAGCGGCATTTTCTAATGAGTATTTAGGTTGCATTACCGCACCGATAACTGCGTCAAAGCCATCGGTATGCTTGGCAATATAATCTTTATCATGCCAATCATTGCGGATGATTTCGGCCATAATGGCATTGATTAAGGCAACATCGGTTCCAGGTTTTTGCGCCACATAGAGTTCGGCTTCGTCTGCAATAGATACGTGTTTAGGATCGGCGACCATCAAGCGTGCACCGTGATGACGGATTGCTTGTTTGATCTTAGATGCAATGATTGGGTGAGCATTGCAAGTATCTGAGCCTAAAATAAAGATCAAATCCGAATCTTTAATTCCCGGAATATCGCCTGTCATCGCGCCGCTACCTAAACTTTGCTGCAGCGCTGATACGGTACTGGCATGACATAGGCGGGCGCAGTGATCAATATTGTTGGTACCGAGCACACTACGAACGAACTTTTGCAGCAAATAGTTATCTTCGTTGGTGGCTTTAGCAGAAGCTAAGGTGGCAATCGCATCACCGCCTTTTTGGGCTTTAATTGCGGAAAGCTTTTGTGCGATTGTGTCTATGGCTTCATCCCAGCCGCAAGGAATTAGTTCGCCATTTTTACGAATAAGCGGCGTGGTAAGACGTTGCTCACTTTGAATAAAGTCATAACCAAAACGACCTTTAACGCACAACATACCTTCGTTTACGTCGGAATCATTGCTGCCTTCTACATGGCATATTCTACCAGTGGATGGTGATACGCTGACGTTAATTCGACAGCCCACACCACAGTAAGTACATATGGTTGATGTGGTGTTAAGTTGTTCATTACTGCCTTGACGCTTATCACGTGCATCAACCAATGCACCCGTTGGGCAAACTTGCACGCAGTTACCACATTGAACGCAATCACTGTCTGCCATCGTTGCTTTAAAGCCCACTCGAGGGGCTTGACGAGTGCGCTCTGTTTCAGCGATGACATCAGTGGGCAGCGCTTGAAAGCTGTCTTTTTCAAAGCTAATCGCATTATGGCCACTTTGCTGACCACAAATATCGACACACTTGCCACAACTGATGCAGCGGTTGGCATCAAACTGAATAAACGGGCTGGTCTTATCGACGGCAAACTGCTGCATTTGTGTGGTATCGAACGCTTTAGCATCCACATGATATTCAGTGGCGTAGTCTCGCAGTTTACAATTAGTGTTAGCCTGACAAGCACACTCTAAACAGCGAGCCGCTTCTTTCATCGCCTCACTATGTTCAAAACCTTGTTCCACTTCATTAAAGTTAAGTTGGCGTTCAATGGCTGTGAGTTCAGCCATTTTATAACGAGCCTCAGGCTTGGTACTCGGGTAAAGGTCTGCACCAAGTCCTGTACTTAGTGACGCTGTTTTTGGGGCTTTAGTGGCATTAAACTGTTGTGGCGTTAGCTCACAGCTCAAACCTTGATTGAGTAGTTTATCGATTGCTACAGCTGCCTTGCGGCCATCACCAATCGCAGCAACAGCGGTGGCAGGACCTGTGCGAGAATCACCAATCACAAACAATTTATCAACCCCTGCAGACATGGTGTGCTCGCAGCCTATAAAGGTATTCCAGCGACTCAAGGCAATTTCACCACTGGTTAAGTAACTGTCAGGGTGTTCTAAAAAGCTCATATCTGGGGTTTGTGATACGGCGGCAATCACAGTATCAAAGGCTTCGATAAAGGTTTCGCCAGTTGCTTTAGGTGAACGCCTGCCTGATGAGTCTGGTTCACCTAATGCCATTTTAGCTAAATTAATTGCTGTGACTTGACCATTTTCATCGCTAATGTTTTCAATGGGATTAGTCAGAAAGTGAAACTTAACTCCTTCAACTTCCGCCTCGTGGATTTCATAAGGCTCAGCTGGCATGGCATCACGAGTACGGCGATAGATAATAGTGACATCATGGCCAGCGCGAACTGCGGTGCGAGCACAGTCAATGGCCGTATTACCACCACCAATGACAGCGACTTTTTTACCGATGTTATAGCTTTTATCTGTGCAGTAATCACGTAGGTAATCAACGCCTAAGTAACAGCCTGTTAAGTCGCTGCCTGGATAATTCATTGGCACGGCTTTTTGTGCGCCGATGGCTAAACAAACTGCATCATAATCATCAGTTAATTGCTTTAAATGAACATCTTCACCCAGTCGGGTATTGGTTGAAATCGTTAACCCATTAGCGGTTAATAAGGCGATTTCTTTATCAAGGATTGCTTTAGGTAAGCGGTATTCAGGAATACCGTAACGCAGCCAACCGCCAGCTTGCGGCATTGATTCAATAATGCGGACTTCATGGCCTTGATTTGCTAAAAAATACCCTGCGCTTAATCCAGCAGGGCCACTGCCAATGATGGCGACTTTCTTACCGGTATCTGGTTGACGTTCAATTTGGTAACTGTGCTCATCAGCTAAATCTAAATCTGCCGCGTGGCGCTTTAATTGGCGAATCGCTACGGGCTCATCAACTAAACCACGGCGGCACTCAGCCTCACAAAATGCTGGGCAAACTCGGCCAATAGATAACGGCAGTGGTAAGGTTTGTTTAATTATTTTTACCGCTTCAGTGTGATTACCTTGGGCGATATGAAATAAGTAACTTTGAATATCCACACCTGCTGGGCAAGCTTGCTGGCAGGGCGCTTCACAGTCAGCAAAATGATCAGACAAAATATGGGTTAATGCATCACGGCGAAGTTCACTTAATTCTGCGCTCTGGGTGGTGACGTGCATATTGTCGGTAACTTGGGTCTTACAAGCCTTAGCTTTGCGGCAACTACCGTCATTATTATTGATATCGACTACACACAAATTGCAGTCTTGTTTGTGCGCTGACTGTGGCGAGGTTGAGTCACACAAACTCGGAATAAGGATGCCTGCTTCCTGTGCAGCTTGGAGAAGATTCCTTCCACTATTAACCGACAATGATTTGCCGTCTATTTTGAGTGTAATCATCTTGTAGGCCTTGTTTGATTCTTTGTTGGCTTTACATGCCTTTTATTAGTTCTACAAAATATACCGATTTTTATTAGATCTACATTAACTGAGGAATATGGGGCTAGGTTTTGTTGTGTTGCTCACATCATGCTGTATTTATGTGCGCTTGCTAATATTTAAGCTGAAAGGCTTGCTTGTGCTTCGCAAAAAAAGGGTTTGTTTGATCTTGATCTCAGGTGGGAACAAGGCGGCTTAATGGTGCCTGACGCTAACTAACCAATTAATCAGCCTTTTAATGGAAAGTAGTTACTATTCAGATGAATGTGCATGTGTATGGTGCTAATTAAGCTTTATTTGATCTAGCTCACGAGTTGTTTACTAAAAAGTTACATATGTATCAGAATGAATGCTTTTTTGTAACTATAATTATGCCATAACAAGAATCGAGAGAGAGTTACAACATGATGTCAAACTTGTCCCTGCGTAATAAATTATTAGGTTTAGCATTAATTCCCCTTACTTTCATTTTAGCAGTGATGCTGAGCATTTATTATTTTACTGAGAAGAGCGCACTAGAAGAAGACATTCAACATTTTCGCTCTGAATTGATAGCAGAACGCAATAATCAAATGAAAGAGCAGTTAGAAATTGCCACAGCAGTTTATGAATATCAGCGTAGCCTAGGTGATAACGGAAACTTTAAAGCGGCACTTCGTACACTGAGATTTGGCAGTGCTGGCTACTTCTACATTTATGACGATAGCGGTTTGAGTATTTTTCATGGCGTTAACGATTCGTTGGAAGGGCAAAATAAAATTGATATGGCAGACCCTAATGGCACCAAAATTGTTGTGGGGTTATTAGATGCGGCTAAATCAGGTAAGGGCAGTTTTACTTACTTTTATCGTAAACCAGGAAGTAACGAGTTAGTTGAAAAGCTTGGTTATGCAGTGATGATCCCTAACTCTAACTGGATGCTGGGTACTGGTGCATACATTGATGATATTGAAGCATCCATCACTGAATATCGTCAGTACACACAAGAAAAGATGAACGAACAAGTAGGGATGTTTCTACTTCTTGCCATCATATTAGCGTTAGTCACAGGCATGATTGTCGTATTCGCCTCACACAAAATGGTATCACCAATCCAGAACATGGCAGAGTCTTTAAACGACATTGCAAAAGGTGAAGGTGACTTAACTAAGCGGTTAACGGTGAGCGGTAAAGATGAGATTGCACAACTTGGCCTTGCTTTTAACCTGTTTGTTGAAAAATTGCAGGCGATCATTACCGAGGTTTCAGGCGCAACTGATGAGGTTAAAGGCGCAGCAAAAACCATAAACGATCAAACGGTAACCATTTCAAATCAGCTATATAGCCACAACAGCGAAGTTGATCAAATCGTTACCGCGATTACTGAAATGTCGGCGACAGCTAATGATGTTGCGCAAAATACCAATAGTGTGGCCGAAGCAACCGATGATGCTTCAGACTATGTGTTAAAGGCTCAAGAGTGTGTGGATATTTCATTAAATGAAGTGTCGCAATTAATGAATCAAATCGACAGCGCCGCTGATAATATTTCTTCACTTAGTGAGCAGTCTAAAAAGATTAATTCAGTATTATCTGTGATTGGCGGTATTGCGGAGCAAACCAACTTATTGGCATTGAACGCGGCTATTGAAGCTGCAAGGGCTGGAGAGCAAGGTCGTGGTTTTGCAGTGGTTGCTGATGAGGTACGTAGCTTGGCAAGTCGTACTCAGGCCAGCACTGTCGAGATTAATGAAATGCTATCTGAACTACATAAGTTAGTGGGGCAAGCCGTTGATGCAATGGAGCAAAGCCAAAAAAGTGGTGTGCGCTCAGTGGATTCATCCAAAGCGATTTCAGAAAGTTTAGGTGCGGTGACATCGTCTGTGACCAGCATTAATGACATGAGTACCCAGATTGCGACAGCTGCGACAGAGCAAAGCTCAGTAACAGAGGAAATTAATCGCAATATTACCTCGGTGCAAGAAATCGTTAATGAGCTGCTGTCATCTAGCCAGCAAGCGGCTGAGGTCAGTACTTCTGTTGCAAGCTCTGGCGATTACTTATCGACATTGGTGAGTCAATTTAAGGTGTAAATCCATTATTGAATTATAAAGCCCAACAGTGAGTTAATTTCATTGTATTTACTGAGATAAAAGAGCCATTGCAACGTTTGTTGCTTGGCTCTTTTTTATGTCTAATTAATTCATAAATGGTCAGTTAATGTGTTCATCAAACTTATTCAACTTACTTGATTGTAATCATGGCCAACTAAAGTGACAAAAAGTCATTAAAACGACCTAGGTTTAGCGCTAGCGATAGGTTAGAATACTCGGTTTGCAGCAATCTAAATTTCCATAAAGTAGAAATCATCATGTTTGAAGTAAATCCAGTTAAATTCAAGATCAAGGAACTCGCTGACCGCACCGAACTTCTTCGGGGGTATCTTTGACTACGCTGCTAAGCAAGAGCGTTTAGAAGAAGTTACCCGAGAGTTAGAAAGTGCCGAAGTATGGAACGATCCTGATAATGCCCAAGCACTGGGTAAAGAGCGTTCATCTTTAGAGGCAGTGGTCAAAACCATTGATGATATGGACAGTGGCCTTGAAGATATTGAAGGACTGGTTGAACTTGCCGTTGAAGAAGACGACGAAGAAACCTTTAACGATGCGAGTTCTGAGCTAGAAGATCTTGAGAAACGTCTAGAGGAACTTGAGTTCCGTCGTATGTTCTCAGGCCCACATGATGCATCAGATTGCTATTTAGATATTCAATCAGGTTCAGGCGGCACCGAAGCGCAAGATTGGGCAAACATGGTGTTGCGTATGTACTTGCGTTGGGGTGAAGCCCACGATTACAAACCAGAATTAATGGAAGTCACCGACGGTGATGTTGCCGGTATTAAAGGCGCAACCATCAAGTTTACTGGCGAGTATGCTTTTGGTTCACTACGTACAGAAACCGGTGTTCACCGTTTAGTGCGTAAGTCACCGTTTGATTCGTCTGGTAAGCGTCATACTTCTTTCTGTTCGGTATTCGTTTACCCAGAAATTGATGACTCGATTGAGATTGATATCAATCCAGCAGATTTACGTGTCGATACCTACCGCGCATCCGGTGCGGGTGGACAGCACGTTAACAAGACAGAATCTGCAATTCGTATTACCCATTTACCGACCAACACGGTCGTGCAGTGTCAAAATGACCGTTCGCAACATAAGAACCGCGACGCTGCAATGAAACAGTTAAAAGCAAAACTGTATGAGTTAGAAATGCTCAAACAAAATGCTGATAAGCAAGCCGCGGAAGACGCCAAATCCGATATTGGTTGGGGCAGTCAAATCCGTTCGTACGTGCTTGATGACGCCCGTATTAAAGATTTACGTACTGGTGTTGAAAACCGAAATACCCAAAGCGTCTTAGATGGCGACTTGGACAAGTTTATTGAAGCTAGCCTGAAATCTGGCCTTTAACGAGAGAAGAAGATGACTGAACAAACTCAAGACGAAAACAAGTTAATTGCAGAACGTCGCGCGAAACTAGATCACATCCGCGAAAACTGCCCTGCTAATGGTCACCCGAACAACTTCGATCGAAAACACAAGGCTGCTGATATTCAAAAAGAATACGGCCACTACACTAAGCCTGAGCTAGAAGAAATGGGCGTTCAACGTTCTATTGCGGGTCGTGTTATGGCTAAACGTGGTCCATTCTTGGTTATTCAAGATGTATCTGGCCGCATTCAAGCTTATGCAGGTAAAGATGTTCAAAAAGATTTAAAAGCGACTTACCAAGGTTTAGACATTGGTGACATCGTCGGCGTAACCGGCCAACTTCACCTTTCAGGTAAAGGCGATTTATACGTCAACATGGAAGAGTACCAATTGCTAACAAAAGCATTGCGTCCACTACCAGAAAAATTCCACGGTCTATCAGATCAAGAAACGCGCTACCGTCAGCGCTACGTTGATCTAATCGTTAACGAAGACTCACGTGAAGCCTTCATCATGCGCTCTAAAGTCGTTACTGCTATTCGTAACTTCATGGTGAAAAAAGAGTTCATGGAAGTTGAAACCCCAATGATGCATAGCATCCCAGGTGGCGCTTCAGCTCGTCCATTTATTACACATCACAATGCGTTAGACATCGAAATGTACTTACGTATTGCGCCAGAACTTTACCTAAAACGTCTTGTTGTAGGTGGTTTTGAGCGTGTGTTTGAAGTTAACCGTAACTTCCGTAACGAAGGTTTATCGCCACGTCATAACCCAGAATTCACTATGATGGAATTCTATATGGCGTATGCTGATTACAACGACCTAATGGACTTAACAGAAGAAATGCTAAGTTCAATCGCAACTGAGCTTTGTGGTTCACCACAACTGCCATACGGCGAGCACACCGTTGATTTTGGCGGGCCATACGCACGTATGAGCATGTTAGATGCGATTAAGAAGTACAACCCAGACAACGAAACGATTCAGTCTATGACTTATGAAGAAGTTAAAGACGTTGAGTTTATGCGTAACCTTGCGAAAAGCATTGGTATGAGCATCGAGAAATTCTGGACTTGTGGTCAACTACTTGAAGAAATCTTCGGTGAAACGGCAGAGCCACAGTTAATGCAACCTACGTTCATTACGGGTTACCCAGCTGACATTTCACCACTTGCACGTCGCAATGACGAAAACCACTTCATCACCGACCGTTTCGAGTTCTTCATCGGCGGCCGTGAAGTCGCGAATGGTTTCTCTGAGCTTAACGATGCAGAAGATCAAGACAACCGCTTTAAAGCGCAAGTTGATGCTAAAGATGCTGGTGATGACGAAGCAATGTTTTACGATGCTGATTACATCACAGCACTAGAGCACGGTTTACCGCCAACTGCTGGTCAAGGTATTGGTATCGATCGTTTAGTGATGTTGTTTACTAACACTCACACCATCCGTGACGTGATTTTATTCCCAGCAATGCGCCCACAAGGGTAATTGTTGATTAAGCCGTTGGCTTAATTTGCTTTAGATCAAGAAACTAAAAACCAGCCGCAAGGCTGGTTTTTTTGTGGATAGAGTAGTGAATAAACTAGTTTATTTCACACGCTTGGGTAAAGGGTATTTTAGTTTAACGTTCTCAGTTGTTACTTCCCTTTCACCAGCCCTTGGGTCAAAGAAGTACCAAATATTAAATTTTCTTTCTGTACCCCAAGTATCATGTTTTAAATCTTTCCAACCTAAATACAAAGCAATATTGGTTGCTACAGCTAATTTTGCTGGAGACGATGCTTTACCTTGAAAAGCGCTCATCACAGCACCTAGCAAGAAGTCAGCAATTTGAATGTGTTCCGATTCTTTAGAGTCTTTAGTTACTACGGTTTTGATTAATGCAGAGCCACCGAATTCTTTTTTTAACATGCTGTTCGCAATTTTATGGAAAGCTTCATCTGCTTTTTTATATCTAGATGGTAGTGGATCAACTTCTACTCTAAATTCGCACTCTCGATTAGGGTGCGCTTTTTTAACGGCGATGATTTTAGTAGATATCAGTTTTGTGAAGTGTTTACGCATAGCTAGGTCATAGTCACCATCGTGAAACTCTTTATCAACCATTCCCTTTCTAATAACTATGCAGTGAAATGCTAGCCATGAGTTTTTAAAGAAAGTATCAATTAATTCAGCATAGAATTCAGCATATTGTTTTTTATGAGCCTTTTGCCATTTTATCTCGTTATGGTAACCATGCTTTTCTCTTAATTCCCTAATAATCCTAGTAAAGTCTCCACGTCTTTGATATTTCATCCATAGAGAGCCAAAGCCATAATATACTTGACCATCAATTCCAGACTCATCACAGGCGACATGCCAAATAAGTTTACCTTTATTCATATGTAGCCTAGCCTCCTTACCAGAGCGTAGATTTGAGCTATTATTTTTTAAAATTTAGCTACTGAACATAGGTTCTTTGATTTCATAACTTATATACAGTATCTATTTAACTTACTGTAATTTAATTTATTTTTCTATTTAAAATATACACTGGATTGCTTTAGAGTGTTAAAGTTAAAGTCGTGGTGCTTCGCCCACACCAGACGAAAGGGAAACAACAGCATTTCCCTTTTCGATATCCCTTGCCGCTCCGACGAAGTGTTATTCCTCATGCTACAGAGCGAATTTGCTATCGCCTCAGATTCGCCATCCCTGGCTCAACTGAGGCTATGTCGGCGTCCTTCCTCCATCACGCAAATTAGCTCAACGCATTCGGACACTTCCAACGGAGTCTATTGTGCCCGCAGGTATGTTAGTTATTAATTGATGCATGGATAATTAAAGCAATTATATAAATTACACTTTGCTTCTCTTGCTCTTATTTGAATGTTCAATTTGAATTGAGGTAAGCAAAAAAATTGCGTGAGTCTGGCCATGGATGGCCAGCTAGCTTTCGAGGGGAAGGGACGCCCCATCGGAAGCGTTAGTGATTTTCGCAGCTTGCTGAAGCAGGCTACAAATGATGGTTAACGCTATAAAATACTCCATTGGAAATAATCGCTTTTCAGATTATTTCGTTGGAGCGGGTGGGTGTTCCAAGAGGGAGTTGCCGTTCACTCCCTTTTGGTCGGGTGTGGGTGGAAAACCCACGATGTTAATCCAAACAAAGTTTGGAAATTTGTAAGTATGGAAATAAGAAATAAAGTCGTGACGCTTCGCCCACGCCCGACGAAAGGGAAACAACAGCATTTCCCTTTTCGCTGATTTTCATAAGAGCCTTGCCGCTCCCGCGAAGTGTTGTTCCTCATGCTATAGAGCGAATTAGCTATCGCCTCAGATTCGCCATCGCTTGTAAATGGATTTACTGATGTCACGATGGCAGGGATGCCAAGGAGTGACCATGTTCAACTGAGGCTATGTCGGCATCGATAGGCAGGATGCCTGAATGTAATGAAGTGCATGGATGCACGAGAATGACCTGCCTCCATCACGCAAATTAGCTCAACGCATTCGGACACTTCCAACGGAGTCTATTGTGCCCGCAAACTCTTTTGTTGTTACATAACCCATTCTGTATAGCTTTAAACTGATTTTTTATTTTCTATGAAAGCTGCAATTGAATTGAGGCAAGCAAGAAAATTGCGTGAGTCTGGCGAAGGCCTTTCTCGCACATCCATGTGCTTTAAGGCATTTAGAACATCCTGTACTTAAGATTCTGGCTAGCTTTCGAGGGGAAGGGACGCCCCATCGTAAGTGTTAGAGCTTCATTTAACCAAAGTTGCAGCTTACCGAAGTAGGCTCAAAATGTAGGCTAAAGCTGGATAATTCTCCATTGGAAATTTTGCTGTTTAAATTTCGCCGGAGCTGCGGGGTATAGCTCTTAGCAAAAAGTAAGAGGGAGTCGCAGTTCACTCCTTTTTAGTCTGGTGTGGGCGAAGCGCCACGACGTTAATCCAAGCGGAGCTTGGAAAAGGAAAAACCACGGTGTTAATTCAAACGAAGTTTGGAATTAACGGTAAACCACTTAAAGAAATGAATCGAGCGAATCGCAGTTCACTCCTTTTTAGTCTGGTGTGGGCGAAGCGCCACTACGTTAACCCAAACGGAGTTTGGGAATAAACAGTAAAACACCTATGAAAGTGAATTAAGGTGTGGGCGTCTTTCGCAGACTAAATAAAACTAGCTTTTGCAAATGCTTTTTAATGAGACCAATGGGATTTATCAGAAACACGGCATTAAGCTGATTAATAGCATGGATAGGCTATTTTTTATCTTCTTAATGTCTTGTATAGCTGGATAGAGTAAATTTATCTGTAAAATTTTTGTGTCAGATGATAAATTTAAGTTAATGATTTGGGTGATTTTATTTTATTAACAAATGAATGAGCCTTATAAAGCAAGCGTTAGAAAGTGTTTTTTAGCTTTAACTGGTTCAGTAACAGCTAAATTTACGGTGAACGCTTTAAAAGAGCGCAGACTCTTATTATTAATGTTAAGGGAACAACATGAAGTTATCTTCTCTCCTAATGCTACTGACGGTTTGTGTCGTAGCTGCGGGCTGTCAGAGCACCAAAATCAAAGCTAACAAATTACCTAAAGGCGTCGCGGTTAACAAATCTGTCGAGATTCCAAATCAAACACAGGTGGCTTTTTACCTACCTAAATCCGCGACTGAACATCGTTTTTATCTAGAGCAGTGGAATGTTTGGGTAGATCCTGGCCAAGGAGTAAAAGATGGTGTTCAAAATGCTATTCAAGCTTATTTCCCTAGTGCTGAACCGCTAGATCTAACCAGTGATCAGCAAATTGGGTTGTTAATTGATATTGATCCTAAATGGACTTTCAGCAATGGAAAAGCCTTAATGACGATTAACTATCGTGTGTTTGATGGCGAGCAAAAGGAAATCCGTAAGGGTGAAAAAGAATACAAGGCTTCCCTAGGAAATGTGTCAGATGGTACAGGTTTTTACAATGCTAGTTTACGTGCCACTCAGCTGATGCTGGTTGATGTACTGAACAAGCTAAAACCAACACAAGAAAAATACGCTTCAACATTGAAAATGCAAGATGCCAATGTCAAACAATTGGTAAATCTTGAGAAGCCTTTCAGTAGTGGCACAGGCTTTTACATAAATGGAAATGGTCAGCTATTAACTGCTGCTCATGTTCTTAATAATTGTTTAGTGGTTCAAGCTAAAGTGGGAGATGAATTCATTGATGTAACGCCAGAAGCTAAATCGACGTTATTAGATTTGGCGGTGATAAATACTGATAAACCAATCGATAAGTTTTTACCTTTTAGACAAGATAAAAATATGTATTTAGGTGAGTCGGTTACCAACGTGGGCTATCCTCTTCAAGGTTTACTTGCTGCGTCGCCAAATTTAACGCGTGGCAACATTAGCTCTCGAAGTGCATTAAAAGGGTCGGTTGGACTGTTTCAGTTTTCGGCGCCTATCCAGCCAGGTTCAAGTGGCGGCCCTGTAGTATCTGATGGTGGCGAGTTATTAGGAATAACAGTGAGCACACTTAATTCAGCTAAATTGATAGAATCTGGAGTATTACCTCAGAATGTGAATTTTGCTTTAGAAGCCAAATATGCGGCTAGATTTTTAGATAAACACAATGTGCCGCATGTTTTAGTTGAGCCAAATGAAAATGGACATATTTCCATTGCAAATGAGGCCGCATTGAGCTCAGTTGTGCAACTTAGCTGTTATCAATAGGGGATTCATCATGAAGAAGGTTATTGTTGTTGTTTTTACTTTGCTTGGATCTATATCGCAACTTCAAGCTGAAGAAATCAAGTTACCCGCATTGCAGTATGTAAGTTTGGTTGATTCTGAAGAATTTTATGACAAGTTAAAAAACAGCTCATTACTGGCTGAATTAGATAAAGATAATATTGGTACTCCTATCCGCTTACTTGTCACTTACCGAATGGAAAACACTGCCGGTGGTTCTGCTGCAGGATTTACATCGGCTATTTTAGCTGGTGGTTCTTTAGGTATTTTACCTGTTGTGACCAATAACGACTTTGTATTGAATTATGAAATCAAAGTACAAAATGAAGTGATTGCATCTGCCGAGTATCGCGAAAATTTTACAGAGGCTATTAATATTCATTCCGATAAAGGTTTTTATGGTTTAGATGGTGAAGCATTAACCTGGGCCATTTCAACCACTGATACCTTTCTCAGTGATATGGAAAACAATGCAGAGCTTAAAGCTTTGGTTGAAGAGTATGATTATTACTTTGCTGAATAACCTTTAAATTCAGCTGTTAAATAAAGGGTGCGTTTATTCACGCCCTTATTTCATCAAGATAGTTCGAGTGGAAGTCTCAATGTGTTTAGTACCTTGTTCCATTTTTAGTGGAATAAAACTGTTCTGGTAAGTAAATATCAGCATGGAATATAGGTGATTACTCATTAACTTGTCTTGTTTCGTTTAGGGAATTTTATGGAAAATGTACTCGTTAAACTGACTTGGAAGTATTCTGAGGCCTTATAAATTCGTACTTCATAATTTTTCTATCTGTAGCCTTACCGATAATATCGAGAAAAAATGTCTAGTTGTAAAAGCTGTAAAACCAAGTTTAGGTTTTTAGATATGTTGAAAAGCTTTAACCCTGCGAACGTAAAATGCAGTAACTGCTCCGAAAGAATTAGATCGAGTTACGGCACGCTTGCTGGGATTATTTGTGTCTACTTAGTCTTTTTTTTATGTCTGATCGCACTACCAGTATTACTGACGATGTTAGGAGCGTCGGTGGATGTTGTTAGCATTGTTATCATCGCTTTAGTGCCGTTTATCCTATTAATATTCCCATTAATATTTGAATATATGTACTACTACTTATTATCTAGCGGGAAAATAAAATCCAACCTAAATCTAGATTAGATCTTATAAAAAAGCTAATGAATTAGTGCTTTAAACTAAAGCCGGCTGAAAGCTGGTTTTAGCTAGCCGTTTGAGCGCACCTTATAAGTGTTAACAAACTAAACCATCAACTTGATGAACATTCGTGGTGTAATACGCACTGCTATATTCAATATTTAACGAAAAATACAAACTTTGTTTTAGGTGGCGCTTAATCGCCAGTTCAAGCTCTGCGCTTAATTCCAAGGTAAATTGCTCATCTCGGTGAGGTTTAGTGAGCAAGGATATGGTAATAAGAATATGGGTATGTTTATATTCAGAACAAGGGTAAGCTCTTGATTTACAAACGCCAGCACTGGCATCTTTTTGATTAATGATGCCTTCTATATCATCAAAAATATCTTGTGTGTCGAAAGTGAGGTTATCTGAAAACTTAATTTCTACGTGTGGCATTTATCCCTCCTGTGTTGAGTTTGCTAGTCAGTCGTTTATACCTACTTTGTAATCAATACTCGAGGCCCTAATGTCATTTATGCCATACCAATAAAATACATTGAGGCTATGGTTTCGAATTCGATTTAAACACTGAAGTAAAGTTTTTGCTGTTACGGACATTAACCAGCATATTTTAAACGAATTCTAACTATGTCTTTGCGAGGCAGGATAGAGTGAGGCTTTTTAAGCCTTAATCAGTGCCCAGACTTTTTTAAGACCATTTAATACACTGTTTCTTTTATTTTTTAAAAATTCAGCTTCAAAATCGGCCGCTTTATCCATTGCTGCGACACAGGTATTAAATTGGGTTAGTAACTCATCGTTATCGCATTCGAAAGTGTCACCGTCATAGGTGAAGTGTTGCTGATTATTTTCAAGGATATTCAGCATTGTTCTTGTATTGTAAATCCAAGACTCTCTGGCTTTAAAGAATAACCCTTGTTCAAATATTTTTTGATTCAGAGTGGTAGCGCTTGAGTCTAACGCTGTTTGAAAACTGACTTTATCTAGCTCAGAAATGATGCTTAACATTTCTTTGCTAGAACCTGTGATAACTTGAGCGTAATAGTGTTTGTATTGCGCTAATAGCTGTTCCAGCTTGTCTAATCTCTTTTGAGCATCAAGGCGAAAATCACTTAAGTTTAGATTGTTAGAGTTAATTATCTCTTCCAGTTTCAAGGCATTTTGCTGATTTGTAAAGTAACGAGTGGCTTCAGCAATAGAGGTAAAAGCAAGTGTGTCCTGTTGATTTTTATTGACCATTTATATGATTTCTGATTAAAACTGCATATTCAAACCGGGTAAAGCCAGCATTGCTAGCTGACAGCATGGCTCACCCATTTCTGTTTAAAGTGAAGAGTAAGCGACTACCTATAGGTTAGTTGTCGAGCTGCTTTTAGACTCTTTTATCGTTACCTTTGGCGTAAAAAAAGGTTGCGTACCATTTAATACTTTCGCAGTGTTTGCAGCGTAGCGAGTAATTTTACTGTGCAAAGGTTTTTGAGCCAGTGTACTAAGCATTTCTTTGTAGCGACCATTTTGACTCTTGCTTAATACTTTACAAAGCCAAGCGAGTGAGTCAGCAAAATCTGAATCCTCTGTTTGCTGGTTATCCCATATGTATTGGGCAACATGATCCAACGTTGCTGTATCCGTTAATGGAAGCTTAATTGCCTCTCGTGCAGCGGTGCGAATTTGGGTGACATCGTTGCTTACAAGGCGAGATAACAAGTCTCGGTATTCTGGCGCAATGTCTGAAATATCAACGCTAGTTTGTTTAGACTTTAAATCAACGATCCAATGGGTTTTTTCGTACTTTAACTCCATGGAGCCAAGGTTGATGTATGATAAACGTAAGTTTTGAAAGGTTTGGCGACCAATGAAGGGCCTTCTGTAGCTGCGAATATACTGCCCTACACCATCCGGTTTACCTAGTTTCTCTATTACAGAATCTAAGCTGTCTCCTTGTGCTATTTGATCAAACTTTTTTAAGGTTGGGGTCGTGGTGGCGTTAATAACGTTAATTGCTTCAAGATTAAATTCTTGAGCTCTAAACTGAGGACGGTCTTCTTTGGTTAAGTTTCTAATTGCACTTTTGAAATACTTCTTCACCTTTCGTGACGCTTCATTGCTATTTTGTTCGGTTAACAGTGTCCGATACCTTGGGTTTTGGCTTTCACCAATAGCTTTTGCTAACCATGATATTGTGTCGTCAAATTCATCATCTTCTTTATCGCCATTTTGGTTCATTGACCAAAGTGTAAAGGCTGCTAAATCCCATAGCTGAACATTTTCAGGCAAGCTGTGGTGCAAAGCTTTTGCACCTAATTTTACTTCTTGTAGGTTTTTGCTGGTGAGTAAGTCAACGTAGATGGTGTCTTTAGTATCAAAGTCAGCTTGAGTGGCAAACGGCAATAACACTAACAATAAAGTGAGTAGTTTTTTCATTATAAATCCATTTAAAAGACCTCACTGAGCGAAGCCTTAGATAATTCCCTTTTCTTGATTGATGCCATTATGTTAACAGCTAAGCGATGATATTCGAAATGTCTTTCTGCGTTTTTCGTTTTAAAAGGAAGTAATACAATATGTGAACAATGAATTTATAGGTAGTAAAAAACATAAATGCGAATTAATTAATGTTTGATTTTATTAGCTAAAATATTTTTTAGTTGCGTTAGTCAATGGTGTTAGTAACTGTGAATACAGTTGTATTCTTAAAAAAGGGCTAGAGCCTAAAGTAAGTAGGACTCTGTAATAAGTCATGACGTTACTCAAAACCAAGTTTGGTCATTAAGTTTACTTAGCAATCTAAGGCAATACCATCAACTTGATGAACATTCGTCGTGTAATACGCATTGCTGTATTCAATATTTAAAGAAAAATACAGGCTCTGTTGCAGATGACTTTTAATCGCTGACTCAATCTCAGCACTCAATTCCAAGGTAAATTGTTCATCTCGGTGCGGTTTAGTAAGCAAGGATACGGTAACTAGAATATGGGGATGCTTATATTCAGAACAAGGGTAAGCTCTTGATTTACAAACGCCAGCACTGGCGCCTTTTTGATTAATGATACCTTCTATATCATCAAAGATATCTTGTGTGTTGAAAGTGAGGTTATCTGAATACTTAATTTCTACATGAGTCATTTACCAACTCCTTAGAGACACTGACAAAAATGGAGTTAAACAACCACTTTTGAATACGTTTCTCGGTCAATATCGACCACTTCTACTGACAAAGAGCAATCCACTTTAATCAAGGTTTGTAATTGCATTAACACTCGCTGAGTTAACATGGTTTTTTGCTCATCATTTCTGCCCGATAAAATCCTCATCGTTACATGGATAAAACTGATATCAACACTACCGGTTTTAAACTCTGAGTAGGGTATTGCTCTGACTTTTATGTCACTGCCTTGTGCTTGAAATAACTCAGATGCCAGTGCACCTTGATGTACCAAATCGACCAAAGCTTGGCCGTTAAGATTAGCTGAATATTCGACGATACAATGGGGCATTTATCCCTCCTGTGTTGAGTTGGTTTTACTGTCTTCGTTAGTCAGCAGCTTACGCCAGAGTCGACCGTCAATGGCCGATAGCCCTACTGCAATTAATGTCATTCCAATAAAGTGAACTGGGGCTAAGGTTTCGTTTAAAAACACTGACCCGAGTAAAATAGCTGATACTGGCACTAATAAGGTTACCAATAACACATTAGTGGCGCCTGCTGTGGCTAAAATTTTAAAATACAAGATGTAAGCGATAGCGGTACACAGTATTGCTAAGGCACTCATTGCAGCCCACGTACTAAAGGCGACAGTATTGATATCCAAAGGACCTTCAACGAATAAAGTGATAGGAATTAACACTAATGTTGATGCAGTCACTTGACCTGCAGCGGTAATAATAGGATTGATTTTTAACGCGTTAAAACGGCGGCCATAAACGCCTGCAAATGCATAAGACAGTGCCGCAGCGATAATGGCTAATTGAGCAAATAAACTGACTTCGCCACTAAAAGCAGGTAGGCCTATCATTATGACTACACCAATAAAGCCCACTGTGACACCTGTAAGTTTGAGCGATGTGATCCGTTCATCTGGCAGTAATGCTCCTGCAACGATTACAGCAAATATGGGAGTGGCAGCATTTAAGATTGATGCAAGCCCCGAGGCTATTTGAGTTTGTCCCCACACGATAAGGGCAAAAGGGATAACGTTATTGAGCAGTCCCATTCCTAAAAACACTAACCAAACCTTGAGATCTTTAGGCGGCTTTAAGCCAATGGCTAAGGCAAAAATCCACAGCGTGATTGCCGCTATTGCAACTCGAAGAGTCACAATTGTTAGAGGAGGTAAATCGCTCACAACAACCCCGATTAAGAAGAATGAACCGCCCCAAAGGATTGATAGTAACAATAGCATTGCCCAGCCTTTAGCTGACATTGAGGTATTAATCGTCGCATTCATAGGCGTAGACTCAACAAGGTGTAATTTACGACAGTTAACTATGTCATTGTTAAGCTACATAAGGCTAGCTTTATCAGCAGTAAATTAGCTTTGCCTAAGTTAACTTACTGCTGAAGCATAAGTGTTAAGTTGCCGATTTTATTAACTTTAACCCGAACATGGCTCTGAAGACATTAAAGGGTCTTATCAGCCAAGCACAGATGGCACTGGTCAAGGTGAATGAGGCTGTAAACAGTAGGATTATTTTAATTGAGATAGAGGCTTCAAGTGAAATAACAAAATATCCAATCACGACAATGACACTTTGGTGGAGAATGTAAAACGGATAGATTAATTGATTACTCTCTTTGAGCCAATTAGGAGTAACGGTTAAATAATGTTGTGTATAACCGAGCATGGACAATAGAGCAGACCATGCGACTAAACAGCACACTAGCCACCATATCCCCCAACGCACATTTAATGACAAATACTCACTTAAATCAGGAGAATAATAGTAAGCATAAAATAAGGCACTAAACACGACTAAAGCGAATAAGTTAATCCTTCTTTGATTGCGTATTGCTTGCCAAATAGTGGTGCTGCGAATAAATAGCATGCCAGAAACAAAGAAGAAAAAGTAATAGCTGGAAGAAGATAAATTTTCGATTTTGTGTCCATCACTTGGGAAGTAAATTGAGAAAAATATCTTGATAAAAATAAGTATAACAACCAAACAAAGTAGCCCGATTTTAAGTTGACTGATTTTAGCTATTATGGATACAACACCTTGCCCTAATCGACTTTGAAACATGGCGTTGATTGGAATTGAGATGACTGAAAAGGCAATAAGGTATTCGATAAACCATAGGTGATTGAGTTCCAATTTCAAAGCTAATGCAGGATATGCTTGCCAAAAAGAAGCAAGCTCGTTGATATTTTCAATATAGGTTTGGGGAGGAATGATTAAAAGCGAACCCACTAACAACGGGATAAATAACCGAGTGAATTTATCTTTGAAAAATTGTTTAACGGAAATTTTGGATAATAGAATAACGCAGCCTGCACCGGAGATGAAAAATAAAGTGGGCAATCTGAATTGTTCAAAATACAGCATAATATCATCGAGTAACTTACTCGATTCAGTATTCATAATATGCCAATCATCACCGTTAAATGGCATCAAAACATGGTGTAAAAAAACTGCAAAAATCAAAATGACTCTAAGCCAATCTAGTTCAGAATATCTACTGTCGTAATTCAAATCAATTTGTCCTTAAATTGAGCTAATTAGTACGTTTATAAGTAACCTATATTAGCTTGGGCTAAATGGCAAAGATTAAGAATAAGGGAAGTTGATTCATAAAGTATTTAGTCATTTATCTATTTAAAACTGTCACTAAACAGTTTTTATTGATACTTTGCACTGGCTTATTTTCAAGGATGAAGTTAAATGAAAAAGTGGTTCCTCGTATTATTTATAATTCTAAGTGTTTCTTCTTACTATTTTTATCGCTCTCATGAAAACGGAGTTACTCCTGAACCATTGCTAAATCAAAGCTCCGAAAATCCTGCTAGTTCGTCAAGTTCTGAAGTTGTTGATGTTGCGGTAAATATAAAGCTAACCGAGACAGAAAAAGAGCTTACTCCTAGGCAATGTAAACAGTTTTATGGGAACTTCAGTGCACATATCAGAGATTCTCATCGCATACTCATTGATGCTTTAGCTATTGAATTACGAGGCGGAGCAACCAGTGATGATTTAATGCAATATTCGTATATGTATACCACATCTTATAAATCTTATGAGGACTTGATACATCTTGCGAAGGTAAAAATCGCCAAAGAGAGCATAGAATATACCAATAAAGTCGGGCATGTAGCAGAGTGGAAAGGGTTTGATAGCTATTTGGGAATGAATAAAACTGAGCTTACAGTATTAGCCAATTCATTAGAGCCAGTTGGTGACACAACTAGTATATATATGCCCATCAATACCAAAGATATTAAGGGTGTTAGCCGCGAGGCTTTAATCAGTTTACATGAAAATGATAAGAGCTTTAATACCTATGTAGCGTCGCCGCTTAGGTTTGATGACCGTTCCGTTGTTTCACCTTCCATTCTCTCCGTTACTCATGCTCAGTTATTTACCACTGAAGAATATCAAGGCTTAATCGCTGAACATCGTTTCACCGCTCATGAACTTGCAGTGGCTATCAATGGTCAACTTCCAATTGAATATATAAAGCTCATCATCGAACAGTCGGACAACATTGGTGGTTATCCAGCCTTTGAGCAAAGTGATTTTGCTCATTATGAAAATATAGCCGACATTGCAGTCGCTCAGTTTAATACTGAAGTATTGAAGTTACTTGCTGCTAGAGGTGTAACGCCAAACGATAGTGCAAATACATCAGGTTTAAATCTTGCTTTTAGTCGTTTGCCTGACGATCCTAATTCGCAAATAACGCCAAAGCAGAGTGAAATGATTGAGTATCTACACCAATCAGGACAAAAGTTGAAAGGGCATTATTCCGATGACGGTAAGGCGTTTTATTCTTCAGGGGTTAATCGATTTTATATTGATTTTACTGATCTAGATAAAACGCTAACGTCGAAATTAAACTTTCAAGAAGTTGATTCGATTGAAGATGAAATGAATGTACCTATTGAACTGAGTAAAGCGTTTGCTGAATACGGTGAATTGAAGCAAGTCATTAGCCAGCAGTCTGAACAATGTGCAGACATAACGAGGAAAGAAAAAAATAAAGAAGGGTTCGAACCTGCTAAAAAAATGCATGACTTAATTTCTGAAATTAAAAACAACTCAAAGCACATTGCTGAAGAATTACATCAAATAGATCCTTTGCTTTATCAAAAGTGGAATCATCAAAATCGTGTACGAGAAAATGGAAAGAAAATCGAATTAATCAATCTATTAAGAAATAAACAATATTCCGAGGCATCAGATTACGTGAGTGCCAATAGTTTATCTCAAGATGAAACTAACTATCTGTTTTTACACGCTCTACAAGAAACAGACGTTTATATTGATATATGGAATGCTAGAACGGATTCAACTCCTCCGAATAATTTTTATTATTTTAACTCGGTGACGATAGAGCAGGCGAAAGGCCTTTATGACAGAGGTTTCGATTTTAATTTAAAAGACCATGAAGGAAGCAGCTTATTGGCTGTATCGTTAAAATCTGAAGAAGTATTTAAAATGTTAATAGGTCTAGAGGTTACTGAAGATTTTACTCGGTTAGGCCGAGACTTGTTTGATAGGGTGCTGGATAAAAGTTACAAAGAAGGGAAGTTGTTCAGTTACATTAACGAAGTTGCCCAAATGGTTGAAGTTATTGAGCCTAGTCACTTTGCGAGAATTGAAAGACTTAAACGGTTTTATCCCGAGGAGTATCAAACGCTGATTGAAATCGATAAACGTTTGATTCCAGCAGAGGGTACTGAAATGAATAAATACCGTTAATCATCATTAGGTTTCGATGTGCAAAAGGCGACCTTTTAAAACCCCGTACCGACATTGATATACCATGCGGTATCTTCAGGGCCTTTTGCTACATCAATTCCCATATGCAGCCCATATCGACGGGCGATGGTGTAACGAAAACCAGCGCCATAGGCGGTTTGCTCGTCGCTGTCCCACATATCACTATTACTGTCGCCAGCAAGGCCGCTACCCACAAACGACAGTACCATCCAGCGCGGAGTTATTCGCCACATTAGCTCAACTTCACCTGTTGAGACAGCTTCACCTTGATAGCGGTTTCGCGGGATGCCTCGCATTTCAATGTAGGGATAGGTAAAGACGGGCAGGCGAGTATCGCTGCTGATGGTTTGATAATTAAGTTTGACCCCAAGGGTGACGGATTGTGTCATTGGCCAGTAATTAATGCCGGTGGCTTTAATCGTTTGGTAATCATAGTCGCTGCCTATTGCGGTATTAAACCAGTCGTATTCGATGGTGTAGTCATAGCCTTTGGTGGGCATAAAAAAGTTATTAAGACTGTCGTATTGCAACACGGCGCCAAGGGATGAAACTGCTGGCGATGGGTCAAGTATGTCGGTGAGCCTGTCAACTAACTCAGGTGGCAGTAGCGATAGCTCTTTATTGCTTGCTAAATCCACTTTGGCGTATTTTTGAGTGACACCTAAAAATAATGGGCTGTCGAATAATCTAAACTGCAGTTTTTGCATGAGACCATAGCCTTGCATATTCAAGTCTAAGGCTATGTCTTGTGCAAAGTCTGATTGGCTGTAAAAGTTCATATTCACATCACCGTAGCCGCCACCGATAAGGTAGCGAATATGATCTTGTTGCCATGCTTCTCTATGGCCTAAAAAGCCGAACTTTGAGCCATTATCAGTCGCGCCAATGCCTGCTGCTGAAATACCTGGGGTTAGCAATTGGGCGCTGCCATCAACCGAGTCTTTGGCTACTTGCTGACGCTTGGCGGTTTGCTCAGGACTTTCATGCAGGAAAATGCCCATAAGTAAGAGCCCTGTGCCAACTGAAGGTTCAGTAATGATGCTGGGTACAGGAAGAAAACCATAAGCATTTTCAGCAAGGTATTCGCCAGCATCAAAATAGCCGTCAATGGGGTCAATAAAACTGGTGCTGGCCAATGCGGTATGTCCAAGTAACAGCGAGCTTGTAATAGCAAGGCGAAACGTCGATTTCATCGTAGTGATTTCCCTATAGCGCAACGATAGTCATAACAGTGTTATGGTTCAAGTATTTGGATAATTAGTCTGGTTGATAGCTGATACGATAAATGGCATCGGCCGCATCATCTGACACCAATAATGCACCATCAGGCATTGTAAGCACGGCAACAGGTCGCCCCCAACTTTGTTCGCCTTGCAGCCAGCCGGTGGCAAACGGCTGGTAATCTTTAACTTTGTTACCATCAAGCACCACCTGCATCACACGGTAGCCTACTTTACTACTGCGGTTCCAAGAGCCGTGCTGGGCGATAAAAATACTGCCTTGGTATTCAGCAGGGAACTGCTTTCCAAGATAAAACTCCATCCCTAATGCGGCCACATGAGCGCCAAGGTTGAGTTCAGGCGGTGTATTGAGTTTGGCTTTTTCTGCATCATAAAATTCAGGGTCTTTAATGTCAGCGTTATGAACGTAAGGGAAACCAAAATGCTGACCTTCTTTACTGACACGGTTTAGTTCATCATCAGGTAAGTCATCACCCATCATGTCGCGGCCATTATCAGTAAACCATAGCTCACCTGTGTCGGGGTGAAAATCAAACCCGACACTGTTACGCACGCCTTGGGCAATTGTAGTGGTTTGTTTGGTTTCTATATCGAGGGCTAAAATTGATGAGTATGGCAGGGGATCATCACACACATTACAAGGTGCGCCGATAGGGGTATAAAGCTTACCGTCGGGGCCGAATTTGATGTTCTTCCAGCCGTGATGGGCTTTATTTGGCAATTTATCATAAACAAGTTCTGGCTTTGGGATAATGGGTAAACTGGTTTCGATATCGTTATAGCGCCAAATTTTATCGACTTCGGCGACATATAAGTCACCATCATGGAAGGCAAGTCCTGATGGTAAGAACAAGTCTTTGGCAAGGGTGATTTGCTGGTCAGCTCGGTTATCTTTATTGCTATCAATAAGTGCATAAACATTACCAGCGCGGCGACTGCCCACAAATAAGGTGCCATTGTCGCCTAAAGCCATTTGGCGGGCGTTTTTAACATTATCGGCATAGAGTTCAATGCTAAAGCCATCAGGCAATTGAATTTTTTCTAACGGTAGGGCGTAGGCTGTAACTGACATGCCCAGGTTAAGCCCTAAGCCGCATATTAGTGATTTAACCAAAACGGATATATTGTTCATGTTATTCATCCCTGTACTGAAAAAGCCAACTCAATTTATTCAATCCAATCTAAGCTATTTAAACCAAACTATTCAATTCAATCATAGTGGCGTTATTATTAAGACTATTGTTATAAAATGATTGAAAAATAAACTCTATATTAGCGGATCTCGTTAGATAAGGAAGTGAAATAAGGGGGCTTTTTTGTCTCTGTAAAACTCAGCGTTTAAGGATTGCATCTATTAAGAAAACCGCTTTTGAGGCACAATAGCGCCCAATTATCCGCAATCGACTTTTTAGGAACCCTAAATGACGCAAATCACTATTACTACGCCTGACGATTGGCACTTACATTTCCGTGATGGAGACATGTTAGAAGAAACGGTTCCGGCGACTGCTCGCTTATTTAAACGTGCGATTGTGATGCCAAATCTAGTGCCACCAGTAACCGATGCGACAATGGTTTCTGCTTACCGTGAGCGCATTTTAGCGGCGCGTCCACAAGGTAGTTCATTTGAACCTCTCATGACGTTATTTTTAACCAATAACACCACAGCTCAAGACATCATCGATGCTAAAGCGGCAGGTGTGGTTGCTGCAAAGCTTTATCCTGCTGGTGCTACGACTAACTCTGATGCAGCAGTGAAAGCATTGGATGCGTTATTTCCGATTTTTGAAGTCATGGCCGAGCAAGGCATGTTATTGCTCATTCACGGTGAAGTGACAGAGTCGCACATTGATATTTTCGATCGCGAAAAGGTATTTATCGATCGCTACATGGCGCGCATTGTTGCGGCGATGCCAAATCTTAAAGTGGTATTCGAGCACATCACCACTAAAGATGCGGCTGAGTTTGTGGCTGATGCACCAAACAACATTGCAGCAACGATTACACCACAGCATTTATTGTTAAACCGTAACGACCTATTAGTTGGCGGCGTGCGCCCACATAACTTCTGCTTACCAGTGCTTAAGCGCAATATTCATCAGCAAGCATTGCAAGCTGCAGTGGCAACGGGTTCAAGCAAGTTTTTCCTCGGTACAGATTCTGCGCCACATGAAAAGCACCGTAAAGAATCAGCTTGTGGCTGTGCAGGTTGTTACAGTGCATGGAGTGCACTAGAGCTATACGCTCAAGTGTTTGATGACTTAGGCGCACTAGATAAATTAGAAGGCTTTGCCAGCTTACACGGCGCAGATTTTTATGGCCTACCACGTAACACTGGTACAGTGACACTAGTGAAAGAAAGTTGGACTGTGCCAGAGCAAATCATCTTGCCGAACGATAACCCAATCGTGCCATTCTTTGCGGGCGAAACGGTTAACTGGAAAGTGAAAACAGCTTAATAAGTCTCGGTTGTTTTTATTTAAATAAGAAAAAAGCCAGCTTAATGCTGGCTTTTTTGTGGCTTGTTTGAATTTCTAAAAGTTTGTTATGTTAGGTGAAATACGTTACTCATTGAGTTAACTTTTAAAATGGGTTTGGTGAAATCAATGAATAAGAATTTTATTGCACTAACATTACTTAGTATTTTTTTGGGGGGCTGTAGCAGCAATACTACTGAACAGCATCAAGTAAAATATGCCAAGCTAATATCAGTTGAACTTCCTTTAAAAAATGTTTTTTATGCTTATGATTTAGAAGTAGGGGATTTAGTTTCTCCTCTTGGTAAAGGTCAAAAGGCACATGTAAATTTATTGATAAAAGGGGAGGCTATTAGTGCAGAAGAGTTTGATGAACAATTGGTTTTAGCGTTTCCTAACGAAGGTGATGGAGCAATTGAGGTTTTAAAGACAGATGACCTCAATGAGAAAATCCAACAGGTAAATAAGCTAGATTCCTTTCATGATTTGGAATTCAGTCAATTCTCTAGAATACTGGTAAATGGGAGTAATAAAGAAATAAGCAGAAGCTTAGGACATGGTTTTACTGAGAATCTCACTTATATTTTTAGAGTTAATAGTCGGTTTAATAATAAAGGCGATGTAATCGAAGCAAATTATGCTTACCTTATTACCCATCCTAGTTACTTTGTTGTAAACGAAAAAGGAAGAGAGTTTTATCGTTCAGAAGGAGTAGTTAAACTTGGCTATTATTTTAATCCTATAGTTAATGATTTAGATATGAGTTATGACTTTGTGAAATCTAAATAGACCGATCTAGTATTTATATGTAAAAGGATAATTTGTGAAGTTATTAAGTTTAATTAGGAGTATTCAAAGACTTATTTTGAATGGCGCTATCTTAGCTACATTATCACTATCCCATATAGAAGTGGTAATTGCCGATAATGAACCTCTTTTAGCTAAAAACGTTTTACCTCATGTCAGCCAAGGGACATTACAACGTCTTGATGAAAAACACATTGAATTTACCCTTATAAAACCACGCCCTATTGATGTGTGGTTACCTGAAGATTACCCCGCTAATGCACCTTATGCCGTGGTGTATATGCATGACGGCAAGGTTCTATTTGATGCTACTCAGTCGTGGAATGGTACAGCGTGGGAAGTGGATGAAACCGCTGCAAACCTTAATAAAAATAATGATATTAAGCCTTTTATCGTGGTGGGTATTCATAATGCAGAGCTGTCTCGCCATAGCGAATATTTTCCGCAAAAGCCATTTGAGTCGTTAAGTGAAGATACCCAAACAAGCTTGTATCGAACCCAGCGAAATGAAACTGAAAAGCTATTAGCGCAGGCGGTGTATTCTGATAAGTATGCTGAGTTTATCGTTACTGAGCTAAAACCCTATATCGATACTCACTTCAAGGTCGCAACAGATAAGCAAAATACCTTCATTATGGGCTCAAGTATGGGAGGGTTAATCTCTTGGTATACGGCGTTAGAGTATCCACAAGTCTTTGGTGGTGCCGCTTGTTTATCGACTCATTGGCCTGGCTCTTTTGCTACAGAAAATAACCCGATACCACAGGTTTTTAATCAGTATTTAGCTAAACAGATTGCCACTAAACCTCAAGTGAAACTTTACTTTGATTACGGCGATCAAACCCTTGATGCCATGTATCCGCCCTTACAGGCTGAGGTAGATAAACTATTTGAATCTGCAGGCTATGATAAAAACCTTTGGCAAAGTCACTTTTTTAAAGGTAAGGCTCATACTGAGGATGATTGGGCTGAGCGACTAGCAATTCCAATGACGTTTTTATTGAATAAATGAGTCAGTTTGTAAGTTGAGCCGCTGTTGGCGAGAGTGCAAAAACAGGTTTTATCATTGATGCTTTCGCTTTACTGTTTTAAGTACCGTTTTACCTTGGCTTTTTGGAAAATGGTCATGGGGGGATATTATTCATTTTAAGCTGTTAACCTACCTTATATAATTAGCCTATTTATTCATCTATTCGTAATACTCATTAGGGTAAGCCTCTTGCCTTTAATATGTAAATTCATACCTATATAGCTAATTGTGATAATACAATCCACATTTAAAATTCTTTATAATTAGCGCCTTGAATCAGAATATGACGCCATTGCAAGGGACATTAAATACATGAAAAAATTCACTGTATTTGCGGCATTAGTCAGTTGTTTACTGATGCTGGTGGTCAGCAGTCACTCGGAGGGAACTGTGTTGGGTATATTCAAAAAAGCAGTCGATGTTGAAGTTTTTCCTGCAGTTTCAGGAAGAATTACACTGCGCGGTCAGCCTGTAGAAGGCCTTAAATTACGTCGAGGCTACCTCTATATCAATGTCATGGAAGATGGTGTTTATGATTACACTACGACTGGCAGCAATGGTGAGTTTAGCTTTCCTGAGATTGTCATTCAGTCAACGCATCCAAATGGTTTATTTTCTACCAATATTATCTCTCAAATTATTCGTGTTGAAGACGATCGCTATGAGGAATATCAAGATCCTTATATATGGGCTACAAAATCCAGAGGGATAAAACACAGTCCCTATTTTCAAGAACGTCTGGCTTCGCTGAATTGTGAGCTTACAGAGGAAGAAATGGTTCATCATGTTATTAACGACAGCTACGAGCAAGGCGTCGTTAGATATGAAATTGACAGCATTTGTCGCTGGCCTGAACTAGAAAAAATTGAAGTAGAAAAACGTAAAATTCATGGTAAGTATTAAACCCTTAAATTAGTTAAATTAAACATTTACAAGGATTGTTAAATGCCTATTTTATCTCCAAAACTTGCGGCAGAATTATCGCAAGCGACGTACTCTCTCATTGATATGCAATCTGAATTTGGCGGTAGAACTAAATTCGGAAATGCCTACATTAATAATCATTATGACTTTCAAGCTAAAGGTATTGGTAAAACGGGAGGATTTGTAATGAATCGCCATTCCGGTTTTGCTGCTATGGGAGTGGGTAAAGGTCAGTATCAAGGAGATGCTGTTATTGCAATACGAGGTACTCAGTTTAACTCTATTGCTGATTGGTCTACCAATGCTCAAATAGGCTTAACATCGAGTGAAGGTGGGCAAATTGTCCATGCAGGATTTAATAATGCATTTAACTCTTTACGTCCTCAATTCAAAACCTTTTTAGACCAATGGCGTACGGCAAATCCTGGAAAAGCTGTTCACTGTGTCGGTCACAGTTTAGGTGGTGCCTTAGCATCGTTAACGGCGGATTGGGCAGCTTTAAACAACTATTCATCGAACGTTAACTTATACACTTTTGGTGCGCCGAGAGTGGGTCAGCAAAGCTTTGCCAACAAAAACACTAATCGATTAAATAAAATCCACCGTTGTACCCATGGTGCAGACTTGGTTCCTAAGGTACCGCTTTGGCCATTTATTCATGCACCTTACAAAGGTTTTGAATATCGACTTGATAATAGCCAAGGCCTGAAAATTAGTGCGCATGGTATGGATCCGGATGAAGGTGCAGTGCCTGGGTATCTTGTCTCTGCAGATACCGAAAGCTGGGCTCATTTAAGCACTAAAGCTAATGAATACTTACAGCCTGTAAAGCTGAAATATGAAAACCGTAACCAAGCAAGTTACAGTGACTACTGGAGTGATAGGTTAAGTGCTGCGTTAATTACTATCTTAAAAGAAACGGGTTATTACGCTGCAGTTGCAGCTCAAGCAACAATTTCTGCAGGGCTAACTTTTTATGATTTAGTGGCAAAAACCTTAGAAAAAATTGCATCAGCAGCTAGTGCTGCAGCTGAGGAAGTCAGAGGTCTGTTAGGTCATATGCTCGCCTTTGCCGGTTCTGTGGTTACCGTGGTTACCGATCTAACTTATGCAACTATTCGAATGATTTTCGATAAGATGCTTAAGCGTTTGTATGAAGGTGTTAGGCAGGCCATTAAGTCGGTATATAAGTAACTTTCACCTTAGTTGAACTATTAACTAAAAAATAAGAAATAAGAAATAAGAAATAAGACACCGTTTAATGTTTATGTTAAACGGTGTTTTTTTGATTTTTAGTAGAAAAATGCTATTAAGTGCTAAGCTTTTTTGTTTCTTATGATGACAAACTACTTAGCGTTTAGGCTTACGACTTGCACCTGGTTTGCCTTTACCACCTTTAGCATTACCTTTCCCTTTGGCTTGTCCCTTAGTTTGTCCTTTACCACCGCCCTTTGCTTGTCCTTTATGTTTGCTGCTGCGGTTGTGCTGCATAAAGTGTTCAGGGCCTTCGATTTTATCACGCAGTGATTGCGTTTTGGGTTTAGGCTTAGGCTTCTTTTTTGGGGCTGATTTTTTATCTTCTGATGATGAGTCTTTGATCATATCAAATAGCACATCTAATTCTTGTTTATCTAAGTCACGCCATTCGCCAATCGGTAAACCTTTTAGGCTAACGTTCATAATTTGTTGGCGCTCAAGTTTAGTTACTTCAAAGCCAAAGTATTCACACATACGGCGGATCTGGCGGTTTAAACCTTGAACTAGGACTATCTTAAAGGCATAAGTTGAGACTTGTTCGACCTTACACTTTTTAGTCACAACGCCAAGAATAGGCACTCCTGCACCCATTCCTTTAATAAAGTCATCAGTAATCGGTTTATTCACGGTCACGACATATTCTTTATCGTGATTATTACCCGCACGAAGAATTTTATTGACTAAATCACCGTTGTTAGTCAGGAAAATTAACCCTTGGGAGTCTTTATCTAAACGTCCAATAGGGAAAATTCGGGTTGAATGGTTAACAAAATCGACGATGTTATCGCGTTCAGTGCCTTCGGTTGTGCTGACGATACCAACGGGTTTATTTAGGGCGATAAAGACTAAGTCTTCAGCATCTCGTGGCTCAATATCTTGGCCATTCACTTTGACCTTATCGCCAAATGAAACTTGATCACCCACTTGTGCTCGTTTGCCATTGATAAAAACATTACCTTGCTCAATAAATCGATCGGCATCGCGTCTTGAGCATATGCCACTTTCACTGATGTATTTATTTAGGCGGATGGCTGAGTCTGTCACTGTGGTTTTCCTGTGAATAGAGATTACGCTGTAAAAAGGTTAAGTTTAACAGGCAGAGTTTATCAATTTTTGGCAATTTTGCCTAAGTTTACTGACTAATTGGGATTGGCAACCAGTAAAGCCAAGATTATGGATAGAAATCAATTAAAGGATGTTTAATGCACTTACAACTTAGAGATGTTAAATCTGAAGATTTAGAGCACTTATTTCAATTTCAATGTGAGCCCGAGGCCAATGAAATGGCTGATTTTCCTGCTAGAGATCGTAATGCATTTTTTGAACATTGGTATCAGAATATTTTGAGTAATCCTGCAATCACTGCACAAGCGATCATTGTTGACGATGTCGTAATTGGTAGCATTGTGCTGTGGCAAAGCGAGAACCAATGGCTTTTGGGTTATTGGGTTGGTCGTGAGTATTGGGGAAAAGGCTATGCGACTAATGCATTACGGCTATTTTTATCAGCGCACTCAACTCGGCCTATTTTTGCTGAAGTGGCTCAACATAATGTAGGTTCAATAGCTGTCTTGAATAAAAATGGTTTCACGCCAATGGGTGTTGTAGAAGAAGCTGACTGCGATAAACCATTGCTGGCTTTTGTACTAAAAAACTAGGATAGAAAGCGCTTTTTAGGTTCGGTAAATTGATTGATGATCACAACAATAAACGCCTGTGAGGGCTAATATTAAATGACTTAATCGATAAGGTGGTTAGTACTCACTATCGCCTTGGCCATTATTTAATGTTGCGCTTAATACATAACGTTTTGACTTGGAGGTGCTATGTTCAATAACCCTTCTCTTATTACTCGTACAGCCATAGGCAAGCTGATTGGTTTAGTGATTGGTTTACTGTGCTTTTGGATAATTCCTCTGTTTTCGCCCGATACAAACACACAATTTTTGTGGGGCATACTGTTATGGTATATCACCTTTGGTGCGATTATCGGACTTGTTGGTGTGTTTGATTATCATCCCATTTTAAAGATTTCTTTACCTTGGTGGCTTACCGCTATTGTGATGGGCGGCTGGTTAAATCTGGTATTAACATTGTTAGCATACGATCAAATACAAGCGATGATGGTGGCTATATTTGGCTTTAATGGGGTGTTTCAATCACCATTTTGGTTTGTGGCTGATGGCCTATTCGCAGGCTTTATTATTGGTTTCGGCGCCACTAAATGGGGTGGGTATGGCGCGATGACTGCTGGCAAATAATAAATATCAGCTAAGGTGCTAAAAAATAATGAATTGGGTAATATTTAGCTGTCTACAAAGGTGATTAAATAGTTGCCGATAACTGCTGTGTGGCTGGCTTTCATTGTTAGGCGTGATAAACTTTGCGGCTTAATAATTGGGAGTGGTTATGTCTTTTTCGTCGTTGCAGTTATTGCCTTTGTTAGTTAAGCAGTTAACTCGGTTAGGCTACGAGCAGCCTACGCCTATTCAACAGCAGGCGATACCAGTGGTATTGTCTGGTAAAGATGTATTAGCTGGCGCGCAAACGGGCACAGGAAAAACAGCCGCTTTTACATTACCAATCATTCAAATGTTGTTGCAATCAAAAGCAATGGCACCTCAAGTCAATGACAGTGTTGATGACAAGCAAGATGCGTTAGCGAATTACACCCAAACGTTAATTTTGGTGCCTACCCGAGAGCTTGCTCAGCAAGTGCATCAACATGTTGAAAAATATGCATCTGGCACCGATATTCGCTCTGTCATTGTTTATGGCGGAGTCAGTATCAAAGCTCAAGCTAATGCGATCCAAGCAGGCGCTGATATTATCGTTGCCACACCAGGGCGCTTACTCGATCATTTACGTAATCGAGTGATGTCATTATCCAAGCTTAAACATTTAGTATTTGATGAAGCCGATCGCATGCTGGATATGGGCTTTAGAGATGAAATCATCGAAGTGTTGAAACGTGTACCAAAAGAACGTCAAACACTCCTGTTTTCAGCCACCTTGGATGAACGCATTTTTAAATTCAGTAAACGCTTATTAGATTCACCTCAAGTGATTGAAACTCATCAACGAAACAGCACTGCAGCGAGTATTGTTGAGCGAGTATATAACGTTGATAGCAAGAGAAAATTGTCACTATTAAGTCATCTCATTAAAAAAGAAGATTGGCAACAAGCGTTAATTTTTAGCCGCACTAAACAGGGCGCAGATAAAGTCGCTGCGCAATTACAGCAAGCTGGCGTTAATGCTGCAGCCTTTCATGCGGATCTTTCACAAGCAGTGCGTGAGAGTGTGTTAACTCAATTTAAATCAGGTGAAATTAACGCGTTAGTTGCGACAGATGTTGCCGCCAGAGGATTAGATATTAACGAACTAAATTATGTGGTTAATATTGAGCTTCCTTTCCAGAATGAAGACTATATTCATCGTATTGGCCGAACAGGCCGTGCAGGTAACACAGGCCAAGCAATTACATTATTAAGTGTTGATGACGAGCCACAACTGATCAAGCTAGAAGCTTTTTTAGATAGGCGACTACCACAGCAATGGTTACCAGGGTTTGAGCCTGATTTAACCCAGGTTGCTCCTGTGACGCGTAAAACGAAGAAAGGCTCGCTAAAGCAACAAGCTCGACAAAAAGCGCTTGCAAAATCGAAACGAAAGTAGCAAATATGTATTAACTTTTTCAAAGTGTTACGTGTTTTGCTTTAGCTATTTTTAATGTTGCCACATCTATTGTGGTCGCCATCACACTCCATTCTCTGTTCATTATTTTGCTATAAAAGCGTCATCTTGCTGTCATCAAGATGGCGTGAATTTGTCACAAAGCCTGCTTATCTTATGTTCACTAATTTAGCCCCCAATTAATGATGTGAGCAAACTTAAGGATAGATTATGAGCAAGGCGACATTCGACCCAACCAAATATAACAAAAGCAATAATGTGCCATTTGCCACCGTGATGGAAAACCATTTATCACGTCGTGACTTTGTAAAACGTGGCTTAGGGTTAAGTGCTATGACAGCGTTTGCTGGAACAGGATTAGCAGCATGTAGTTCTGATAACGATTCAAGCACACCGCCGCCAACCACTACGCCACCACCAGCAGAAACTCCGCCGACTAAAAGCTCTGCGGTACTAGGTTTTGACTCTATTGCTGGCTCAAAACTTGATGCAGTTGCAGTACCAGCAGGATATTCTGCTTATGTACTTGCTCCATGGGGTACGCCTCTCAACAGTAAAGCAAATGCATGGAAAGAAGACGGCTCAAATACTGCTGTAGATCAAGAAAACGCTGTAGGAATGCATCATGATGGGATGCATTTCTTTCCGTTAAATGACGCAGCAGATGATGGTTTGCTTTGTATTAACCATGAATATATTAATCAAAATGCATTACACCCAATGGGGCCAACGCTTGATGCTAATGGTAAGCGAACTGTCATTGATGAAGTGCGTAAAGAGATTAATGCCCATGGTATTTCTGTTGTGCGTATTCAGTTAAAAGACAACATGTGGCAAGTGGTTGAAAACGACTCACATAATCGCCGTTTTACTGGTGCAACAGTCATGGATGTTGCCGGCCCATTAGCTTATACATCTTATTTAGAAACTCGTTATTCGCCAGATGGCAGCCAAGCTCGTGGTACATTGAATAACTGCGGTAATGGCTATACGCCTTGGGGAACATACCTGACTTGTGAAGAAAACTGGCCTGGTTATTTCGTCAGTCATGGCACTTTAACTGAAGATCAAAGCCGTATTGGTATTTCAACTTCAGATACTCGCTACGGTTGGAACCACTTAGCAGGGAATGATGAAGAGCGTTTAGATGAATTTGCTCGTTTTGATATTACACCGACAGGTTCAAGTGCTGCTAATGATTACCGCAATGAAGCTAATGGCCACGGTTATATTGTAGAAATCGACCCATATAACCCTAACTCTCGTGCTGTTAAACGTACCGCTTTAGGGCGTTTTCGTCACGAAGGCTGTACTTTTGGTAAGCTAGAGGCTGGTAAGCCAATTACATTTTATTCTGGCCATGATTCACGTTTTGAGTACTTATATAAATTTGTTTCAGATGCCGTTTGGGATGAAGCGGATGCCAATGCGACTAATCGTTTAGCAATGGGCGATAAGTACATGAATTCAGGTACGTTATATGTGGCTAAATTCAGTGAAGATGGCGTGGGTGCTTGGTTACCATTAACACTTGATAGCACGACAACTGATGGCAACACATTAGCCGATAGCTTCGATTCGGTGGCTGCGATTATCTTAAATACGGCAGGTGCTGCTGACTTAGTAGGGGCAACACCAATGGATCGTCCTGAGTGGGCTGCAGTTGACCCATTTACTGGCAGTGTATATCTGACTTTGACCAACAACACAAAACGCACAGATGATACCAATCCAGCTAATCCACGTTTGAATAATAGCTTTGGTCATATTATCCGTTGGGATGAAGGTGAAGAAGCAACGGAGTTTAACTGGGATATTTTTGTCTTTGGTGCACCTACTGATGCAGATGAAGAGACTAACATCTCTGGCTTGAATGACTTAAATCAGTTTGCAAGTCCTGATGGCTTGGCTTTCGATCAGCGCGGCATTATGTGGGTTCAAACTGATAATGGTGCAGATGAAGTTGAAGAGTACACCAATGATCAAATGCTAGCGATTGTGCCATCAACTTTGGTTGATGACGACGACAATCAGCAAGTGGTTTCTGCGGACAATCAAAGTGAGCTAAAACGCTTCTTTGTTGGGCCAAATGGTTGTGAGGTGACTGGTTTTGCGATTACATCTGATTACAGCACGGTATTTGCCAATATTCAGCATCCAAGAAATTGGCCTTATTCAAGCAATGCAGCAGAGGAAACTCCTGCAGGTATGACATTACGCCCTCGTGATGCAACTGTGGTTATTCGTAAAAATGATGGCGGTGAAGTCGGCGTTTAAAGGCTTACGATAATTGATTAATGATTCTGATTAATTATCATTCAGTGTCATGATTAAAACCCTGATAGACTCTCTATCAGGGTTTTATTTTTATCATAGATTGAAAGGGGCGTTATGTTTAATGGTATTCATCATGTAGCGATTATCGCAAGTGACTATGTACGCTCGAAGTATTTCTACACTCAAGTATTAGGCTTTACAGTACTTGCTGAAAATTATCGTCAAGAACGTGACTCGTATAAGCTGGATTTACAGCTGAAGGACGGCACGCAAATTGAGCTTTTTTCTCTTCCTCATTCGCCGAAAAGACTTAGTTATCCTGAGGCGCAAGGCTTACGTCATTTAGCTTTTAAAGTGGATGATATCCATCAGGTTGTTGCACATTTACAGCAACACAATATTGATGTTGAACCGATTAGAGTCGACGAATATACAGGCAAGTCATTTACCTTTTTTAGCGATCCTGACGATCTACCGTTAGAGATCTATGCCATTGGCGAACAAGATTAATCAATTTTTAGTAGATGGGCCTTTTGACTGCTGTATGTAAACAATTCATTCTTTGATTTAATGGCTAGATAAATCCTGTTTTGATTGAGTAAATTGGCTCAGATGCAGCATGTAGTTCTTATGTGACTACTCGCGATTCCCAACTCACTACAAGCTTCAAGCTAGGTTTATAAACACTTTTCTCGTTTATTTTATTCCTCTTTAAATACCTTTAGCGATTGCAGGACGTTTTTTATGCGTTTTCTATACTGAATTATTTTAATGTAAACCTAAATGATAACGATTTACATTACTGTTGTTGATTTGTTACCATCCGCGCGAATATTAGGAATCTATTAACAAAGGACAGTGTGTAACATGAAACAAGCCAACCAAAAACATTTATCACTAGGCGCACAAGCCGTAGCAGCCGCTCTCGTTTTCTCTTCTCCTATAGTCTCTGCAGATCAAGAAGTTAAAGAGACCTGTAACCCGGAAGTTAGCGGAATTGAGTGCGATAAAAACCAAACTGCTGAAGCCATTGAGCGTATTAAAGTTCACGGTGTAAAGAACGCCGTTTACTTATCTGAAGCCTCTGGCGATTTGCGCCGTGTTGCAGATCTTGTTGATACACCACAAGTCATCACTGTATTAACCCAAGATCAAATACAAGAATCAGGTAAAACAGATTTAAAGGATATCTTGTCAGCACAAGCAGGTATTACTTTAGGTACTGGTGAAAACGGTAACGCCTTTGGCGATCGCTACATTATTCGTGGTCATGAAGCGCGTAGTGATGTTTTTGTTGATGGTCTGCGCGATCCAGGTATGACAACCCGTGAAAGTTTTGCCACAGAAGTTGTTGAAATCACTAAAGGTCCGAGTTCGACATTTGCAGGTCGTGGTTCTTCAGGTGGTGCGATTAACAGTGTGACTAAAAAAGCGTCAACATCGTACAACTTGGGCCGTGTTGATTTGGCATTAGGTACTGACGATCATCGCCGCTTAACTTTAGATTATAACTACGCCGTGTCAGATACTGTCGGTTTACGTGTCAATGGTTTACTTGCTGATGAAGATAAGCCTGGCAGGGAAGGCATTAGCCGTGAGCGCAATGGTGTGCAACTTTCAGCAGTATTTGAGCCAACAAACGATTTGTCTTTCATTGCTGATGGGTATTATTTAGATGCAAAAGATGTGGCTGATTTAGGTAGCTACTTTGATCAATCTACCCGTGAGCCCATTTCTGATATCCCTGTATATGCACAAGAATCAGATTTTCTAAATTCAGAAGTGCTGACTTTTACCCTGCGCACTCAATATGACATTAACGATAATCTGACCTTTTATAATGCGACTCGTATTGGTAAAACCGAAAACGGTTATATCACCACAGGTGCTCGTGGAACGACACGCAGCGAATCAGATCCTGTCGCACCAGGTGTTGATACTCTGACTTTAAGTACTCATCAAGGTAACCAAGAAGTTGATTACATCAGCACCCAATTTAATTTGTTTTGGAATACACAAATTTTAGGCATGGAGAACAAGTTTGTTTTTGGCCTAGAGTATACCGATCAGCAAGTTGATAACGGTGTTTATGATATTGAATTTGCCAACGAAACTAACTGTATAACAGCAGGGAGACGTGGTGACTCTGGTGCTTACTGTATGTTAGATGGTGACGGTAACCCTGTCGACAATATCGATAAACTTATGGGCCGAACTTACACTAAAGGCATCAATGATGCTGAGTATCAAATAGAGACCATTTCAGCTTACTTTATGGATACAGTAGCGCTTACAGACGATCTAGAGCTGTTCTTTGGTGTTAGACAAGATAGCTTTGATTATCAGAACGATACATCGAGCAGTCGAAATGGAGATGTGTTGTACGAATATGATGACAGCATGTTTAACGGACACCTTGGGTTAGTGTATAGCATCACTGATGAAGGGAATATATATGCTAATTACAGTACTGCAACCAATATCAATGGTGGTGAGTCAGACTTAGGCGCAAGCTGTGGTTATGGTGGGGTATGTGGTACTGCTGAACAAGCGCGTGCAGCCGATCCAGAATTAGTTGAAAACATTGAACTTGGTACTAAATGGATGCTATTTGATGACAGTGTGATGTTTTCGGCGTCAGTTTTCCAAATCACCAAGAGTGACGTAATGGAAAGTGTGGGCGACAGCTACTCAACACTTGGCACATTAAATACAGGTAAAAATCGAGTTCAAGGTGTCGAGTTTGGCATGGTGGGTAATATCACTGAAGCATTAAGCGTGCAATTTTCAGCAGCGATTATGGATTCAGAGGTGCTTGAATCATTCAATGAAGAAAGCGTAGGCCTTGCGTTGAGTAACTTTGCTGATGAAAGTGCATATCTACAATTACGTTATCAAATTAATGAAGCGTTTGTAGTTGGCGCAGGTTATACCTATCAAAGCGAAATGTACGGCGGGCAACCTGATACTGCAGCGGGTTATGATGATGAAAACGGCCGATACAGCATTGTTGTTCCAGATTACCAAGTGGTTGATTTATTTGCTAACTACAACGCAACTGAGTCATTAACTTTCCGCTTGAATGTGGGTAACGTGCTAGATGAAGAGTATTTTACAGCCGCTTATCGCTCGGGCGCATTTATGTACCTTGGCGATGCTAGAAATGCTAAATTGTCAGCGACCTATGAATTCTAAGGATTGAGTTGAGTTAACTAATGATTGTAATTGAGCAAATACTGTCTAAAGAAGACGTAAAAGCATATCGACAAACTTTGCAGTCAGTCCCTTGGGATGACGGTAAAAATACGGCAATGGGAATGGCTGCGGCAGTCAAGCAAAACAGCCAAGCACTGGCCAGTGACGCTAAGGTTCAACAGTTGGCAAACCAGTTGTTGAATAAAATAGGTGAAACACCCAAAGTGGTTTCTGCTGCATTACCGCATCAGATATTTCCGCCGTGTTTTAACCGCTATTCAGAGTCTGAAGAATATGGCTTTCATGTTGATGCAGCAGTGATGCGGGTACCCAATACTCAGGTTGTGCTGCGTAGTGATGTATCGATGACAGTATTTCTCTCTGAACCCGATGAATATGATGGCGGTGAGTTGATTATCGCCACTGAATTTGGCGAGCAGTCCATTAAATTGCCTGCGGGCTATGCGGTTGTTTACCCGTCCAGTAGTTTGCATAAAGTGACAGCGGTGACACGTGGTGAGCGAGTTGCAGCAATCACTTGGATGCAAAGTATGGTGTCAGAATCGGTTTTAAGAGAAAATTTATATCAACTTGATCTGTCAATTCAATCGCTTATTGCTGCAGGCAATACGCCGCGAGCAGAATTGGATAGACTGCATAATGTTTACCACAATTTGATACGCCAATTTGCTCATTTATAATTAGCATGAATCACAGTTAACGATGCTCAGTATGAGCAGTTAATACTGACAAATCTGAGCAATAAACAAACCTAAGAAAGCGAACGTTTTCTTAGGTTTTTTTGTTTTTTAACATAAGTTAATTAGTGAAAGAAACCATCAGCTTGTATATTAGCGGCCTTTAACGGGTAGCGATATGCACTTTACTGTGTTGATCGTTGCATTTAATTCTATTTTAATCTTGGTTAAGTAGGCTCTCGTGTCCTCAAAACCGAGGGGTTTATTTTTGGAGAGAACAACCCACCATGCAAGCTACTGGTATCCTCAATACCCTTAAAAAAGTTGATCAAAGTAAAACCTTCCAAGGTTTTGTTATCTTTGTGATTATTGTTTCTGCATTATCTATTGGTGCCCACACTTACCATTTACCGCCTTGGCTTGAGCAAAGCTTATGGGTATTGGATATTGCGATCACTGGCTTTTTCTTATTTGAGTTGATCATCCGATTTATGGCGAGTGATGGTATTAAGTCTTTCTTTTCCAAAGGCTGGAATATTTTCGATACCATTATCGTTATTGGCAGCTTAGTACCACTCGGTGGCTCGACCATTTTATTGGCAAGATTGCTACGCATATTTAGGGTACTGAGATTAGTATCTATGGTGCCAGAGTTAAGGATGCTGATTAATGCACTATTAAAAGCGATCCCAAGAATGGGTTATATCGCACTGTTAATGTTTGTAATTTTCTATATCTATGGTGCTATTGGCAGCATGTTTTTTGCCAATGTGAATGACTTTTTATGGGGTGATGTATCGATTGCGATGCTGACCTTGTTCCGAATTTCGACGTTCGAATCATGGACATCGATCATGTATGAAACCATGGAAGTATACCCATTAAGCTGGCTGTATTATTTAAGCTTTATCTTCTTAACCACCTTTGTTTTCCTCAACATGATGGTTGGCGCCGTGCTTGATGTCATGGGCGAAGAAACCAAAATCATGCGAGAAGAGCAGGGCGAGAATGAAGCTGAGTCAGGAGCTGAACTTAGTATCGAGGGAGCGAGTGAGTTACCTAAAAACTCAGACATGGCAACATCAGAAGATATTAGATTATTGAATGCCAAGATTGATCAATTGACCGAGTTGCTGGTTAAGAAAGCTTAACAGTGATTTAGATAGGAAATAAAAGATTGATTTAAATAATTAATACACTATTTAAACACTTTGAAATATCTACCAATAATATCATTACATAGCCTAGTTTAATATGGTATTTTTCATCAAACTGCATAGTTTTTGCTGCTGCCTAATGGCAGCAGCAAGTGTTTTTTACGGCTTAAGGTCAAAGTTGTATTCGGTTATAACAATTTCTTTTCCTGCATTACGGTTGCGTACTTCTTCTGCGTCCATAGGGTTGAGACGCATGTAAAAATTACCTAGAGTCAGCCCACCCAACTCATTCCATTGAACTACAGTATAATCTTGAAAATCAGCTAAGTTACCAGTGATAGAACCGCCTTCATCATCGAAGTGTACGGTTACTGTTTCATTACCATTACCATAGATGCTGATATTTTTGACTGTACGTCCGTCTATAAGGGCACCTTTTAGGTATGCGCTGATATACGGAGTCATCATTTCGTCTGAAACAGGTTCAAAACTGAATTCTTGGTGGTAGTCACTTAGTTTTTTTCCTAAAGCTACATTTGTCACTACCTTCGCTTCATCTTCACGATCATTACGAACAGACTCATGGGGAACAATAGTTACCGTTCCAGTATTGTAATCGTTAGTAATATCAGCGAAGTGTAATTTATTTTCATCAACTACAGGCGTAATTGGTTCAATGATTGGTGAATCACCGTCGCCGAATGAAGGATCGCCAATAATGATATTGCCGTTTTCGTTGAAGTTAACTCTAAGGTCGACTCGACCATTTGCTTCATAAGTGGTATCAGCTTCAAGTGAACCATATTTTGAAGTATCAACAACTACTTGTGAATCAATGAGTACATAACCAAATGAGTAATCGTAATCTACATTACGGTGAGCATCTTTACTAACTTCAGTCCACTCCATACTTAAATCGTTTAGATAACTAGCTTCGACATCATTAGAGCTTTCAACTGTTATGTATTGCCAATCTTTATTGGTCACTTTTATTTCAACTTGTGTATCCTCGACTTTGAGTGTTTCCTCGCCAAAGGCTGTATAAACAGGCGATGTATAAACACTATTAACAATTGGATTGCTAATAGTGATTGTAGCTTCGCCTGTTACGTCAAGTGTAATAGTTGCGTCATAAATATCGATATTGTGAAAACATTTGTCAGTTACAATCTCATCGCTGTAGCAAAGGTCATAACCTTTCACAAGGATAGCGTGTTGATAACCTTTATTGTCAACTTGCTGAATGTATTCTGGTAACACTGGAATTCCATCTTCGTCAGAGGTAATGACTACTGAAGTTGGTAACAGTTGTGCTGCTGCTATAGTAACGGCCACTTCACGTGACTCTGTTGGTTCAGGTGTTGGCTCTGGCGAACTACTATCATCATCTGAACTACAACCTGCAAGAAATAATGCAGAAATGACTGATAATGCTAATACTGATTTTTTCATGTTTCTCTCTCTCAATGACAAAATTATAACGGTACTCGGTACGAATTGGGTGTAGATTATTCGTATTTAATACGCATTGCAAGTATTTTTTCGTATTTAATACCTAATATTGATTTTATGTGAGATTCGTGCACAATGATCAGCAGTTGAAAGGGCACTTAATTAAAGAGTTAAAAGTAATGGCGAAGATTTCTAAAGAAGAGAAAGAAGCTAACTTTCAGAAGTATAACCAAATTATTTTGGATATCTTTTTTGAAAGTGGCTGGCATTGTGTGACGTATGACAACATTGCCAAAGTTGCAGGGGTGCGAAAGAGTACCTTACAAGGCTATTACGAATCGAATAAAGAGTTTGCTCATGCATTAAGAGGTAAAGTATTTCCGATTTTTGCTGAGCAATTAGATTTTAATTCGAAAGAGGCATTAACTGAGAGCTGGCATAAAGCGCTATCGGTTAAGCGCTTCCGTTATATTTTGAATATGCTTATTGCTAATTCAACTTTACCTGAGCCTTCTGACATGACCGTTAATGGTATGTCTAACCTGATCAAAATGGTTGATGGGCATTTTCCTGGCGAAGGTAGGGAAGTGGTTGAAGGTTTACTCGGTAAAACGATTTTGACGTTACTGGATGTGTAACTGGATAATTGATCGTCATTCAGTTTAATAACTCAATGGTGAGAAAATGAAAGCGGCCTTGGAAATGTTATTCCAAGGCCGCTTTTTTATCGGCTGGCATTTCTAAATAAATATGTTTGGGTTAATTTTCCTGATTAACCAGCGCCGCTAACATATACACCAAAGGGGCATTCCAGTTAATGGCGATTTCGTTGCTGGCATAACTGCAATCATGATCGAGGTAAGACTTTGCAGCTTGTTTTGATGGGTAAATGCCGCCTTGTTTTTTACAATCTTTGGCGTCCTGTTGCCCTGGTTGTGCCCCGCCAGCTAAAAAACCAGGAATAGGCGCTTTAATACCATCAGCCATAGAAGCACGGTGGTGAATATGCATCGGAGTTTGTTGGCCGATCCCTGTGACATAAGAGATACCCATTGGATTACGACCAAAAATGTAATCGACGATAGCTATAGCGTGCTTCTCATACAAACTGTTCGGCTTATCTTTATTGTTTATGATTTGGTTTACACGCAATAACGTTACCGCTTTATTGAGCATGTTTGAGTTACTGCCCCATACAAAATCATTTGGACTAATCGCAAGGCCGTAAGCTGAATTTTGCCCCACTTCAATCCAACGCTCTGTTAATGCCGTGAGTTGCTTTTTAGCTTCTTTTGCGATGGTGTTAGGCGTATCAGAGTGTGATGCTAGTGTGATTAAGGCTAACGTTTCGACTTTATCCCACTCAGGGTTACGCGGCTTTTTCGGTATTTCAACTTTACTGAGGTATTCACTATCGCCTGTTGCAGCAAAAAGCTCGGCAGCTGCCCATAACCACTCATCTTTTAAGTCATCCCCAGCTGTGGCATATGTCCCAGTGTGGATATCACTCGGCTGTTGATAATGGATGGCTGGATTTTTCAATGACCATTGCCATGCTTGCTTTGCTGCCATTAATAATTGCTGGCTATAGCTATGACCATTTGCAGAGTTAATTGATAAGTGTTGATCATACTGGGCAAGGATCTGGCTGGCTTTTGCCATTGTAGCAGCGAACCCTAAGCTGGCTGCTGTGGATTTGGCAACAAGGTAACGAGGTTGGTCCATCTTATGGGGCATTTCTGTGTCGCCAGTAAACCGCTTAGTCGTGAGCTTATGGTACAAGCCACCATCATTTGGATCTTGCATGGTCAGCATCCAGTCAATATTCCACATTACTTCGTCAATGATGTCTGGTAATGCATTACCTGATTCAGGAATATTCAAGTTAAGGTTAATGACGGCATTGGACTGTTCAGATACCGCTGCAAGTAAGGTATACACTGTGATATTTGAGTTCACTATGTACTTATTATAATCGCCAGCATCGTACCAACCTTTAGGAGATGAAATGACGGTGCCAACAGGGCGCGCTTTAGATGCCGCTGATTCGTGCACATACACAATAGTGTCTGGATGAGCAGCAGGTCTCGCATATTGGCCAGCAAATTCTTTTTGAATCACAGCGCCGCTGCGATTATAAAAATAGGCTTTAATAGCTGCAGCTAATGGTTTGTTATAACGCTCATCTGAAATAGTAAATGGCAGTGATTGCGGTATTGAGTCAACTTTTATGAAGTACTCACCTTGCTGAGTCACTTCGTCAAAATGCGCAAGCATTACGTTGTCACCAGATGCTTCCCATGTTTTGGCTTCAGATAACTTTCCTTGAAAAACCGTTTTACCAGTATGCCGCTCAATCACGCTAAAATTATCCGCATCAGTTTCTGGTACCACAGCTGTTTTTGTCCCATTAACGCCAAAACCTAATTGATTAAACTGAATGGCGTAATTTTTATTGGGGGCCGCATGGCTAATGCCAATGTTGAGTAATATAGCAGTAACAATCAGGGGGCATATTTGGGCGACAAGCTTAATCATTATCAATCCTTGTTAACGTAATTAGCCTGTTCATTATTACGGCTTTTTTAGCAAGAAAGAAACCCGAATGAGTCGAAATGACTATGCAAAAATATCAACAATGGACCGTTCTGCCCAGTTGAATGGGATGCAAGATTAAAGCTTGTTATTGTCACCTGACAATTACAGTCACAATGCTTTAGAATAAGCCATTAATTTTTTCACAAGAGCAACAACATGCACGTACATATTCTTGGGATCTGTGGCACTTTTATGGGCGGCCTTGCGTTATTAGCCCGTGCTATGGGGCACAAAGTGACAGGCAGTGATGCCAATGTTTATCCGCCAATGAGTACCCAACTTGAAGAGCAAGGAATTGAACTTATCCAAGGTTTTGATCCGGTGCAATTGGGCAAAGAGGGTGAAAACCAGCCCGATGTTGTTGTGATTGGTAATGCGATGAGCCGCGGTAACCCGTGTGTCGAAGCGGTATTGAATCGAGGTATTAACTATACTTCTGGGCCGCAATTCTTATCTGAATATATTTTACCTGACCGCTGGGTGCTGGCGGTATCTGGCACGCACGGTAAAACATCAACCTCAAGTATGCTTGCATGGGTGCTTGAATATTGTGGTTACGAACCGGGCTTTTTAATTGGTGGCGTACCGCAAAACTTTGGTGTGTCAGCAAGGCTAGGTCATTCACCTTTTTTCGTGGTTGAAGCAGATGAATATGACAGTGCTTTTTTTGATAAACGCTCTAAGTTTGTCCACTACCGACCTCGCACATTGGTGATTAATAACCTTGAATTTGACCATGCAGATATTTTTGCCGACTTAGGGGCGATTCAGCGCCAGTTTAATCACGTTATTCGCACAGTACCTGGTGAAGGCAAAGTCATTTGGCCAGCTGAAGTTGAGGCTGTAAAAGACGTCATTGAGTTAGGCTGCTGGAGTGAGCAAGAGCTATTTTATGCGACTAGTATAGCGGGTAAACAAGCTGGCAAAGGTTGGTATGCAAATACCATTGCAGCAGATGGTCACGAGTTTGAAGTGATGTTTGATGGTGAATCTCAAGGTATTTTGAATTGGGACTTACTGGGACAGCATAATATTGAAAATGCCGTGATGGCAATTGCTGCAGCGCGTCATGTTGGTGTGTTACCAGCACAAGCTATTGAAGCGTTAACTCAATTTGCGCCGCCTAAACGCCGTCTGGAGCTACTGGATACGGTGAGTGGTATTGCTGTTTATGATGACTTTGCTCATCATCCCACAGCCATTGCTACCACGTTGCAAGGGTTGCGAGCTAAAGTGGGAGAAGCGGATAACGCCAGTGGTAAATTGATTGTGGTTTTAGAACCTCGCTCAAATACTATGAAAAGCGGGGTACATAAAGACACCTTAGCCGCTTCAATGGCACTGGCAGATTGCGCGTTTTTGTACCAAGCTGACAATATTGGTTGGGACATGAGTGCCAATATGAATCATGCCAGTATTCCTGTCACTGTGATGACTGAGATTACAGATATTATTAACGCAGTCTCGTCACTGGCTCAATCGGGTGACACCATTGTGATTATGAGTAATGGCGGCTTTAATGGTATTCATCAGAAATTAATTAGCGCTTTAGCTTAAATAACCATTTTAAGGCATCTATAAGCGTGCACTGAACGTATAAATAGCGAGATACACTTAGCTATATTTAGAGAGTTTATGAGTAATTCAACGCAGTACAACAAAAGACCCAAAGCCATTAGCCTTGCATGGACTGGAGCCTCAGGTGCGCCATATGGTTTAAAGCTATTGCAATGCTTGCTTGAGGCCGATTATCAAGTATTTTTGATGATTTCAAGCGCAGCACGAGTGGTACTTGCTACTGAAGAAGCGCTGCAATTAAGTGCCAACCCTGAAAAAGCACGTGAGCAGTTATTAGCGCATTTTGAAATGACAGATTCTGTGATTGGTGAGCTGGTGGTGTTAGGTAAAGATGAGTGGTTTTCACCACCCGCATCCGGTAGCGCGGCACCTAAACAAATGGTGATTTGTCCTTGTTCTACTGGCACCTTAGCAGCTGTCGCTACCGGAATGAGCAATAATTTATTAGAAAGAGCAGCTGATGTGGTCATTAAAGAGCGTGGTCAATTAATCCTTGTGCCACGGGAAACTCCTTTTAGTGCCATACACTTAGAGCATATGTTAAGCCTTACACGTCATGGCACGACTATCATGCCTGCTGCGCCAGGTTTTTATCACCATCCCCAATCGATAGAAGATCTGGTAAACTTCATGGTTTCCCGAATTCTAGATCATTTGGGTATTGAACATGGGCTGACAAATCGTTGGGGTTATGCCACACAAAAGTCTCGCGACGAAGCCAATGATTAAGTCCGAAAGTCACGACAATTGAGAGTAATATGAAACACACAACCGAAGTGATGATTTCTGCAGAAGAAATCAACGAAAAACTGGATATATTAGCTGAAAGGATTAATGCCCATTACGCAGACAGCGAGCGTTTGTTAATGGTCGGCTTATTGAAAGGGTCTGTGGTTTTTATGGCTGACTTATGTCGCCGTATTAAAGGCCATGTTGAAATCGACTTTATGTCAGTTTCAAGTTATGGCAACGCAATGACAAGCTCACGTGACGTTAAAATCTTAAAAGATGTTTCTTCTGAGATTGCTGATCGCGATGTATTGATTGTTGAAGATTTGATTGATTCAGGTAACACCCTAAATAAAGTACGTGACATGTTATTATTGCGTGAGCCTAAAAGCCTTGCACTATGTACATTATTGGATAAACCTGAACGTCGTGAAGTTGATGTTCCTGTCGACTTTATCGGTTTTACCATTCCTGATGAGTTTATTGTTGGCTATGGTATCGATTATGCTGAGCAGTATCGTAACCTGCCTTATATCGCAAAAGTGGTTCCATTAGATTAATGTAACCCTTTGTGTGCAAACTCCCGCTTTAGGCGGGAGTTTTATTTTGGGCGTTAGAAAATATTTGCACCTTTTTCAGTTACATTACGTCATAGATAATACAATGCCAGTGTAATCACTCGTCTTAACAAACAGCTTAGAGGTATAGCAATGAGTAACAGCACCAATGCTTTGGTGATCGAAAACCTGCAAAAAACTTATAAAAGCGGTGTCCAAGCCGTTAAAGGAATTAGTTTAACCGTTGAACAAGGTGATTTTTTTGCTTTGTTAGGGCCCAATGGTGCCGGTAAGTCGACCACCATCGGGGTGATTAGCTCGTTAGTGCAAAAAACCGCTGGCAGCGTCAAGGTGTTTGGGTTTGATATCGATAAAACACTTGAACAAGCCAAAATGTGTATTGGCCTTGTACCGCAAGAGTTTAATTTTAATCAGTTCGAAACAGTGCTGCAAATTGTGGTGAATCAAGCGGGTTACTATGGCGTTACCCGTGCCGTCGCGTTACAGCGCGCCGAGAAATACCTTTCACAACTGGATTTGTGGGAAAAGCGTGACAGTCAAGCTAGAGCCTTATCTGGTGGCATGAAGCGCCGCTTAATGATTGCCAGAGCATTAATGCATGAGCCGAAGTTACTGATTTTAGATGAACCTACAGCTGGAGTTGATATCGAGCTACGCCGCTCTATGTGGCAGTTTTTAAAAGATATTAACAACCAAGGTGTGACGATTATTTTAACCACGCACTATCTTGAAGAAGCTGAAATGTTATGCCGCAATATTGGTATTATTGACAAAGGTTTGCTGGTGGAAAACACCAGTATGAAAAGCTTACTAAGCAAATTGGATGTTGAAACCTTCATTTTAGATTTACGTAATGATATTGAAGCCGCGCCGCAAATCCCCAATATGAACTGCCGCCTTGTTGACGGGCACACGTTAGAAGTGGATGTGGCAAAGGCACACAACCTTAATGATTTATTTGCCAAACTCTCAGAGGCAAACATCGAGGTCTCATCGATGCGAAATAAGGCCAACCGTCTTGAAGAGTTATTCGTAGAGCTTGTTGAAAAAGCCAAGGAGGCAAAATAATGAAGCACCTATATTGGATTGCCTTTAAAAGTATATTAACGAAAGAAATTAATCGTTTTACTCGTATTTGGGTACAAACACTAGTGCCGCCAGCGATTACCATGACATTATATTTTCTGATTTTTGGTAACTTAATTGGTAACCGCATTGGTGAAATGGGCGGTGTATCTTACATGGAGTTCATCGCGCCAGGCCTCATTATGATGTCGGTGATAACCAACTCATACTCTAATGTTGCGTCTTCATTTTTTAGTGCCAAAATGCATGGCAGTATCGAAGAGCTAATGGTTGCTCCTGTGCCTCATTACGTGATGATTGCTGGCTACGTGGGAGGCGGAGTTGCTCGTGGTTTAAGTGTTGGTTTGATTGTGACATTAGTGGCTATGTTCTTTGTTAACCTGAGCCTGCATCATGTTGGTCTTGTGATAATGACGGTATTTTTAACTTCTGTGCTATTTGCATTAGGCGGGTTAATTAATGCAGTATTTGCAAAAAGTTTTGATGATATCAGCATTATTCCCACGTTTATCTTAACGCCGCTGACCTATTTGGGCGGGGTGTTTTACTCACTCTCTTTATTACCCGATTTTTGGCAAGGCGTGTCGGCATTAAATCCGGTTGTGTATATGATTAACGTATTCCGTTACGGCTTTTTAGGCTTTGCAGATATTAGTGTGCCATTATCAATTGGCATCATGGTAGGCTTTTGTGCATCGCTTTGGTTTGTGGCTTACTACTTAATATCTCGTGGTATTGGCTTGCGTAGTTAAGCTAAGTTAACCATCAAATATTATGCTAAAAGGGCTCATTATGAGTCCTTTTTTTATGACGAATGCATTACAGTGGTTTGATAGTTAACCATTTCCATGGCGATGATTTTGATGTGATGCCAAGGTTTTGATGTCACGGTAAAGACAAAAGGATATAACACACGGATGAAACCAATAGATATTGGTAAGGCTTATGATCAAATAACGCATCGCTGGACAAGCGATACATTTAATCTTGAAAATGGCATAGCGCAGCATAAAAAAGCGCTGAACTTTGTTAAGCACAAGGGTAAAGCACTTGATATTGGTTGTGGCTGCACAGGGCGTTTTATCGAACTATTAAAAGCAGAGGGGTTTGCTCCTGAAGGTTTAGATGTGTCGGCTGAAATGATTAATATTGCGAAAGCCCGTCAGCCAGATGTTCGTTTTATTCATGCTGATATTTGCCAGTATCCATTGGATGAACAATACATGTTCATCACTGCTTGGGACAGTATTTGGCATATTCCGTTGACTGAGCAAACACAAGTATTGACCAACATTGTCAATGGATTATGTTCTGGCGGTGTGTTGATATTCTCGTTTGGTGGGACAACAGAAGCTGGCTCGCATACCAATTCGGTGATGGGGCCTGAGGTGTATTATTCATCATTAGGTACCAATGGTTTTTTATCATTATTTCAGTCTTTAGGTTGTGTAGTCAGGCATCTTGAATTCGATCAATATCCTGAAATTCATACCTATCTTATAATTGAAAAGCCTTAAATCACTCAGTAAGGCTTATTACGCTATATTCATCTTAACTGCGACGATTCATGGCATTTTTTAGTGTCTAGAGTGACTTTTATTTCTACATAGAGAGATATAGTTCGATTTAATCGACTAATAGGTGTGTTTTATTGCAATTTTTATTCTAAATTTTAGTTGCTAAAGTGGCTTTAACGTTTTTAATAGAGACACTTAAGATGAAAGTAAAAAGCAAATTTACTGCAAGACCAGCAATGGATGGTGATGGGGTTAATATCAAGCGAGTGGCTGACTTTATGAATACTCGCTTTGATCCTTACTTAATGATCGATGAAATTAAGTCAAACGACAAGCAGGATTTTATTGGTGGATTTCCACCTCACCCTCATCGTGGTATTGAAACGTTTACCTACTTAATAAAAGGCGGCTTTGAGCATCGTGATCAGCTAGGGAATGTTAAAGCGATTCGCAGTGGTGACGTGCAGTGGATGAGTACCGGCAGCGGCGTTATTCATTCTGAAATGCCACTCGCTGATGCCAATGAAGGGCTGCATGGTTTTCAAATTTGGCTCAATATGCCAGCTAAAGACAAGATGCGCCCAGCGATATATCAAGACACGGCAGGTAACCCTAATCCTACGGTGAGCAACAGACATGGCGCTTCACTCAAAGCGCTCGCTGGAAACTGGCAATTTATAGACTCGAAGGAAACAATAGAGGCCAGTATTCAAGGTTTAGCGGGCCAAGGTGCTATTGCTGATGTGACGTTATCGAGAAATGGCCAAGCCAATATTGATTTGTCCGCACACCACAGTGTCAGTGCTTATATCTATCAAGGTGAACTTACCTATATTGATACCAAGGGCGAACAAGCAGTGGCTAAACAAGGTCAGTTAGTGGTCATTGAGCCGGAGAGAAATACTCATTTACAGGCGGGAAATCTGGATAGTGGCTTATTACTGTTGGCTGGTCGTCCAATCAATGAAGAAATTGTGCACATGGGACCATTTGTGATGAACACTCAAGCAGAAATCAATCAAGCCATTGATGATTATCAGCAAGGGCGATTTGGTGAGATAGCGTCATCTTTTTGAGTGGTTCATGACGTAATATTCAAATAAATGTCAGCGATTAGCGGATAAAATTGCTACAATAGCTATTCTAACATTTGGCCAAGGTATTTTTCCTTGGCCGAGTTGTTTCTATTATCCCAATTTTGCTTTGATATCAGAGGATATTCACCTTGAGTCAGTCTACTGAACAGGCCGCTAATACGGCTTTCGCATCACTTAATCTGAAACCAGATTTGCTTGATAACCTAAAAACCATGGGCTATGAGTCTATGACTCAAATTCAAGCAGAAAGCTTACCCGCGATTATTGCTGGTGATGACGTAATTGGCCAAGGAAAGACCGGCTCAGGTAAAACTGCTGCGTTTGGTTTGGGCTTACTCAATAAGTTGAATGTGAAACGTTTTCGTATTCAAACTATGGTGTTATGCCCAACTCGTGAGTTGGCAGATCAAGTTGCCAAGGATATTCGTACGCTAGCTCGTGGCATACATAACGTGAAAGTACTGACGTTATGCGGTGGCGTGCCTATGGGGCCTCAAATCGGCTCGCTTGAGCATGGCGCACATATTATTGTTGGTACGCCAGGGCGTATTGTTGATCATTTAGATCGCAACCGTTTAGATCTTAGCAATGTGAATATGTTGGTATTAGACGAAGCCGATCGCATGTTAGAAATGGGCTTTCAAGATCATATTGATCAAATTATTGCTGAAACGCCGCATGAAAGACAAACACTGCTTTTCAGTGCAACCTTCCCTGAGCAAATTCAGCAAATTGTTGAGCAAATCATGTATAAGCCACTGATGGTTAAAGTCGAGGCTACTCATGATAATCATACGATTGAACAGCATTTCTATCACACAGAAGACAACCAAGCCCGTTTAGAAGCGTTACGTTTATTGTTATTAGAGAAACAGCCTGAAAGTGCAGTGGTTTTTTGTAATACCAAACGTGAAACGCAAAAAGTGGCCGACACATTAGCTGAGCAAGGTTTCAGTGTTTTAGCCTTGCATGGCGATTTAGAACAGCGCGATCGCGATCAAATGCTACTGCGTTTTGCTAACCGTAGTGCGCGTATTTTAGTGGCGACTGATGTGGCATCGCGTGGGTTAGATATCGAAGATTTAGAAGCGGTGTTTAATTATCACATTGCTTACGACACTGAAGTGCATATTCACCGTATTGGCCGTACAGGCCGTGCTGGTAGTAAAGGCGCAGCATACACTTTCTTTAGTCATTCTGATGGCCATAGAATGGTTGAAATTGAAGAGCTTATCGGCAAAGAAATTGATGGTGAAACACTGCCTTCAATGAACGTGCTTAACAAGCAGCCGCAAGAAGCGGAAATGATCACCATTCAAATCGATGCCGGTAAAAAGCATAAAATTCGCCCTGGCGATATTGTGGGTGGCTTAACGGGTGAGAACGGTATTAATGGTGCTGATATTGGCAAGATTAAAGTGACTGATATCCGCTCATTTGTTGCTGTGAAGCGTGATGCATCGAAAAAAGCGTTGAATAAAATAACCAAAGGACGATTAAAAGGTAAGACTTACCGTGCTTGGTTTTTATAATTAATGGTCACGATTAATTGTGACTAACAACAAGCGAGAATGAGTCATATCATCCTCGCTTTTTTTATGTTTCAGCTTATCTGTTTCATGCCAAAAATAGCATCAACCCGAGCTTAATACTGGTGATGACAGCCACATAGCTGCATAGGATAATGCTGCGCCTATGTCGACGTGGGAGTAGCTCTGAAATGCTCACGGTTGATTGATTAGCATCAACGAGTGAATTTGTTTGAAAAAGGCTTGATCGCCAAATCATAAACCAGCTCACACTAACGAGATAATCTATCCCATTAAGTCGAAACGCCATGTGGGAAAACGGATTAAAAAAGATATTCTTGGTACTCAGTACCCGTTTAATGTTGACTGGAGCGAGTGGGCGGTTTTTTGTGGAAGTAGGCGAGTTGCAGATCTCATCATGATGATTGGCATTGGTTTGAATAAGATCAGTTGTGAGAGTAAAACGACCTGTCCATCGATCGTAACTCACATTAATAACGCTAGCATTAAGCTGATGCGACTGTGTATCGAAGCGAGTAATGTTCATCTTGGTGACATCCTTTCAACCAATTAATTTCTAATCATTTATATAATCTTATTAGGATGTTAGTCATCGAACTAGCTATTATGAAGTAAGTTTAATTTCATCTTCGATATGAGATTGTCTTAGTAAAGACGAATTACGAACACATAAGGTCATTAGAGCTTGAGCAAAGGTAGTCACTGCTTAGGCAACACTAAAAAATGAGTTGATTGAGGTGCGATTATTTGGCGCCTTTTTATCAAATTCAACTTTGTTGGTGATATTGGCGCTGTGTAAAATATTGCCCGAATAAATCACTAATCTATTGGGTTTGGCTTCAATGCTGAATACCTTCTCAAATAGCTCATCTGAGTCATTAATATATCCATTACGTGTTACAGCTGCTTGCTTCACTTCATCGACCATTTTTAAAATTATGTCTTTGTCATCTTGAGATAAATGCAGTGTGTCAGCACCTTTGTAGCGGTAAAAGTTAGTGCCACCTAATTGCTGATCGTTTAGGTAGTGAACAGCGGCCATGTCATGTGTTGATAATGAATCAAAGTGCGGCATTGTTTGAGTCGCATTTAGCTGCAAAGGACTAAGAGTGACTTTTGAAAGCCAGCATTTGGCTATTTTATGTTGCTTAAATTGTTCGCCATTAGGTTGCTGTGAGAGCTTGTCTATGAGCAATGATAAGCTTTGATAATAGGGTTTGGGCATTTCATCACGCACCCCTGGAAACAAAGTACCGTCAGCACCTACTGGATTAAAATAGGCTTTTTCTTTGCTGTAACGGACTAGGGCATCAAAATCAGCGATAAAGTTATCGATAATCCATACAAGATGGTTTGAATGTGGAATCGGGTTTACTTGTATCTGTAAGTCTGTATTGATCTGATGCATGGTCAGTGTGTTCCTTCACATTGTTGACGTCCCGCTAATGCATGAATATTGACGTACTAAGATGGCGGTATGGTTAATTTTACTTGAATTGGGTATTTAACTTAGTAGTAAAACGGCATCAAAATCACTCACAGCTTTGCTGTCATCTGTTGAGCATTGCTCAATTCACTTGTTTGTACGTCAATGACGTTTTATTGGATCATGATTGAAGCAACGTTGAGTGAGTTAGTCATCAGCGCCATGAGAGTGGTTTTGACCATAAGGTTTCAAATCAAGTTGAGTGGAGGTTATTGGTTTTAATTGGTTTTTTATATTGGGCTTTAGTCTGATTTCAACGAGCTAAGCCCTTATTGTTCAAGAGACTAGGCTCGTTTAATTCAACGTGGGAATATTTTATTGTGATTGCTCGCCTTCGCTGCCTGCTTCTTTAGCTTCTGAGAGCATATAAATCAGAGTTTCACCGTCATTAGCACTGGCAAGGTAAGACCAAGAACTCACATTATTGCCGAGTTCACTTCCTTGCAGTTGTTGACTTGCGAGCATCCAACCATTGGGTTTCAGTTCAATACCTCTTATTTCGCAAGTGGTGGTTTTACAATTCACTGCACTGATGTTCACCATATCGGCATATTCACTTAAAGCAAAAGAATCTAACAAGGCTTGCTCTCTTTCACTCGCCCAATTGGGATCGATTTCTGCTTGATGATGGCGTTTAAATAAGGAAACCATTTCCCCTTGTTGCGAGGAGACGATATCGGCATAGGCTGCAGGTACCCATACACTGGCTTGCTCGGCAGTGATGGCGTCAGGTTCTTGGTGAAAAGGAGATGTCGCTTGTCCTGCTTCATCGATCTCATTATAGGCAAGTTCAACTTGCTGCTCTAATAAGCCAAGTGAGGCATTCATTGAATCAATCAACGTATTTTTTTCATCGAGTTGTTGTTTCAGGTGCTCGATTTCTTGTTTTAGCTCCGTAACCAAATCAATTGAGCTAGAATCAATCACTTTTGCTACCGAAGCTGAATTATTTTGCTCAGCGTCTTCATCGCTATTATGCGCGGTAGGTGGATTTGTTTGAACTTGATTCAGCTGACTTTTACCCATTTGTAAGCCAACAAATAGGCTGCCTATTGCTAAAAGCAATACCACAATGAATAAACCTGTATGTTTCATAAATCTTCCATGAATGAAATTGTTTAATTTATCATTAATTATGATGGACGAAGAGCGTTAATCTGGCAACTTTATTGAGGGGGAAGCTTATGAATCAAACGCTGGAACAGGCAAATAAAATAGGCATGAAAGGTTTACTTTCATGCCTATAAGACAAAGTGTTAGTGACTGATTAAGTTCAATGTTTAACGTCTAGCATTCGCGTAAGGGTCGACTTTGCCTTGAGTTGCCGTTTGGTCATTACGACCTTGGCGTCTTCTTTGTGGCTTTTTACTGCCTTCCGCTTGAGCTGTTTCAGCTTCAGCTCGAGCACGGGCGCGTTGGCGCTGACTTGGCTTATCTGTATTGCCTTTTGGCGCAGGACGTTGTCCTTGTTTTTGCCCTTGCTTTGGTTTGTCAGCTTGGTTGGCATGCTTACGGCGATTTGGGTTTGGCTTCTTATGATTCGCTGTGCGATGTCCGCCTTTTAAATTTGCTTCAGGTAAATCGTGACAAGCTTCGTAACCTTCAATGAGCTTACGTTCAACAGTACGCTTGATGAGCCTTTCAATGTCATGGAGTAACTTCACTTCTTCGTCACTCACAAGTGATACTGCTAAGCCTGTTGCACCTGCACGACCTGTACGACCGATACGATGAACGTAATCCTCTGGTACATTCGGCAAATCAAAGTTCACCACAAATGGCAATTGATCGATATCGATACCACGTGCTGCAATATCAGTCGCAACCATGACTTGTGCTTTGCCTGCTTTAAAATCGGCTAGGGCTTTTGTTCTCGCGCCTTGGCTTTTATTACCGTGAATAGCAACGGCATTAATACCTTCGGCATCGAGGTTTTTAGCTAAACGGTTAGCGCCGTGTTTCGTACGTGAAAACACTAACACTTGATGCCAATCATTTTCTTTAATTAGCTTAGTTAGAATACGAGCTTTACGACTTTTATCGACAGCGTAAACACATTGTTCAACCGTGTTGGCTGTGGCGTTGCGTGGGGTCACTGAGATTTCAACTGGGTTGTTAACTAAGCCTTTAGCAAGTTCACGAATTTCATCAGAAAAGGTTGCTGAGAACATTAAGTTTTGACGTTGCTTTGGCAACATGGCCAATACTTTTTTAATGTCTCGGATAAAGCCCATGTCTAGCATGCGGTCAGCTTCATCTAAAATCAGTACTTCAAGTTGGCTAAAGCTCAACGCTTTTTGTTGGCATAAATCCAATAAACGACCTGGGGTGGCTACTAAAATATCAACACCGTTTCTTAGTGTTGAGATTTGAGGGGTAATGGATACGCCACCAAACACCACGGCCGATTTTAGCGGTAAGTTAGTGCCATATGTTGAGACGCTTTCAGCAACTTGGGCTGCCAGTTCGCGTGTTGGAGTAAGCACTAAAGCACGAACTTGGCCGCGCTTTGCTCGTTGGCCTTTAGAGAGTAATTCTAACAAAGGTAAGGTAAATCCAGCGGTTTTACCTGTCCCCGTTTGCGCAGCAGCCATGACATCTTTGCCTTCTAATACGGCTGGAATAGCTTGCTCTTGAATTGCAGATGGAGTGTCGTAACCTTGTTTTTCAACAGCTTTTAAAATTGCTGTACTTAAGCCTAGTGAGGCAAAACTCATAGAATGATCTCTTTGGGCAACACTGATGTTGCTTTGACTAAATAGGGTGCCACTAAATGGCGGCCGTGAAGCTTACCTGAAACACTGCTAGAGCGCCATTAAATCGATTAAATATTCTTCTTTTATTGTCGCTTATAGGTAAATATTCGATTATGGGGTTTTCAGCCTATTTTTTAATGAATTAGTTTTAATCTTAAGTGCTAAAGCAGATTATTTTACATACAATGAAATACAATAACTTAGCAGGTTGTTTCTCATCATTGTCAACGACATCAAATGCAAGGGAGGTGCAGGTATGAATCGAAAATCAGCAGCACAATCCCATATCGAAAGCACCATTGCCAGCCTTCGTGAGCATTCGAGCTCAGTGATTAAAAATGTGTTGTTAATGTCGAATATTCCTACATTCGATGTGCAACAGGCTATGCACTCGTTACATCAGCATGGCCGAGTAGCACTTCACTTTCACCCAGACCGTCTTGATAGCCGAGGTATATCCGTCGCTGCAGGACTGCTTAAAGATGGGGTGTATAAAAGCCAATTTGAAACGCATATATCCAATGGTCAGTTATCACCTGAACTAGGTGGACCGCGTGATCATTGGGAGAATCAGCTTTTTGGCCAGTGTTACTCAGGCGTGAAACAGCGACCTAAATATGGTGCGTTAGATATTGGTTTGTGCCCTATGGGGCCAGCGCCTCGATTTGGTAGCTGCTATTTTCTTACACATGCGCAATTACTGTCTCGCTGCACTTTTAGTTATATGGATTCATATCGCTTACCTAAGGAAAAAGGCACATTAGCGAATTTTGAAGTGGTGTTGGCTGCGTTATTGAGTGAATGTTTTGAGCGTCAATATGCGTTAGGTGTTAATAACATTAAGCCTGCAGATATTGTGGATCATGTTAAGCAGCAATTACCACTCGGGATTCAGAGGCGCTTTTTAAGACCCGCATCGGCTAATTTGGATCATTACATCGAAGCGCAGATTCATGGTGATGTTTCTTTAGATGACGATATTGCTTATTTGGTGGCGGATCCAAGCTTTAAAGCAACAGATACTGGTGATGTGATGCAATTGCTTTGCGATGAATATGATATTGAGCTGCTTTGGCACCCTGGTTACCAACTTGAGGTGGCGCAAGTACCCATTGATTTTCGTGGAGCGACTATGCCTGAATTGGCTAAGGTAATAGCCCGTGATAATAAGATTAATGCAGAAGTGATTGGCCGTGCTGCGCAAGTATTAACCGAAACCCCAGTTGCATGGAGTGAACGTGGTAAGCAGGCACAGCAGCTACAACAGCTAAAATTGATGTGGCATGTATTGGTTAAATTTGGTGCTAAACCACCTAAAATATAATGGTTAATTAAGCCCATTTCTATGATTGAGTTTCGGCTATTATCAGAGTCAGAGTGTTAGCCAAAGCGGTATGTTGCTCCTCCTTGACGTTTAGATTTATACATAGCGAAATCAGCTGCTTTGATAAGTTTATCAAAATCTTCACCTGAATCTGGATAGGTGGCGATGCCGACACTGCAGTTGAGAAATAATGATTGGTCATTCAGGATAAATGGGGTGTCAAGCGTTGCAATTAATACCTCTGCCATCTGAGAAATATCGTTATTGTCAGTAACATCTTCAAGTAATAATAAGAATTCATCAGCCCCAATTCTGGCTAACGTATCTGATTCTCTAATGACCCGTTGTAACCTTGAAGTGATCTCTACTAACACTTTGTCAGCTTGCAGGTGGCCAACAGCATCATTCACTTTTTTAAATTCATCTAAGTCAATGTATAACAGGCTGAATCGAGTTCGTGTGCGTTTGCAACGCTCGATAGATTGCTGCACTCGATCCATTAATAAATAGCGGTTAGGTAGCGAAGTGAGTTGATCATAGCAGGCTTGGTTCAGTTGCAGCTGCGACTGATTGACCCGTTGAGTGATGTCACGATTGACGATCAGTGCGCCAATAAACATCTGGTTGTCATCAAATAAAGGCACACAAGTTGACGCTTGCCAACCAATTGAGCCGTCTTGATGTAAAAAGCGCAATTCACCGGACCATTTGCCATGTTGCTCTAACGCATTATTGACCAACTCTGTCATCGTGGTGCTATCTTCTTGCAGAAGCAATTGGGCAATGGGTTTCTCGATAATGTCTTTTTTAGCGTAGCCATACAAATGCTGTGCGCCATCATTCCAATCGATAATGAATCCAGCGGCATCTGTAATTATGACGGCGTCAAATAAGTGATTAAAGGCGTGCGCTCTGCGTACTAAAAGATCAACATCCATATTAATGTACCTTCTTTATCCCTATTAGAAGAAAGTGGATTGGCAACATAGGTTATATCGTTTTCATCATGGCAATAATTGAAGGGGTAATATACTTTTCCTCTCCAATTAGGGTTCAAATCGCACTAATATTAACGGCAAAGATGAACAAATATTTAGCTTATTTTTACTGTGCTAATAACGACTATGGCTTAGAATTATAGTTCATCATTAACACAGTGTTTATTAGCAATGTGTGAATCAGTTAACACTTCTCTGTAAACGGCTGTTATCTCGGCCGTTAGCTTGCGATACTGCGGCAATTTTCCTCATTAGTGCTGTCATTTTCAGGAATAAAATGGATAAAAATCTAGAAAAATCTCTCGGCCAATGGCTTAAAAAGCAAAAGTCTTCTTGTGGCATATTCTTGAAACTCAGCATTTTTACTGGGGCACTAAACGGTGTCGCAATAGTAATACAAGCCTATTTGTTGGCTCATGTTTTACACGGTGTGATCATGCTTGAAGCGCCAATGAGTCAATTCACTAATCAATTTATCGCACTGGTTGTACTCATTTTAGTGCGTGCTGGACTTGCATATGCTCGTGAGCGATTGAGTTTTGAGGCTGGTAAGCGATTACGTCGAGATATTCGTGAGGCGGTTTTAAACAAGCTCACAGATTTAGGCCCAGCATTTATCAAAGGGAAACCCGCTGGGGCTTGGGCCAGTATTGTGCTAGAGCAGGTAGAAGACTTACATGACTTTTACGCCCGCTACTTACCACAAATGATGCTCGCAGGTTTTATTCCACTGATTATCTTGGTGTCAGTATTTCCGATGAACTGGGCTGCTGGGGTTATTTTATTTGCAACAGCGCCATTAATTCCTATGTTTATGATTTTGGTGGGAATGGGCGCTGCTGATGCTAACCGTAAAAATTTCAGCGCGCTATCTCGTTTAAGTGGCCATTTTATGGATCGGTTAAAAGGGTTAAGTACCCTTAAATTGTTCCACCGTGGCGATACGGAAGTGAATAAAATTGAAGCCGCGTCAGAGGACTTTAGACAACGAACCATGTCTGTACTGCGAATGGCTTTTTTAAGTTCGGCGGTGTTGGAGTTTTTTGCGGCATTATCTATTGCAGTATTAGCTGTGTATTTTGGCTTTAGTTATTTAGATCATCTTAACTTCGGTCATTACGGCGCAGGAATTAGCCTGTTCACCGGCTTGTTTATTTTGATATTAGCCCCAGAGTTTTTTCAACCATTACGTGATTTAGGGACTCATTATCATGCCAAAGCTCAGGCTATTGGGGCGGCTGAGGCGTTAGTTGAATTGCTTGAACACCCCAACCCGTTGAAGCAAGTTGATGGTAAGTTTAGTGAGCAAACCGCACAGCACCATCAAGTGTCGTTATCAAAAATCGCTATCACAGCCACAGACTTTGAGGTGCTCACCTTGTCAGGAGAGCGGCTACTCGGCCCAATTTCATTTGAGATCCAATCGGGTCAAAAAGTTGCTGTTGTTGGCCCAAGCGGAGCTGGCAAAACCAGTTTATTGAATGCGTTGCTCGGTTTTTTACCTTACAAAGGCTCACTCAATGTTAATGGCGTTGAATTGAGTGTGATAGATAAGCAGCAATGGCGAACGCATCTTGCTTGGCTTGGGCAAGATCCTCAGCTATTTCATGGTTCAATCCGTGACAATGTGTGCCTAGCGAATCCAGAGTTGAACGACAATCAAGTAATGGGGTTGTTGGAAAAAGCCAATATTGCAGAGTTTGTCTCCAGTCAGCAACAAGGGCTCGATACCATCATTAGCGATCAAGCATCAGGGGTTTCAGTTGGGCAAGCGCAACGTATTGCACTGGCTAGAGCCTTAGCTCAACCCGCAAGCTTATTCTTGCTTGATGAGCCAACAGCAAGCTTAGATAGCCATAGCGAGCAGTTAGTATCAAGTGCCCTGAGCGATGTGATGACATCGCAAACTTGTATTATGGTGACGCACCGCTTAGAGCAATTACAACATATGGACAATATTTTAGTGATTGATAATGGCTCGCTGGTTCAGCAGGGGCATTATGCAAAACTTAGCCAACACAGTGGGTTATTCAGCAGCATGCAACAGCAAGATGATAATGATGTTTTGCTCAGTCTTTCAGAGCCTGCTGATAATGAAAAGGAGGGCGCGTAATGAAGTCATTATTGCCTTTCATTAAGCTGTTTAAGCGTCAGTGGTTCATGATGCTGATTGGCCTTTTTCTCACTTGCACTACGATTATTGCAGGCATCGGCCTCTTGTCATTATCGGGCTGGTTTTTATCGGCGACTGCGATAGCGGGCTTAACGGCGGCCACGGCGTTAGCGTTTAACTTTTTTACCCCCGCTGGTGGTGTACGTTTTTTATCTATCGCCCGCACAGCAAGCCGATATGGTGAACGATTAGCAACACATGAAGCGAGCTTTAAATTACTCACCGAGTTACGTGTATGGTCTTGGAAAAAGCTATTCCCATTAAGTGCTAGCAACCTACAAGGTTTGAGGCAAGGGGATATGCTTAATCGGTTAGTGGCCGATATCGATACTTTGGATCATTTATACTTGCGATTATTAGTACCAATGTCTGCATCATTGTTGACGGTCGGTGCACTATATGCCTTTATCGCTTGGTTTGATGCCGCACTCGCTATCAGTTTAACGGTTTGGTTATTGGCTGCATGGTTAATTTTACCGTTAGTGTTCTATCGTTTGGGTAGAAAACCCGGTGAAGCGGTTGTTGATAATAAGCGCCGTTTTCGGGTGCTGGTGCTTGATGTGATTCAAGGTCAGGCAGAATTGACGCTGTTTTCGGCCAATGCTCGCTACCGTGAAAAGCTACATCAAGCAGAGCTAGCGCTCTTCAATAGCCAAGCTGCAATGGCGCATATTACTGGTTTGAGCCAAGCCTTATTGATTATGGTCAATGGCGCAGCTGTGGTGATGATGATGTATCTTGCTGGTCAAGGTGTGGGTGAAAGCGTACCGCCAGGCCCATTAATGGCTATGATGGTTTTTGCCACCATGGCGACCATTGAAATGATGATGCCGATTGCTGGCGCATTTCAACACTTATCTGGTTGTGTATTAGCGGCAAAACGGATCTCTGAAGTGACTGAGCAAACTGCAGATATTAGGTTCGGAGATGTTGACCAGTTACCACAAAGTGAGCTTATTCTTAACGATATTCAGTTTGGTTATCAAGTAAACAGCCCAGTATTGTCGGCACTCAACCTGCACATACCTCAAGGGAGTAAAGTCGCGTTATTAGGCGCAACAGGCTGTGGCAAGTCGAGTTTATTAAGCTTGATCACACGTGAGTGGCAGCCGCAGCAAGGGCAAATTTCCTTAGGCGGTTTAGATATTGCTGAATATGATGAGGCCACACTGCGAGCATCTATGACTGTCGTCAGTCAACGCATTCATTTATTTGCGGGCACAGTGAGAGATAACCTCTCGATTGCCTTACCCCATGTCCCAGGTCAAAAAAGGCGTGCGAATGATGAACGCTTAACTGAGGTACTGAAGCAGGTTGGACTTGAAACCTTATTAACCTCTAAAACGGTTACCGATCGAGGTGAAGAGATTGGCCTAGATAGCTGGATTGGTGAAGGCGGCAGACAGTTATCAGGCGGAGAGCAGCGCCGTATTGGGGTCGCTAGAGCCTTATTACGTGACGCACCAATCTTGCTACTTGATGAGCCAACAGAAGGACTTGATAAGCGCACTGAACGCGAAATATTACGACTGTTATTTGCCTTAGCTAAAGGCAAAACCATGTTGATGATAAGTCACCGTTTAACCGCCATGGCTGAAATGGATTGTATTCATATGATGGAAAACGGCAAAATCAAAGCCAGTGGCCGTCATCAACAATTAATGTCAGATAATACTGATTATCAGCGCTTATATCAGCATTTAGGCAAAGAAGCATAATAGGACTGTTCTTGTTTTTGTTATCGTTTAAGAAGCTGTTGGAAAGCACTTTTTGAAAGGTTAATGGCAATAAAAAACGCTAATCGATTTGGGTAACAACCAAGCGGTTAGCGTTTTTAGTTTCAGCCTAAATTGAAGTTGGGTATTGTTAGGTTGGGAATGAGGTCGGCAATAAGTTTGCTTAACATCGACTTATTTTGATTGACTCGTTAACAGTTCATATTTCATTAAGCTCCAGCTTCATTTGTTCACGAAGTTTAATATGTAAATTTAAAACATCATTTCCTGCAACAGTAAGTTGTTCCTGTAATGGTGCTACTAAACTTTGATCTGCCCAAAACTCATCCGTTGTCATAAACTTAAGCATATTAGTTGATATGTCAGTCGCATGTTTTACTGAAGTTTCTAACGAATCTAATAAATCATCCACTTCTTTTGATGCAATGAGCCTAATGCTATTTTGCTCTGTTTTTACCTTTATGTGCTCTTCATGTAAATCAAAGATAAGAGATTGAACTTCATCATTATATTTAATCGTTGATTGATGTTTGATTTCAGGGGCATCAGATAAAAAACCAATATAGAACTCTGTAATTATTGGTTTAAATTGTTCAAGAAAAACAGAGTTACATTTATTGTGAAACTCATCTAACAAAGCAAAGTACTTTGAGAATTCAGCTCTTTTTATTTCATACTTATACTTTCTTTTTTCAATATCTAAAGTGTGTTGTTTTTTTATTTCTTCCGTTTCAGCACGGTATTTTGCAATTATTTTTTGTTTTTCATTTTCAAGCTTTTCAACATCTTCTTTTAAAGCTTGATTTTTTCCTTTTACTTTAGTGTAAGCAGTAAGATAAAGAAGCAATGCTCCACCGAGACAGCTTAGAATATAATAAATAATATCCATACTAAAATTAATACTCCATAGACGGATAACTCCTCCATCAGCGCCGCCTTATGCGCTCGCTTGGATGTGCTTGTTATATGTGTGTTAAATATTGGGAGACATCCCTAACTTGAACAGAGTTTTTGTGAAGGTTGTAATAATCACGGGTTTTACAAACACTATTGCCATACTTTATTTTGATAGATTCTAAAATAGCCGGTTGTTTAGAAAGAACACTTGTTAATGCTCTACCTCCATTGAAGAATTTTAGTGGATGTTCTATTCCGACAACATATAGGTTTTTCTCTTTTTTGGACTCAAACTCAGCTAAATTGTGGAAGTCTTTAAAAAGTGCATTTTGCCGTATCGTTTCAGCTCCACCTTGCCAATCAATAAACTTAAACTCAGCAACTTGGAAATTGGTTTCTAAGTCGAACCTTCTACCAGTATTACCAGCGCCAAGAGAAACACTTTGAACTTCTTCTCCATCTTTTAGAAGTCGACCTAGAGAGTTCATTATTCCTGTAGCATGCAAAATAACATTGATTTGCCCAGCCACTTTTTTTACAGCTCTCACTGAGCCAATAAGTTCATCATCAACACCAAATGAATTGCAGAGTTCGACACATTCTGAAGTAGAAATTCCTGAAATTTGACTTTCGATTATAGATAAATTCTTTGTAAGAGACTCACCTTGAAACTCTGCAATTGCTGATAAATCTTTTTCAATACTCATCGATTACTCTTATCGTATTACAGTATGTAAGGCTGAATTCCGAATGATAACGGTTTTAAGAAGAACTGCAGCCAGTAGTTTAATTAATCAAGAATAGCAGCAAACTATAGTCTCAACAATGAGTTATATCATAGAAAGAATACAATTCTAGTTTCTCTGCTGAGTGAAACAAAGAGTCTTCATCATTGTACAAATACACTCTTGGTTATGAGCGTCATTGCCTAATTCATTTCCAAATTTCGTTTGGATTAAGGTCAACGTCAAGGCGCTTCGCCCACACCCGACGAAAGGGAAACAACAGCATTTCCCTTCTCGACATCCCTTGCCGCCCCAACGAAATTGCTCTTAAAAGCGAGCAAGCCTCATGCTTATTCGAAAATAGCTCACGCTTTAGATAGGCCATCCATGGCCAACTAAAGCTAGCCTGACGTCCTGTCAGGCTTTCGCTATTACTTTAAATAAAGAGTCTTCAAC
>NZ_LKTL01000014.1:0-140615 GCF_001401775.1 Shewanella sp. P1-14-1 | reverse complement strand
TTCTAGTTATTTGATAAGTTGTTGAATCTAAAGTTATTGATAAAAGGTTGTAGAGACCTCTACATCAAAGCGCTCACTTTTGCGGGCTTTATATTAATAAAACAGATCTTAAATTTTAGTTTTATCCATACTAAACAGACGGTTGGCTTGGCATGGTTGCTGCTAAGCTGAATTTTAGCCGGAAGATTATCGAGCAGCTATATAATAAGCTGTTAGGCATTCATTACTGAGTACGATATATATGGAAATATTTATTGGCTGGATTTTAGGGATTATATCCTCATGGGTAATAGCAAAAATATTTGCTAAACAATCTAGCTCAGAGTTAGAAAGTAAACTTACAAAACAAACAACAAAATTAAACTCTGCTACAAGCTTTATAAATTTTGAACGAATGATCAGGTCTGGAAAGTGGCAACGTGAAGATATTGAAAACGATGAGGTATGGGTTTGCGAGTCAAATAATTTATTTCAATTTAAACGCTCTGAAGATAGGGAGCCTTTTCGTGAGAAGTGGACTTCTGTTTTTCCAGACCAAAACGGCTCTCGGTTTCATATAAACTTAATGATAAATGGAATTGTTGTTAGATCATTACCGTTCGTTTCTGGTGATGGTGGTCGTTATACATTGCCTCTTCCTGATCTCGAGCTTATGAACGAAGAACAAGTTTTTATTTGGTACAGAGACGATATAGACGTTTTAATAGCAGAAATTATCGGTAATTATTACAGGTATAATTCCATAGAGCAGGTTGCAAAATTTACAAAAGTTGAGCTTGTGCGTGGCAGAAAGCAAAATGCCTAACAAGGCAATTAAATCGGACACGTTAACGGCTGTCACGGTTTTTGCTAAAACAAAAAGCCAGCAAAAACAGCGCCAACCTACGTGCCGTTTATTGCGGCGTTAGCCGTATTTCAAAGTCATATAGTATTCATCAGGAAGATAAAATGTTTGAGAATGTTGTTTCAGGTTTAGTTTCAGGTTTAGTTGTTAGTTTCTTGGTACTGGTTGTTGGTCGATTTTGGAAAGGCGTAGTTGAGCCATGGATCGAAGAAAGAGTTTATAAAGATTTACATGTTGAAGGAAAGTGGTATTCACTATATGTAAACACAGGGGATTATAGGCAAGAAGCAATAAATATTAAACGGCATGGACACACTATTAATGGTCATATGATTTGCAAAACAGGCGCAGATGATGGCGAAGAGTATTATATATGTGGAAGTTTTAGAAACCTTTTATTGCCTTTAACTTATGAAGCTGCTGACAAGCAAAAAAGCGATAGAGGAACTATTACTTTAATGTCTTCACATAATGGCGAACGTTTTGTTGGCGAAGTTGCTATGTATGATACAAAAGCAGACTCTATTGGCACAACTAAGGTAATTTGGTTTAGAAATAGAAAAGATCTTGAAAGAACCGTTAAATATATAAAATTACATAGAGAGCAACTCGATGAAATACGAGAAAGAGAACGTCATATTCAGGATGAACTCTCAGATTTTTTTGAAGAATTTGCTAAAGAGTTTGCAAAGCGTAAAGAGGAAGAACAAAAAGAGAAAGAAGATGCAATCGAAGGTGAATCTAAGCGTATTGAAAACAACGGCTAACAAGAGACTATGGCGTCAATAGCTAATTTTGAGCTTTTGGTACTTCCCACATTACATCATCTCTTAGCATGGAAGTCTGTGTTACAACCCACTTTCTAATACAGGCAATTATGGCTACTTTCTTTGGCTTTCCAGCTGCGACTAGTCGCTGATAAGTTTCTTTGAAAACAGAGGTAGACTGAATAAATGGGGCAGAGTAAACATAATTATTTTTCTATTAAATGCTCATTAGCCAAGACTTAATTCCTAACCCATTTCTGTCCAAGAGTGAGTTGATAACTGTTCTGCCTTTATTTTGGTCACCCAATTATCGTGGCCATAAATACACCAACAATATTCTGCATGATAGTGTCTTTCAATTTACATTTTTGCTTATGGGACACTAAGCCGATAGCTAACCAAAACTGCGAATATGTCCCTTACTTCCCAGTCCATGCTCCAAGCCCCTATTAACACGTGGCTATTTATAAGTTCTTATTAATAAGTTCTTATCAACAAGTGCTTATTAACAAATACCTATTAACAAATATCTATTAACAATACCTATTAAACTCATCTTTCGGGTATCTAATACACAGTAGAGTCTGTATACTGCCGCGCTGCTTTTAAGCTCACTTTTTCTACTATTTATCCCGAGGGTTACCACTATCATTAGTACAAACAACATCACCATGCAGTTTGGCGCAGAGCCATTGTTTGAAAATATCTCCGCTAAATTTGGCCACGGTAACCGCTATGGTCTAATTGGTGCTAATGGTTGTGGTAAATCAACATTCATGAAAATCCTTAGCGGCGCGTTAGCTCCGAGTTCTGGTAATGTCTCGATTACTCCCGGTTTGAAAGTCGGTACATTGAGCCAAGATCAGTTCGCATTCGAGCAATACAGTGTGGTTGATACTGTGATCATGGGTGATGCAAAGCTATGGGAAGTGAAGCAAGAGCGTGACCGTATTTACTCGTTACCCGAAATGAGCGAAGAAGACGGCATGAAAGTCGCTGAACTTGAAAGTGAATTTGCTGAAATGGATGGCTACAGCGCAGAATCTCGTGCCGGTGAAATTCTATTAGAAGCAGGTATTGAAGAACATTATCATTTTGGTTTAATGCAACAAGTTGCACCGGGCTGGAAACTACGGGTTTTACTGGCACAGGCGCTATTTTCAAACCCAGATATTTTGTTACTTGATGAACCGACCAACAACTTGGATATTCATACTATTTCTTGGTTGGCAGGTGAACTTAATCAACGTAAGTGCACCATGATTATCATTTCACATGATAGACATTTCTTGAACTCCGTTTGTACTCACATGGCCGATATTGATTACGGTGAGCTGCGAATTTATCCTGGTAACTACGAATACTTCCTTGAAGCTTCTGGGTTAATTCAAGAACAATTATTAGCAGGTAATGCTAAAAAGAGTGCCGAAATGGCAGAGCTGCAAGACTTCGTTAATCGTTTCGGCGCCAATGCCTCGAAAGCAAAACAAGCAAGCTCTCGCGCTAAAAAACTTGAGAAAATCAGTTTAGATGAAGTGAAGTCATCGAGCCGTATGACGCCATCACTGCGATTTGATGAAAGTAAAAAAATGCACCGTCAGGCATTAGTGCTTGAAGAATTAGGTCATGGCTTTGACGGTGAAAGCTTATTTGCAGGTGGTGATTTAATATTAGAAGCGGGCGCAAAGCTTGCGGTTATTGGCGAAAACGGTGTCGGTAAAACCACCTTGCTACGTTGTTTAGTCAAGGAATTAGCGAATAACCATGGCACCATCAAATGGTCTGAAAACGCAGCGATTGGTTACTGCCCACAGGACAGCAGCAAAGACTTTGATAATGACTTGTCTTTGTTTGATTGGATGTCGCAGTGGCGAACGCCAAAGCATAACGATTTAATGGTGCGTGGCATGCTAGGGCGTTTGTTATTCACTGAAGATGACGCGAACAAGAAAGCCCGTAATTGCTCAGGTGGTGAAAAGAATCGCTTGTTATACGGCAAGTTAATGATGCAAGACGTTAACGTATTAGTCATGGATGAACCGACCAACCACATGGATATGGAAGCCATTGAAGCATTAAATAACGCCCTTAAATTATTTGAAGGTACGTTGATTTTTGTTAGCCATGACCGCGAGTTCGTATCGTCATTGGCAACTCATATCATTGATGTGAAAGACAAGCAGTTAGTGAGCTTCCACGGTACGTTTGATGAGTACTTAGCAAGTCAGGCAGAAGCTGCAAGTAAAGCGGCATAGTGCCTCAAATACAGTTTAACTGAACGGGTAAAAGTAATGCCGCTAACCTCAATGACGTTAGCGGCATTTTTATGGATGATATTTAGGATTCATTGATATCACTTTGAATCTAACAAATAGCTGTTAATGACCAATACTGCCTCAATGACGTTAGCGGCATTTTTAAGGATGATATTGTGAATTCAGTGATACCCCTTTGAATCCAAATAGCTGTTAGTGACCAATGCTGCCTCAATGACGTTAGCATCATTTTTAAGGATGATATTGTGGATTCATTGATATCACTTTGAAGCTAACAAATAGCTGTTAATGACCAATACTGCCTCAGTGACGTTAGCATCATTTTTAAGGATGATATTGTGGATTCATTGATATCACTTTGAATCTAACAAATAGCAGTTAATGACCAATACTGCCTAAATGTTGTATTAACATCATTCTTATTTCTGTTGGAGTTTCGCTATGCCAAAAACCACCAACATATGCCCAAAGTGGGATCATAAATAGCAATGACAGCAGTAATATTGTTAAGCCTCTGGCAGACATTTTAGTTCCCCAACGAGTGCTAAGATGCAGCGCCTCTTGTTTAGGGCAAGCTGAGATGCACTTCATGCAAGCTTGGCATTCGTCGCTACGAATTGTCGTTTGAGTGTGAACGATAATGTTAGCTGGACAAGCGCGAGTACATTTATCGCACTTCATCCCTTTGCCTTCAATTAAACATTGTTCAGTGGTGCGGCGTATTTTGAACGGACTTAAAAAACTGAGTAGCCCTAAAAATGCACCATAAGGGCAAATATATCGGCAAAATCCTTGTTTCTTCCAAGCGGCAATACCAAGAATAATACTGAAACAGATAAGGCTTATGATGGTAGGTTTTAAGAAAAACAGCGCCATCTTTAAGTCCGCGACTTTGTGATAATAACCATCAAGATAATGAGGAATACTAGCAAGCGGCATAGTGAAGACTAATAAAATCAGCGCTGCCATTAACAAGTATTTAAGCATGCGTAGTATCCAGTCTAACCAAGCTGGTGGAGCAAACTCTTGTTTGATGAACTTCTTTCTAAGGGCGTAAAGGTAATCGCCAGCTAATCCAAGTGGGCATGCCCAGCCACAAAAGGCGCGCTTACATAATAAGCCTGTGAGTAAAACCACCACTAACATGACGGCAGCAGAAGGGTGGTTTTTATCCCATAACCCCAGCCCTAAAATGGCTTTAAGTTCTATTCCGCCTGCAATCGGTAAAAAGGCATCGCCAATATCTGGACGAACCAATATGGGTTCGACTCCTGCTTTAAGCATGGCGGAATTGATGGCAAATTGTACCCCAACAAGCAGCATAGATAACGCCAGTAAGTGCCTTATCATTTCTCGTAATTGGTTGGCTTTGTTATTGCCTCTTGAGCTTTCGCCAGCAACAGCGCCGCCTTGGGCCAGTGCAGGTTGAAACTTATTTAACATTGTCACCGCAACCAGTGCCACGACTAGGCCGACAAATAACGGCCAATGGAGAGTCATTAACAGGGCAGAGCCAAGTAATACAGCGCTAATAGCTGCGCCCCATTTTTGTTTACTCCAGTAAAGTAAACTGATGCTATAGACTAGCGCTAGCATTAAGGTGATTGATTCGATAGTACTCATAAGATGACTTATTTATTGTGTAAGTGCTTATGAGAGCCAAGCTCGTTAATCTAAGTTCGTTATCCCATTTCAGATTGTGAATGAGTTCGTAAATTTAATATAAAAATCATAAATAAAATGCGCAATATCACTAACCTGAAATTAACATTGTTAACGGGGGTAGTATTTTCAAATTGATTTGATAGGAGGGAGGAACTTAGCTAAATAGGTAGGCTGTATGATGAAGCCCAATGTTCAACACGCTTGGGCTTTAGTGATTGCTTTAGCGATTATTTTAGTCGTGTTTTATCGTTGCCAAAGCGAGTGAGTAAGTTACTTCACTCGCTGGTAGATATGATTTGCATTCAGGTTTCGCTTAACAATCTTCATTGGCATCAATCTTCATTCGCATCAATAATGCGCTGCAGTCTTTCTTGCTCTTCTTCCCGTGCTGCGTTGATTTCTTCAAGCACAGAGTCAACATCAGCGATGTGTTCGCTTTCTGCAAATTCACCTGTAAGTTCAGTGTCTGGCGTTAGTTCTCCAGCTTCAAATAGTGCCCACATTTCTTTGGCATATTGGGTGTTAGCAAGCTCTGGGGCAAACTGGCTATAGTAGTTTGTCATGTTGTTTACATCACGGGCGAACATCCACACAGCATTATTGTTGGCTGCGGCATCAACCGCTTGTGGCAAGTCGATAATCACCGGGCCTTTGTCATCAACCAGTACGTTAAACTCTGATAAGTCTCCGTGAATAAGCCCAGCACATAACATTAATTTAGTGTATTCAATCATACTGGCGTGATCGCGTATGGCATCTTCTTTTGAAAAGACAACATCATTAAGTCGAGGGGCGACAACGCCCTCACTGTCAGTGACGAGCTCCATTAGTAACACACCAGAAAAACAACCATAAGGCTCAGGCACGCGAACACCCGCAGCGGCTAATTTATATAGCGCATCAACTTCGGCGTTTTGCCAAGCTTCTTCTTGCTGATCTCGGCCGAACTTAGAACCTTTCTCCATCGCTCGGGCGCGACGACTATTACGAACTTTTCGTCCCTCTTGGTATTGAACGGCTTGTTTAAAGCTGCGCTTATCAACATCTTTATAGACTTTGGCGCAGCGAATATCATCGCCGCAGCGCACAACATAAACACTGGCTTCCTTGCCGCTCATTAATTGGCGCAGGACGTCGTCGACTAAGCCTTCTTCAACCAGAGGTTGGATTCGTTTTGGGATTTTCATTGCGCCGTTATACCGAGTTTATTAGAACAAGGAAAGACCAATTATCGCCATCAGAGTAAAAAGTATCGTAGTGAACAGAAAAAGCTTTTGGGATAAACACCCAGCGAGATAGCTAAGCGTGTAGATTGCTTGCTATTATGAGGTTTATATTTCGCTCATCGGCATTTTTGGGATCTCTTATGGTTGAACTACAACGAAACAATCCACTGCATGGTTTAAAATCAGAAACAATGGTCGCTGAGCTAGTCGATTTTTATGATTGGAAGATTTTATACGCAGCCCTGCGCTTAGAGTGTTTCAATAATAATCCCAGTTTAGAGTCATGCCTTAAGTTTTTAAAGAAAACCGAATGGGCACGAGAACGCGTTGAAAGCTTTTATCTGTATCGTTTTAAAAGCATGCCAAAAGGCAGTGCTGCCCAGTTTGAGCTAAAACCCCGTGAGCGTGGCTTTGCTGATGGCATCGTGCCACGTAAGCCGCAAGAGCTGACAGTTGAGTTAATTGCAGAAATGCGTGAAAAAGCCACAGCTGATTACGAAGAAATGAAGCGTAATAACAGTCGCCCTAACAAGTACGGAAAAGATAAACCTAGAGCGCAAGATAACTATGCTCAAAATAATCATGCTCAAAATAAATCTCGTAATAAAAATCGCCCAGCGCCATCACAAGACCCGAGTAACCCTTGGGGTAAATAGGTTGGTTACTTAAGCACTAAGCGTTTTGCTAGACGATATAAGTTACCGTTTAAAAAACTTAGGCTAAGGATAAGTCGCTTAATTTGAATGGGTAGATCAAGCGTCTCATGTTTACCTAGAATAAGGATGTAGAGCACCTAAATACCGATATACGCTCGATTCGAGATATAACTTGCTCAGATTTATTATCAAGGATGTGAACGATGATAAAAAGCTCAACGTTAATAGTGATACTTAGAACTTGTATTTGTTGTGGCATTTGTCTGATTTTACTTGGCATTTATCTACATAACTTTAACCATACTGTTGAAGTGATGGGCGTGAAGGGGATTATTCTCAGCGCCATGTGTGTGGCATTTGGGATGGTGTTGTCATTGCCGACGAAAATGTATTTAACCCTAGTGCTGGTTAATCATGAAAACCATCAACGTGAACTTGAGCAGCAACAAAATGCCAGTCGCAAGTATCACACCAAAGGGCAGCCAAACGATCCCTAACATTTCCTTTAGCTGTGAATCAAAAGCCATAGCAGAGCGGCATAAGCCATAGCAGAGCGACTTAAACCATAGCAGAGCGGCATAAGCCTTAGCAAAGCGGCATAAGCCTTAGCAAAGCGGCATAAACCATAGCAGAGCGACTTAAGCCTTAGCAAAGCGGCATAAACCATAGCAAAGCGACATAAACTTTAGCAGAGCGGTATAGCCTATTTGCTATTGTTCAGTACAGATCTTCCCACCTCTCACTTAGCTGTTCACTTTTCTAGTAAACCTTTCTGGTGTGCGCTTCGTATCAATAGCATGTTTGAATAATCTCTAGGGTGTGTTTTGTCAGACAATCGCTGCTTATTTGTGTTTACTCAAGACCTTCGCTTACACGACAACGTGGCGCTGAATTCGTTATTGCGTCACGCGCAATCAGTGCAGCATGGTGGTCGCTCAAACCAGCAAACGCCAAGTTTGGCTTTTGCCTATGTGTTTGATGAGCAATGGTTTACACCAAGATGTTACCAGCAGCAATCAATGGGACCACACAAACTCAGTTTTTTACTGCAATCCTTGGCAGACCTTCAACAACAGCTCAGTGTATTAGGGCACTCATTGCAGTTATATTTTGGTAATCCTGCTGCAGTGGTTACTCAGTTGGCCGAACAAAACCGCATTAATGCGCTAGGTTACAGTAAATCAGTGGGCTGGGATGAAAGGCAATCTTGGCAGCAAATAGGTAAAAACCTGCCAGATGTCACTCTACTTGCACAGTGGAATAATGCTTTGTTCAATCAACAGCAAATGACGCCTTATATTGATGCAATGAACAGCTTCTCGCAGTTTCGCCGTAAAGTTGAAAAGGCGAAGTTAGCAGTGGAGTTACCTTGCGATACCTTCAATGGTATTTCGCCACAACCAATCACCTTAGTCAGCCAATATGAAACCGACTTCAGTCAGTTTCAAGCGCCATCTTCCGCTATATTTTCTGGCGGTGAAAAGGCGGCTAATAAGCATATTGAGCATTATTTTTCGAGTCATTATGCCAGCGACTATAAACAAACTCGTAATGCACTCGATGGCTTTGAACATTCGACTAAATTCAGTCCATTTCTCGCTTTCGGTAATGTGTCGGCAAGGGCGTTATGGTCACAGCTAAAGCAATATGAGCGCATACATGGCGCGAATGAGTCTACATACTGGATAGGCTTTGAGCTGCTTTGGCGGGAGTATTTTCATTGGCTTGCTTGGCAGCATGGCCCGCAGTTATTTCATTTTAAAGGCCAAGCAACAGTCAAGCCTCTGACGAGTTTTTTCCCTGAGCGATTTAAAAAATGGTGCTTAGGTAATACTCCTTATCCTTTGGTCAACGCTTGCATGAAACAGCTTAATACGACGGGTTACATGTCTAACCGTGGGCGACAGATTGTAGCCAGTTGTTTAGTGAATGAATTAGGCCTTGATTGGCGCTATGGCGCTGCCTATTTTGAGCAACAATTGATTGATTATGATGTGGCATCTAACTGGGGAAACTGGCAGTACATTGCTGGCGTTGGTGTCGATCCACGTGGTGGTCGCCATTTCAATATCGAAAAACAAACAGCCATGTACGACCCTCAGCATGTTTTTATTCGCCATTGGTTGGGCGAGCAATGGCAGCAAGAGCTAGCGTTAAACTTAGATAGCCTTGATGCTGCCGATTGGCCACAAGAACATCAGGAGGCTGGCTAATGCCTATAGCGGTTGTGTGGCTTAAACGAGACCTACGCTTGTCTGATCACGCGCCTTTATTGGAGGCAATTAATTCGGGTTTGCCTGTATTACTTTTATATTGTTTTGAGCCCATAGTCGTTAACGACAAACACACTTCCGCTCGCCACTTACAGTTTATTAAGCAATCCTTGCAGGATATCCAGCACCGAGTCCCTCAAGGCGCATTACGTTGCAGCCTTGATAACGTGACAGAAACCTTAACAGACTTACATCAGCAATTTGGTATATCGGCGTTATATTCACATCAAGAGGTGGGGCTTAATAGTACCTTTGAACGTGACATTGAGGTGGGGCAATGGTGTGAAATTCAAGGCATTGATTGGCATGAAACACCCTATGCGGCAGTGGTACGAGGTTTATCTGATAGGCAAAATTGGGACAAGCACTGGCAAAAGGTCATGCGTGCGCCCTTAGCAAATATTGATTTATCGGTAATTGATTGGCTGATTGATGATGAAGCGAGAGGTTCATTGAGTCGATGTGCAGCCTCGCTGCCCAACGCTATAGGCACATTTCAATATGGTGGCGAACAATCAGCTTGGCAAACGCTAACGTCGTTTTTTGAAGGGCGTGGCCAATCTTATGCGTACTCATTATCGAGCCCACTGTTAAGCCAAACCCACTGTTCACGCCTGTCGGCATATTTGGCGTGGGGCAATATAAGTTTGCGTCAGGTATACCAGCAACTTTTACAACACTGGAACACCAAAGGCTGGCGACGCAGTCTGGTGGCGTTAAGCTCAAGGCTGCACTGGCATTGCCATTTTATCCAAAAGTTTGAAAGTGAATCAGCAATGGAGTTTAGACCGGTCAATCGTGGCTACATTGATTTACCACGAGCCGAAGGGGTTGCTGCTATGCTCAAGTTAGAGGCTTGGAAAACCGGTAAAACAGGTATTCCTATGGTGGATGCGTGTATGCGATGTTTAATTCATACGGGCTATATCAACTTTAGAATGCGTGCCATGTTAGTGAGTTTTCTGACCCATCATTTACAGCTTGATTGGCGTTTAGGTGTGCAGCATCTTGCCCAGCTGTTTTTAGACTTTGAGCCAGGGATCCATTACAGCCAATTCCAAATGCAAGCTGGGGTTACTGGCATTAATACCATTCGGATTTATAACCCTGTAAAGCAAGGTATCGAAAAAGATTCTGATGGCGAGTTTGTCAAAAAGTGGTTACCTGAACTGGCAGATATTCCAGCTCCTTTAGTGCATTCCCCTTGGATGTTGTCACCAATGGAGCAAATGATGCATCAAGTGCAACTCGGTATTGAATACCCTGAGCCAATCGTCGACCTAAGCCAAAGCTATAAAGCGGCGCAAAGCCTATTGTGGCAATGGCGCAGCCGACCTCAAGTCAAGCAAGAGGCCCAACGCTTGTTGCAGCGACATGTTAGGCAGGGTTGATGAGAAAATCACAAGGGATAAAAAGCACCTTACCAGACAAAATATGTGCAGGGCCTGTTGATCTTTCAAGATTATTTTTGCAGCAACTTGTTGGAAATTTATATAAGGCAGCGACTTTGATGTGTGGTTATTCCACATGATAAGTCGTTAACGCAGTATAAATGACAACAAGTGCTGCCTGTAAGGTTCGTTTAAAAGCACCTATGCTCTTTGCAAAGAGTTCAGTTTGTTGTGAGCGAATTTGTTTAGATGACTAAACGTCATCGCTCACGCCGCGATTAAAGTGCTTTTAATTCGAACAAATTCTAATCAGCAAAGAACAACAGGCCCTAGTGTGTCAGCGACCATTTAGTTGGCGTAAAAAATGGAAGCGGGATTGGCCTAATGTGAAGTTCTGCTCTAAGCGCTGCGCGGGTGAAAGACGATCAGTCATTGCAAGCTTAGCGAAAACCTTACCCGCAAATAGCTTACTCGTTAATACAACACTGACTAAGGCTGAATTAGCTAATAAGCCATTAGTTAAAAAGGAAACGTCATGAAAACAGCCAATCGATTACGACTGATTTTAGGCGATCAACTTAATGCGTCACACTCTTGGTTTCGCCAGACCTGTCCAGAGACTTTATATGTTATTGCTGAGCTAAAACAAGAAACAAACTACACCCGTCATCATGGGCAAAAGGTGTGTGCTTTTTTTGCAGCAATGGCCGCCTTTGCTAAGGCACTGCAGCAAGCTGGGCATCGTGTGTGCTATTTAACGTTAGATGACACTGCGTCATTTACAGATTTACCTGAATTATTTCATAGCCTGATTGAGCAATACCAAGTTACGCAGTTTGAGTATCAGTTGCCTGATGAGTATCGCCTGCGAGAGCAGTTAGCGAATGACATGAATTTCAACACAGGCGTTACGACTCAAGCCTACGAAACTGAACACTTTTATTTGTCTGATTCAGAGCTCAATGAGTACTTCAAAGCGGGTAAGAAACACCGTTTAGAGCACTTTTATCGCAAGATGCGTAAACGCGTTAATTTACTGATGGATGGAGACAATCCAGAAGGTGGGCAATGGAACTATGATGCTGAAAACAGGAAAAAGTTAACTCCTGCCGACTTTGAACATGTACCCGAAGCGTTAGTCTTTAGTCATGATGTTAGCGAAATAATTGCACGGCTAAAACGCCATGACATTCACACCATAGGTAAAGTGTCACAGACCTTGCTTTGGCCAGTAACACGTCAGGAGGCACAGGATTTATTAGTGCATTTTTGTCGCGTTTGTTTAGTGCGTTTTGGCCAATTTCAAGATGCGATGACAGGCCAACTTGATTCCTTGCTTTCTCAGCGACAATGGAGTCTATACCACTCTCGGTTATCCTTTGCCATTAATAGCAAAATGCTCAGTCCACAACATGTGGTCGATACCGCGATTGCATCTTATCGCCAAGCAGAGGGTGCCATCTCATTAGCGCAAATTGAGGGCTTTGTTCGGCAAATTGTTGGCTGGCGTGAATTTGTCAGAGGAATTTACTGGGCTAACATGCCTGAATACGCCCAATTGAATCATTTGGCATCCACAAGAGCTTTACCGCAATGGTTTTGGGACGCTAATACCAAGATGAATTGTCAACATCATGCCATTAAACAATCCCTCGATTATGCCTATGCTCATCATATTCAGCGTTTAATGGTCACGGGTAACTTTTGCCTGATTGCAGGCATTCACCCTGATGAAGTAGACCAGTGGTATTTAGGTATTTATATCGATGCGATTGAGTGGGTTGAAATGCCCAACACCCGAGGGATGAGCCAGTTTGCTGATGGTGGCATTGTTGGTTCAAAAGCCTATGCCGCTAGCGGTAACTATATTAAAAAAATGAGCGACTATTGCACAGACTGCCACTACAAGGTGAATCAAATTGACACAGAGGATGCGTGCCCGCTGAACTCGATGTACTGGCACTTTATGGATAAGCATCAACACCGTTTTAATGCCAACCCTCGCACTAGAATGGTGTACGCCAATTGGCTTAAAAAACCAGAAGCAGATAGGGCTCGTATACTTAAGCATGCCCACGGGTTATTAGCCAATTTAGATAATATCTAATGCTCAGTCTCAGTCTAATGCTCAGTCTCAATCTCAATCTCAGTCTCGACACATTGGCACCGAGAACTTTTACTTTACATCAGGGCTAAGTCTCGCTTGGATTTATTTTACAACTTACAGGAAACGTCACCATATTATGGCAATTAAGCATTTCAGTTCAGCAGATATTAATGGCTTTGCAGATCGTCAACGTGCAAGGTTTATCAATAGCTTATCAGGGTTTAAAAGTGCCAATTTAGTGGCAACAATTGACGAGCAAGGCATCACTAATTTGGCGATGATAAGCTCGGTGTTTCACATTGGCGCATCGCCTGCGTTAGTCGGTATGATCATTCGCCCAACCGCTGTGCAGCCTCCAGCAAAAAACACCCTCAAAAAAGCGAACATCAACGATGCTGACAATAAAGCTGTTCCCCGAAATACCTTAGCCAATATCAAACGCACTGGGGTTTACACCATTAACCACGTATCGGCAGATATTTATCAGCAGGCACACCAAACTTCGGCTAGGTACGATGATGCTATTTCAGAGTTTGATGCAGTAGGGCTTACAGAAACCTATATTGATGGAGTTGCTGCGCCATTTGTTCAACAAAGCCAGCTAAAGTTTTCGCTGTCAGTGCGGGAGATTACGCCATTAACTATCAACAATACGATATTGGTGATTGGCGAAGTCAGCCATGTATTAGTGGATAACATCGCGGTGAAAGATGATGGTTATATTGATATCGAGTCGATAAATACCGCTGCTGTGTCGGGGCTTGATAGTTATCATACGACGACCAGATTATCACGCTTGAGCTATGCCAAAGTTGATAGGCCAGTACAAGCATTGGATATTTGATTGTAGCTGATGGCAGAAAATAGCGGATAATCAGCCACAATCGAGTTTTATTTTAATTAATCCAAGACTAATGGAGCAAAAACACCGATAATTCACCCAATTCGATAGATAGGCGCGATCGTTAGCGCTGATTTAAACATATTAGCTAAGCAAGTTGTGGGTGTATTCAATGGAAATCAAAGTTAACTTTCTCGATAACTTAAGGCTCGAAGCCAAGTTTGACGATTTTACGGTTACGGCCGATCAGCCTATTCGCTATAAAGGTGATGGTTCAGCGCCAAGTCCGTTTGATTACTTCCTTGCATCATCTGCGTTATGTGCGGCTTACTTCATCAAAGTTTATTGTAAAGCCCGCGATATTCCGACCGATAATATTCGCCTATCGCAAAACAACATTGTTGACCCTGAAGATCGTTACAACCAGATTTTTCAAATTCAAGTTGAACTGCCTGATGATATCTCAGAGAAAGATCGTACCGGCATATTGCGTTCCATTGACCGCTGTACGGTAAAAAAGGTCGTGCAAACAGGCCCTGAATTTAAAATAGAAACGGTTGAAAACCTCGATAGTGATGCGAACGCCATGCTAATGGGGCAACCTGATGGTGATGAGTCTACCTACATTTTAGGTAAAGACTTACCGCTTGAAGAAACCATTAAAAATATGACCGGGATGCTGGCTGATCTTGGGATGAAAATTGAAATCTCATCGTGGCGCAACATCGTCCCTAACGTGTGGTCATTACATATTCGTGATGCAGCATCGCCAATGTGTTTTACCAATGGTAAAGGTGCAACCAAAGAAAGTGCATTATGCTCAGCGTTAGGCGAGTTCATTGAACGTTTAAACAATAACTTCTTCTATAACGATCAGTTTTTTGGCAACGAGATCGCCAACAGCGAGTTTGTTCACTACCCCAATGAAAAGTGGTTTGAACTTGAAGAAGACGATGCTTTACCGCAAGGCATTTTAGACGAGTACACCCTTGAAATTTATAACCCAGATGAAGAGTTAAATGGCTCGCATTTGATTGATACTAACTCAGGCAATATTGAGCGCGGTATTTGCACGATTCCTTACACACGTCACAGCGATGGTGAAACGGTCTATTTCCCATCAAATCTGATTGAAAACTTATTTTTAAGTAACGGCATGAGCGCGGGTAATAATCTGCAGGAAGCCCAAGTACAGTGCTTGTCTGAAATCTTTGAAAGAGCCATTAAACGCCAAATCATTGAGCAAGAAATTGTCCTTCCTGACGTGCCAATGGCCGTATTAGAAAAGTATCCAAGCATTCTTGCGGGTATTAAAGGCTTAGAAGAACAAGGTTTCCCAGTTGTGGTTAAGGACGCCTCACTTGGTGGTGAATTCCCAGTGATGTGCGTGACCTTAATGAACCCTAAAACAGGCGGCGTATTTGCCTCATTTGGCGCCCACCCAAGCTTTGAAGTGGCATTAGAGCGCAGCCTTACTGAGTTACTGCAAGGCCGCAGCTTTGAAGGCTTAAATGACGTGCCAAAGCCGACATTTAACAGCATGGCAGTGAGTGAACCAGAGAACTTTGTTGAGCACTTTATTGATTCAACGGGTGTGGTTTCATGGCGATTCTTTAGCAGCAATTCAGAATATGAATTCTGTGAATGGGACTTCTCAGGTACATCTGAAGAAGAAGCAAACGGCTTATTCGGCATCTTAGAAGCCTTAGGTAAAGAGGTGTATACCGCTGAGTTTAACCAGTTAGGTGCATCAGCTTGTCGTATGTTGGTCCCTGATTTTTCTGAAGTTTACCCTGTTGAAGACCTGATTTGGGATAACACCAATAAAGCCTTAGATTATCGTGAAGATATTTTAAATCTGCATCGTTTATCTGATGAAGAACTGGTGGATTTGGTTAACCGTTTAGATGAAAGTCAGCAAGATAACTACACTGACATTCGCACCATGATTGGTATTGTGTTTGACGAAAATACCGTCTGGGGACAGTTAACGATTATTGAGTTAAAAATCTTAATTTACCTTGCATTAGGCGCTCTTGAAGAAGCCCTTGAGTTAGTCGAAGACTTCCTGCAATTTAACGATAATACGGTTGAGCGTGGCTTATTCTATCAAGCTGTTAATGCTGTATTAGAAGTTGAATTAGATGAAGAGCTGGAACTCGAGCACTTTATCCATAACTTTACCCGTATGTTCGGCGAAGAAGTGATGCAAAATGTGGTTGGTAGCGTAACAGGTGAAGTGAGATTCTATGGCCTAACTGAAACCAGTATCAACCTTGAAGGCATTGAGCCTCATTTACGCTTGATTGAAAGCTATAAGAAACTGCATCAAGCGCGTAAATTGGCTGCTAAGTTATAAGCTCAACGCTGCTTAATAATGCTAAATAGCGTTTTATTGAAATGAATTTAATGCCCGTTAGTGACTCACTAATGGGCATTTTTATTGTTATTTTATCAAGTTATTGCTTCAGTCATTTTCAGCATTCATTTGATTTCAGTTCAGTTCAGCTCAGCTCAGTTCATTCCCTTGCAATAACAAAAGCACTCTTTATCGTCAAAGCACTACTTATTCCCAAAGTACTATTTATCATGATTTACATCGCGTTGCGGTAATGTTCGTGTGTGCTTTGAAGTTGTAACCTTGTTGTTCGACCATAGTGATTGCACAAATATACAATTGTTTGAGTAAGGTTTGCTGGTGGGTGTTATTTGGAGGGGGATGTTGATATTTTCTCTTTGTTTTTGTAACTAAGCTGTTGAATAAGAATGTTTTTGGCGGTTTTAGGCTTGTTTGTCATTCAGGTTGATTAACATGATGAGAAATAACAATAAACTCAAAATATTTCTTTCAGAGTGACATGATAATGACAAAGATAAAAGTGACGATGTTAGCTGCTTCAGTAGTGTTTTTACTGGGTTGTGATGATGTTGATATCAATAATAGCTACATTCAAAAAAGTCTAACCGCATCAAATGGCGCTTTATACGATCAAAACACCGCCTTTGAAGGTCGTGCGTATATGGACTACGACTTGCCAAGTATTAGTCCTCGTCTAGGCTATTGCTTCAATGGAAGCCTTGCTGTGCAAGTGTGTGCAGAGACATCATTTGATGGCCGAGTAGGGTACGATGAGGATTGGGTAGAAAACTATCAGGCGCTTGATTTAGATAATAAAACCGTGCGTTTTAAAACTTTCAATGAAGCCACAAACCCTGAACAAGATTTGATCCCACTGATTATTAATAAAGCCTATTCCTACAGCAGTGACTGGGAAAGCCGATTGATTGATTCTGCAAAACGTATTGAAAGCACAATTGGTCAGCGGATTTTTCAACGTGAAATACTGTATGTCGATATTCATGTAGAGGATGAATTCGCTGTTAGCCGAGATGATTTATATAACGGCAGCTATATGACGAATGACAGTAAGTTCAGTGCAGATGGTGTTGCTACCTCTTATAAACAACTGATTAAAGAGAATCCACATGTTGCAGGTGGCATTATTATGTCTGTTGGCTCCAATGTGGTTTACAAAAACTGTGGTGATTCTAAAGGCTCGGTGAGCTATGCACCTAAAACAAACTACATTCCATCACAAGTCATAGACTCAGAGGGTTATTTGAGTAATGAAGGCTTTGTGTGGGTCAATTTAGGCGTAGTATCGGGCACGTGCAATAACCTGAATAATGTCAGTAATAGCATTATTGATCATGAGTTGGGGCACTTGATCGGCCTTGCCGATCATTTTGAAGATTATGGTCATGGCGCAGCTTGGGGGGATGGAGCCAAAGCAGTGCTTAAAGCGTTATACAACAATCCGCTCGGCACGCCTTATGACTTAATTGAAAAACCATAAAACTGATATCATATCAATGTGAGTCACTAACAGTGCTGGTTAAGTTAAGTTAAGTTAAGTTAAGTTGTTGATTATGATTTGATTTTGTCACTGCCTTACATTGAAAAGCGAACCTCCTGGTTCGCTTTTTAAGTTTATAGAAATCCGTCGATATCACGAATGTTTTTTAAAAAACGCTCATAAATAATCGTTGTAATTTTTGAGCTAATGCGTCTTTTTGTTGTATTTTCATATCATGGTTTTTCTGAATATTAGTCTCTAGCATAGCAAGTACAAAGTCTTTGCCAGCTTTGTCTCGATCCTGTTGATTAGGAAAGAGCTCCCTAATTTTTGCGAGTTCATTATAGTCAAACCAAATCCCCCCACAGCCAGGACATTCATCCACTTCTACTTGATTTTTTGGACTGTAAAAATATCGGCGCATGACGATATCGGGACATTTCGGGCAATTAATTCTTTGGCTATAATCTATTGCAGATGGGGTAAATTGAGATAAATGCTCTACCAGCACCGAACCGCGCTTTTCATGTTCTTCGTCAAAATGCATCAGCTCATAATTGTCAAAAAAGACACCACCAGAGGCTTTGGAAAACTCGACCGTTATACCGCCGACTTTGATAGGTGTTAGTTCAGACGCCGTTCTTGGGCATTTCATGTCGTTACTCCTTTAACTGCTAGGTTTATATGCTTCATTATAAAGATTAATTTGCTGTTAAGTTACTTTTAATGGGTGTATTGGTAAAGCTTTAAAATAGAGTTAGGTTTAGTCAATTGATTACGAAGGCAGTTAAGGGGTCTGGGTTAGTCAACTGCCAAGAGAGGTATGTTGAGAAGTATGGAATGGTGGTTAAACGGGTAAGCGTTAAAAGTGTTTCGAATAAGAGAGTAATTGCGAATAATCATTTCAGTGGCGGAAACTGTCACTAATGACTAGAGCCAGTATTAGATAGAGTCTGTGAGGTAAATTATCCTTGCGAAAATACTACCTTGGTAAAATACTACCCGCGCGAGCATAAGGGGGCTCGCGCGGGTAGCTTAATCCAATGAATTATAAATCAAATCTATCGGCATTCATCACTTTGACCCATGCGGCAACAAAGTCATTCACGAACTTGGCTTTATTATCATCTTGCGCATAATGCTCACAATAAGCACGTAAGATGGAATTAGAACCAAAGACTAAGTCAACACGTGTCGCAGTCCATTTCTGAACCCCACTTTCTCGTTCAACAATATGATAGAGGTTGTTAGCAACAGGCTTCCAAGCGTAGTTCATGTCAGTGAGATTAACGAAAAAGTCGTTAGTTAACTTACCGACATCATCAGTGAACACGCCGTGAGTTTCACCGCCATAGTTGGTGCCTAATACTCGCATGCCACCAATTAATACCGTCATTTCTGCTGCAGTAAGCCCCATGAGTTGACTGCGCTCTAACAATAGCTCTTCAGCGGTCACAACATAGTCAGACTTTAACCAGTTTCTAAAGCCATCATGAATGGGCTCAAGAACATCGAATGACTCAGCATCTGTCATTTCAGCGGTTGCATCACCTCGACCTTGGCTAAATGGCACTGACACATTAACGCCTGTTTGAGCGGCTGCGTGTTCAACAGCGCAGCTACCGGCTAACACAATTAAATCAGCCATCGAAATGGATGAATTCTTTTGTGCTTTAATCGCTGCTAATGCCGCGAGAACTTTATTAAGCCGTTCAGGTTCATTGCCTTGCCATTGGTTTTGCGGCGCAAGTTGAATACGAGCGCCATTTGCACCACCACGTCTATCAGAACCACGATAGGTTCTGGCGCTATCCCATGCGGTAGTAATGAGTTCAGCCACCGTTAACTCGCTTTGTAAAATAGCCGCTTTAAGCTCATTAATTTCAGTTTCACTGAGAGTATGAGGATTACTAGGGATTGGGTCTTGCCAAATTAGCTCTTCATTTGGCACATCATTACCTAAGTAGCGAGCTTTAGGGCCAAGATCTCTGTGAGTAAGTTTAAACCAAGCTCGGGTGAACACTTTGGCAAAGTAGTCGGGATCGTTATAAAAGCGCTCGGCAATTTTTCGATATTCAGGATCAAATTTTAATGCCATGTCGGCATCGGTCATGATTGGATTATGGCGTTTAGTTGGGTCTTCAACATCAACTGGCATATCTTCAGGTTTGATATTGACCGGTTCCCATTGCCATGCACCAGCTGGGCTCTTGGTTGTCCACCAATCGTAGTTTAATAATAGGTGAAAGTATCCGTTATCCCACTGGGTAGGGTTTGTTGTCCAAGCGCCTTCAATACCACTGGTGACAGTGTCACTGCCGATCCCACGGTGTTGTTTATTGAGCCAACCAAAACCTTGATCTTCGATTTCAGCCGCTTCTGGCTCAGGGCCTAATTGCGCTGCATCGCCATTACCATGACATTTACCCACAGTGTGACCGCCAGCCGCTAAAGCGACGGTTTCTTCATCATTCATGGCCATACGCGCAAAGGTGATGCGAACATCATGGGCGGTTTTAATTGGATCTGGCTTACCGTCGACCCCTTCTGGGTTAACGTAAATCAGCCCCATCATGACCGCTGCTAATGGATTATCTAAATCTCGCTCGCCAGAATAACGGCTATTTTCGTTATCACTGGTGGCGAGCCATTCTTTTTCAGCGCCCCAGAAAATATCTTTCTCTGGACTCCAGATATCTTCCCGTCCGCCAGCAAAACCGTACATCTTAAGTCCCATTGACTCGTAAGCCATGTTACCAGCAAGAATCATTAAATCTGCCCAAGATAAACTGTCGCCATACTTCTTTTTAATCGGCCAAAGTAGGCGGCGGGCTTTATCTAAATTGCCGTTATCAGGCCAGCTGTTCAAAGGAGCAAAGCGCTGGTTACCGCGGCTTGCACCACCGCGCCCATCGGCAATACGGTATGTCCCAGCTGAGTGCCACGCCATGCGGATCATCAAGCCACCATAATGTCCCCAGTCGGCAGGCCACCAGGATTGTGAGCTGGTCATTAGCTCAATTAAATCTTGCTTAACTGCATCTAAATCTAATGCATTAAACGCATCGGCATAACTAAAACTGTTGGGCATAGGATCGGTTTTAGTATCGTGTTGATGCAAAATATCGAGGTTAAGCGACTTGGGCCACCATAGCTGATCTTGGCTTTGTTGATTGGTGTTGCCCCCATGCATGACAGGGCATTTTCCGGCTGACTTTGAGCTATCCATTACGCTATTTCCTTGCTGAGTGATGTGATAAACATAATCAAGAACTCCCACTAAATTGGGTGACTTCTTGATTGAACGTACTTAAATCGTTGTTACCATTAAAAAGACAGAGAAATGAAACGGTTATACAGGCTCGGCTAGTTAACAGATGGCTGAGCCTACATGTTAAAGCTGACTTTGAAGCCGTACTTGTGTTTTACCTTTTAGCATGGGGTAAACACAGTAAGAAATATTTCAAAGCGGAATTATTGTATACGGCTGTTTTGACGTTTTATAAATCTAGATCAATATTTGGCCAATATCCTGTTGTTCTTTGCAGTAATTTACATTGGCAAGTCTTTAATATCTAAAAACAGTCAGTTAACGGTTTGGTGATGTATTTGGAGAGCGGCTCAAGTTGTAAGGCAAATGAGATTAATCGCTAGTTTTCTCGTTGCTATGTGTCAGCTGTTGCTTATGAGTCGATATGAAGCTGGTCAGCGTCAATGAGGTTGATATCGATGCAAAAACAAAAAAGCGAACGACGAGGTTCGCTTTTTGTGTCTTCATTTGCCAATCAAACGAAACGAATGCGGAAGCTTGAGGATAATTCCATTGCTAACTGCGACTTAACCAAGACACTAAACCCCTTAACTAAATACACTCAGTCTAAGCAGGCTACTTTTTATTTATTTGTTCCTGCTGCCAAGCCCACGTTGGGGACTTTATCAGTAAGTGAATGCGGTAACGCCAGCTTGGGGCATGCCATAGCCGCTTGATAAGCGTGACGTAACCAGAAAAGAACACCTTAATGGGGTTTACTGTGTTTATTCTTGGGTAAACACCATATTTCACTGGTTCTTTTTCTTCCGCAAAAGTACCAAACATTTTGTCCCAAATAATGAACATGCCCGCATAGTTTTTATCGAGATATTGTTTATTGGTCGCATGATGCACTCGATGATGAGAAGGCGTATTAAATATGGCTTCTATGGGGCGTGGAAGTTTTTTCACTGTTTCAGTGTGCAGTAGTGTTTGGAATACTTGCACAATGATTTCTGCTAAAAAAATAACAAAGGGGTGAAAGCCTAAAAAGACTAATGGTAAGTAGAAGAACAACGGAAAAAACCAATCCATTGGTCCGTGTCGGTATGCCACCGAAATATTAAAATGGGGAGAGCTATGATGCACAGTATGAGTTGCCCAACCAAAGCCATTCATGTGTAAAAAGCGATGTTCCCAGTAATAGGCAAGGTCGGCAAGTAAAATACAACACAATATTGTCCATCCCGTTATAGGAAGTTGTACTAGGCTAAGGTGTTCATAAGAAAAAAGAAATACACCAGCATAACTCGCAGCAACAATCGTAATAATTAACCCAAATAGTCCTAGCGTGACAAAATTGGCTACGCTGTCCCCTAACAGGTTTTTAGTGAACTGCTTCTTTATTCCATATCGAAGCAGTTCAATAATAAATAACCCAATGGCGAGGACAAAAAACCAATTATCAATCCAGACCTCTAATCCCCACACATCATTAGGCGTAAACAGTTGTGATAAATAATCCATCATTGCTCCCTATTGATATGAAACAAGCATCGTCGTCGATGTTGCATTGCCGGAATTATCTAAAAAGTGAGTTTCAAGGACAAAGTTGACCGTTTTACTATAGTCAATTTTCTCCCAGGCTGTTGCCAATTGCGCAGCGGTGTAAGGGTGTTCTGGCAAAATAATGTCGCCATTTTTTGTATCAATACTATATGTGTTGGGATGTTGTTTTAGTTCTTTTACATCATAGCCAATGGTGACATCAGCTCGCTCAAAGCTATTTGTCATTGCTGAATATAAGACAAACACTTTAGTGGGCTGCACAACTAATGAGGCATGTAACTCTGCTTGATCATTGAATGTTTGCCAAAGCTGGTGGATATCAGCTATGGCAATGTTTTGTCTAATCCCCGCGATGTTAATTTGCTGATTAACCTTGATTGCAGGGGTTGAGTTTGAATCAACTGATGTAGGCTCGATAGTGTTTGACGTTATCGATTTATTGGGCTGTGGAGATGCTTGTATGAGCGCATTGGCATCAGGGCTTTGAAATAGAGCAGCGCCCCAGACTAATATCACTATCAATACCGAGGTTAATATCGAGTTGAACAAATTCATAAATGACACCTATACAAAAAATAGTCAGTGCAATTTACGTTTTTGGATATTTATTGTCAACATGAAAATTAACTATTTTAAAACAAGTTGCTCACACAGCAGAACAGATGATTGCTTTAACTTGTACATTTCTTCAAACATACCAAGAGGTAACAAGGATTCACTCATTAAATAGTTTGAATAAATACCATATGCAATTAATTCAATTTTTTCTTGGCTGACTTCTGGGTATTGAGCCGTAAACTCGGTAATTAAATGCTGTATAAACTCATGCATGATTTGTTGCTGATGCGCTTTAATGGTCTCTAACCTTTTAGCCTCTGAAAATATCGCTTCACCTATGACGGTGTTATTGACCATTTCCTTAGTTCTCGTGCTAAAAAGGCTATCTACAAGGGCTTGAGCTCTATTTGTTTTGGGGAGCCAATTGAGTACTTCTTGCCATTGTTGCGTGTATCGCAAGGTCCAACGTTCACTTAATGCGCAGATAATATCATCTCTATTACCAATATAGTGCCTCAAAATAGTACGCTTCATATTTGCGGTTTCGGCGATATTTTCTAAAGACGTTGCTTGAATACCTTTATCCAATATACACGCTTCGAGGGCATCGAGAATTTCTTCTCGGCGTTGAGTCGCCATGCTCGGCCTTGCCATACCATTCTCCCTAGTCATCAAAGCTAACATGATAGCATTTTGATTTTAATTGTCACCTTGACAATTAACTTTGGTTCAATATAAGCTATAAATTGTCACAGTGAAAATAAACGTATTGGGGAGTGTGGTTATGTGGTTATCTTTACCTTGGTCTTATTGGTTAGGCTTTGCGTTAATTCTTTGGTTGCTATTCGACCTCGTTAGAGGTGAGGCGTATATCTGGGAGTCATATAAAAGAGACACTCAACCAGCCATGTATTGGTTTACCATGCTGATATGGATTGCCGTTGCAGCGAGTTGTTTTATTTATCCTTATTGGCCGTTTGTGTAGTGGCAGGAAAAAATGAATTCAAATAATGGTTTACCTATTGAAGCTTACATTGACTCTCACTTTTTTGAGTTAGAGCAGAAGCATATATTTTCAAATACATGGGCATTTGCTGGATTAATTGAGGACATAAAAATCCCCGGTGATTACCTAACGGTGCAAGCTGGGCTAAGTAACATCGTTATTATTAAAAATGAACATGGAGACCTGCTTGCCTACCATAATATGTGTCGCCATCGAGGGACCCAATTATTGGAAGGTAAAGGAAGTGGCTTGAAAAAGTTAACCTGCCCCTATCATGACTGGACATATCAGTTATCAGGTGAGCTTGTGTCCTTACCAAAATCCAGAAATGAATTTACTGGTATTGAAAAAGATTGTTTGAACCTGAAACCTGCCAATGTTGGGATTTGGCGAGGCATGATTTGGGTACACCCAGATCCCAATTCCACTTCTTTACAAGATTGGTTTGGACCAATAGAAAATCAATTAGGCCCCCACGAGGTTGAATCGTTAGTAGAATTTAAAGACAGTGTGGTTATTGAAGACATAAATGCTAACTGGAAGGTGATTGTTGAGAACTACATCGACCATTACCACCTTGCTCAGCTCCATGCTGGCACACTTAACATGTATAACCATAAAAAAGCTCAGTTTGGTTTTGTGGGTAAACATTTTAAATTCTGGGAGCCACTGACTGATGACTATCAACGCAACCTGCAACAAAATGCTGCCTCACCATTGGTTTATCAATCTGGACTGAACAATATAGGTGTGTGGGTGCCGATGTTATTTCCTGGAATCGGTTTAGCTGAGTTGGAGTCCTCTTGGTCTGTTTTTCACATTATTCCCATTTCGCCATCCAAGAGCAGGGTTATTGTTCGAACTAAAATGAAGGACAGTGGCACACTTGACTACCTTAAACAAAGTCTAAGTTCAGCGGCTTTTTGGGACAAAAAAGTGAAACCGAAATACGCAAGTTTCGATCAAAACCATCCTTTAGGATCGGCAGACTTTATGCGAGAAGATATTTACATATGCGAGCAGCTGCAAAAATCATTCACTAGTCCACAATTTGAGTTTGGACCTAGTGCAAGTTTTGGAGAAGCGCCTATCCGGCAGCATCAGGAGCTTATTTGGAACATCATCAAACCCTATTGGGACTCAAGACTTGTTTCGTAAAAAGTTTAAATTACTTGTACAAATGAATGTATCAAGTGACATAATCTACTTAATACAACCCTTGAATTTTGGCAAACGATCTTACATCAATGTCGCCAATCACTGAAAATAATTCGCTAAAATTAGGAGATGATAATGTCGACACATCCGTTTGATGCATTAACTTTGGATAACGGTGCTCAGCTGATTTTTACCCCTTGCCCTGGCACCAAAGAGGCGTCGTTGACTGACTCTGTTGCCACATTAAAGCAAGCCGGCACAGATATGTTACTGACACTGATGTTCGATAAAGAAATGGCTGTTAATAACGCTGAATCATTACCGACTGTGTGCAGCGATAATAATATCGTTTGGACGCAACTTCCGATCCTTGATGATGCAGCACCGAGTGATGATTTTGAAGCTGCATGGGCAACATATCGATCGCAAATTTTGGCGCTGATTGCCAATAAAGGTAAAATTGCTGTGCACTGTAAAGGCGGAACTGGCCGAACAGGTTTGGTCATTGGATTGATTTTATTAGCTCAAGGCTGGCCAGTAGAAAAAGTGGTTGCTGAAGTGCAAAATATCAGACCGAAAGCCCTTAGAAACCCTGTCCAAGTTGCTTATTTACATGCCTATGCATAGCTGATTTATTCAAGCTTGCCCTTGGGCGATATGAGCGAGTATTTAAGTAAAAAAGCGAACCCAATGGTTCGCTTTTTTTGCGTGTAATATTCGGTGGCCAGTTCAAATAAGTCAATTTACCGAGTGGTTAAAAACCCTACATAAATGTCGAGCTGACAAATAATTAAACGTAATTAGCTCAATAGCGAACAGTAATCCAACAACGCTAGCGCATTAAAAAATCAGGTGACCGACCATCCTAATTAAATGGCTGAAACCTAGAACTGGTAAGGGTTTGTGGCATAGTTTGTTATCTGAGCAATGAAGAGGGCACAGGCGAAATCAAGATAGATTAATGATTAATCTGTTATAGCAAACCAAGATAGAGAATTACTTAATGCGGCTGACAGTTAGCTGATTACCTTTGGCATTCTCATGAAAGATATCCGCTAAATACTTATCCAGTTCAGATTCAGTTAAATCGGCGGGGATAACCACATCATAAATCCTAGATCGCAATCCCGTTCCTGAATCTAAAAATAATTGCCATTCTTCGTTTTTACGCAATACCGCCATGGTTTTGCCAAACACATCAAACGTTAAAAACATAAACCACTCCGATCTAAACCTTAGCTACAGTGTAGTGAAATGATCCCATGGGATCCATTGATATCGCAGGCACAATTTAAGTGATTCTTCCTGCTATTGAATGTCTCGTTTGATAACAAAAAATTATGATTATAAGAATAAATGCTAATTATATTTTTATATTTGATAGGCGTAAAATGATGTTATTCCCATTGAGGCACACTCAAGCAACAAGCTTAATGACTTTTGTTTGAGGCCAACTTTGTAAGGCAAATTATGAAATTTTTACACACAATGTTACGCGTCGCTGATCTTGATACCTCTATCGAATTTTACACGAATGTGTTGGGTATGAAGGTACTTGAGCGTCACGAGAATAAAGACTATCGCTACACCTTAGTGTTTGTCGGTTATGAGCAAGGTGGCACCACTATCGAGTTAACCCATAATTGGGACACCAATGAATATGAAATGGGTAATGCTTTTGGTCATTTAGCCTTAGGTGTTGATGATATTTATGCCGCTTGCGACAAGATTAAAACATTGGGCGGTAATGTCACTCGTGAGCCAGGCCCAGTTAAAGGCGGCGAAACTCATATCGCCTTTATTACAGATCCTGACAAATATCAGATTGAATTAATCCAATTAGATTAACGTCATCATATTTGCTTTCAGATTATTTTTGCCGTTTTCGATTTTAAGGAATTCCCATGAAAGACTCACTATTTCAAACGATACAGTTAGGTGAACATGCCCTAAATAATCGTATCGTCATGCCACCAATGACACGTTCACGTGCATCACAGCCAGGCAATGTCGCCAATGACATGATGGCGCAGTACTATGCTCAACGTGCGCAAGCAGGATTGATCGTCGCCGAAGGCACGCAAATTTCAGCAATGGGCCAAGGTTATGCGTGGACGCCGGGGATTTACTCAGCTGAGCAAATTGCTGGTTGGAAGAAAACCACTGACGCAGTACATGCTAAAGGCGGAGTGATATTCGCTCAGTTATGGCATGTAGGTCGTGTGACGCATCCTGAAAATATTGGTGGTCAGCAACCGATTTCATCGTCAGCGCTGAAAGCTGAAAATGTGAAAGTATTTATTGATGATGGTACTAATGCACCAGGTTTTGTTGATGTGGTTGAGCCACGTGCAATGACCAAAGCTGATATTGAAGCTGTTATTGCTGAGTACCGTCAAGCGGCGCTGAATGCGATTGAAGCAGGTTTTGATGGTATTGAACTGCATGCGGCGAATGGTTATTTGATTAATCAATTTATCGATTCAGAAGCCAACAACCGCACTGATGAATATGGTGGCTCGATTGAAAACCGCCTGCGCTTTTTAAGTGAAGTGGTTGCTGCCATGGTTGATGCTATCGGGGCTGATAAAGTGGGCGTGCGTTTAGCGCCGTTTACCTCGCTTAATGGCACCGTTGATGCAACACCGGTCGAGACTTACACCGCAGCTGCAGCATTATTAGAGACTCACAAGATTGTATATCTGCATATTGCCGAAGTTGACTGGGATGACGCGCCTGAAACGCCAATCGAATTTAGAATCGCGGTTCGTGAAGCTTATAAAGGGGTATTAATTTATGCGGGTAAGTATGATGCTGAAAAGGGCGGAGACGCCATTGATGATGGCTTAGCTGACATGATTGGCTTTGGTCGTCCGTTTGTCTCAAACCCAGATTTACCGAATAGAATTAAGCATGGCTATCCGTTAGCGGCACACGACCCTGCTACCTTATTTGGCGGCGATGAAAAAGGCCTAACAGATTACCCTGAATACAGCCCATCATGAAAATTACTGGTTAGTTAACCCAGTCGTATTTAGGCTAACATAGACTAATAAATAGCAACCTTGCAGATGCAAGATTGCTTTTTTATGTTTAATACGCCACACAATTACTGACAAATGAATTAACACAAACTCGATATAATTGTTGATTTCACAGTTTATTGATTCATTGTTCGTCAGCTGAGTCTTTATCGTTTATAACAACCTCAGTTTATTATTCGTCACTAGGGCCTGTTGAAATTTGCTGGTTAAGTTTTGTTCGAAATAAAGTGTTTTAATTGAGATGGATGGATTGATGCCTTGATGCCTAGTCATCTAGTCATCTAGTCATCTAGTCATCTAGTCATCTAGTCATCTAGGCACCTTTTATTCACAAAGATGCATCCAAAACTTGCGACAAAACAACCTTGAAAGATCAACCGCCCAGCCAATAAGAGTCTTTTTATGCGCGGAGCATTGTTTTTATTTATCGCCACCTTGTTGGCTGCATTTGGCTGGATTGCCTCGAAAATTGTGGTCGCTGAAATGCCCGGTGAAAGCTTTATTGCCAGTCGTTTTTTGCTGGCAAGTCTAGTGCTGCTGCCGTTTTGTTATAAAAGCCTGTGGCGACTTAGAGCCAAGCAAATCTTACTTGCTTGCTGTGTCGGCGTCTTTTTGGGGTTAGCTCTGCTGGTATGGGTACACGCGGTATCTGTGACTGCAAGTTTATCGGAAGGGGCATTTATCATGAGCCTAGCGATGATCATCGCACCGATGACAGCATGGTTATTGTTTAAGATTAAGCCCAACAAAGCCTTTTGGTACGCACTGCCACTCAGCGTAGTGGGGATGATGTTGATGACCTTGACCAATGGTTGGCAGGTGGATGAATCTCAGTGGTACTTTTTATTTGCATCAGCACTTTTATCGGTGCATTTTGTATTAAACAAAAAAATCAGTAGTCGTATAAAACCATTAGATTCCATTTGTTTACAGCTCTTTACCGTCGGCCTCGTGGGCGGTATTTACGTGCTCTTTACACAACCCGCCGCTTTTGAGCTAAACAGCACCTTACTGGCGTGGTTTGTTATATCGACAGTCTTTGCCACATCGATGCGTTATTTGCTGCAAACACTAGGACAATACTCGGTAAACATGGAAACAGCGGCACTCATCATGATCCTAGAGCCGATATGGACACTCATGCTGAGTGTAATGGTGCTTGGTGAAGCGATAGAAATTCAAAAACTGGCAGGTGGTTTGGTCATCTTTTTATCTTTGTTTATGTATATTAAGCTATCTAAACGACCCAATTGATGCCCGCTAAAAGGGTTAGTTTCAGTTTCTCGGCACACTTTCACAGCTTTGAAATTGCACCCTCAGCTCACTCATAAGCGATTAGTGGGTGAGGTAGAAGAAGGATATTACGAGCATTGCTAACTAATAATTAAGTTTACTCTGGCCCAACTTATTCCAATTATTCCAATTATTACACTTCACTCTCCATGTATTTGAGTAACTTGTTATACAGCAACTAACTCCGAGCTTTAGTTTTTTGAAAGAAAAAGCGTGCTGTTACTACAACAACACCTGCAACAACAGAATATAGTAGCATTTCAAAAAAGAACATATTCATGGCGCGCTGACCATCATGTTCTGTTTTTGATGCCCACAATAAACCAATGATGCACAGAGCTAACCAAGGTAAAACAGCAATTCCGAGGCGTAACAAAAAACTGCCAAGCGCGAATTTAAACTGAAACCAAATAGCAATTGCAGGGATTACTAAAAGTCCACCAAACCAAAACGAAGCACCACCAAGATCGAAGTAGTAACCAAATAAAATAGTCATTGTTGAAATGGCTAAATTAATACTGTTTTGTTTGAATATTTCGCCCATAGTCCCTTACTGTATAACGCCTTGTTATGCGTTTTCTGATTTTATCTGTATTTCACTACCGCATAGCTTTTTAATTAGCTTTTCGAAAAACTCTTTATCGTGTGGGCTAACCCTACGACCAAAAATAACTTCCTTGATTTTTACAGGTACAAATTTCTCGTGTTGAACGAATACTCTATGCTCTTTTTCATAATCCCAGATTTCTAATTTGTGTGAAAGAATGCGTTTCGCAGCTTCAGCAGGTTCATGTTCAAATTTTTGTGTCAAATGACTTAAGCCGTCGTATTTTATTGGAACAATTTCATAGTTAGGACTAGAAATCTCAATCCCGATAGCTATGCCATTGTGACCATTTGCATAGTGAGCCCACATTAAAGCGTTATCGTTAACCTCTGATAATGAAACGATACCATATGAGTCTTTTTTACCTTTTAAAGCCGATTTAAATTCAGGACTGAGCTTTCCTGAACGATGAAAATAATGACCTTCCATTGGATCATTCATACTAGTATAGGGCGCAGCATAAAGGCGCTGGTTTAAAAAGATATCAAGTAAAAATTTTATTTTATCCAAACTTCGATATTTATAGTAGATCACGAATCACTCCTTGACTCATAACGCTGCATTCAGCGGCTTGTCCGCTGCAATGCTTTGTTATAGCTATATCTGCTGTTCAAGATACTTTTTCAGTAAATGAACACCTACATCACCCACTTTATCTGCGACCTTACCCAGAAATCCCTGCAGTTTTTGCCACGATATAGTTCTCTCATTTGAAGATAATGAATCATCTTTAAGCTCATCAAGAGCAGATTTTAATTCGGTCTTCTCAGCAGTGGTTACTATGTGAGTTTCAATTAGTGCACGCAACTGCTCATCTTCAGGTGTACTACTAATATTACCTGTTATTTCATTAGCAATAATACCTTCCATCGAATCTATGTGATTATTGGTAATATTAACTACGGACGCATTAATCTGATTTTGTGATGACCCTAGTAGCACACCGCTTGGACTGGAAGTTTGGGGGAGGGAGCTTTCGACAAAGTCTGCAATATCTTGGCTAATTTCAGCTTCAAATATTTCACTTTCAAAACGTTGCTTGATGCAAAGAATCTTGCTCTCTCTTTCATGCTTCAAGTCGATAATTAATCGCTTAGATTCTTTTGTGTATCGATTAATAATTCTCCCTAAGTCTTTCTTGGGTATGCCTGATTTCTCAAGTAATCGCGTTGCCTCTTCAACATCTTTTGAACAAAGATCAAGAAAAGTAGAGAACTCTTCGAACAGGCTGCCAATATTATCTTTATCAATCTGCCCATCATTTGAATACAGAGAAAACGTAACACCTTTACCTGTTCTATTTTGAACAACCTTGACATCACTATTCACTGCAGTTGAAGCATAATCCCTAAAAAGAATAACAAAGCGATCAAGTTCTCTCGCCCAAAGACGCTCATTAGGAACGTACACCCTAAAAATTAGCCCTTGATCCACACTTTCTATAAAGTTCTGGCCTGCAATTTCAATGTCGACTAATTTTCGATACGGTATTACATTAAATTCAGCCCTGTTAATATCTTTTACAAATTCTTTTACTTTCACTTCATATATATCACTATCTGTGCTGATACATTTTTGTTTTAGCCATGTCTCAAGGCTAGAATCGCCGCTAAATGTGGAAACAAAATCATCCTCGTCATCGATATCTAAAACATCTCGACGCCAAGGCTGATTCTTGTTACAGCTAAACTCCCCAACAAAATTATTATGGTAAATAAAGATGGCATGATTCTTATTTTTAATCTTTCTCAATAGTTTTTTACCAACTTCTTTATATTGAGGTAGACAAAATAAAAACAGTACATATTCAGTGAATTTTGCCAATACTATGGTTTCATTTTTTTCGTCTTGATCCAAAATGTCGCAAATGGACTCCCAGTTTTCCACCTTGGACTTAAGTATCTTCAATTGATCATTATAGCCACCAGCTTGTAAAGAGGTCAGTATCGTCCCTCTATCTAACCGATCAAGTATTAGTGCTTTCTTCATAACAACCAATTATCCCTTTTGCTATAACAGCTTATTATATAGCTGCTCGATAATGTTCCTGTTAAAATTCAAGTTAGTAGCAAGGATACCAAGCCAACCGACTGTTTAGTAAAGATAAAAATAAAATTTAACACCTGTTTTATTAATATCAAGCCCGCAAAACTGAGCGCTTTGATGTAGAGGTCTCTACAACCTGTTTTTAATCATTTTAATTTCAATAAGTTAACAGGTAAATAGACGTTTATCGAGCATAAAGTACGCGATTTTTGCTCACTTTACTCAGGAATCATCTGCGTACATTTATGACTGTATATCTTTCTAGTACTTTAAAGTCAGATCAAGTGCACAATACAGTAGAAAATATAAGGTGATATTTCCGCGAAGCGCCACGACTTTGATTTTTCAAAATAATAAAACAGACTTTGGGCACCAACTCGTTAGAACTACAAACGAAGTCTAAAGCTGGATGATTCTCCGTTGGAAATTTTGCTGTTTAAATTTCGCCGGAGCTGCTGGGACTATGGTTTATAAAGAATCAAGAGGGGTGAGCAGTTTCACCCTTCTTGCTCTGGTGTGGGCGAAGCGCCACGACGTTAATCCAAACGGAGTTTGGAAATAGAGAGAACCCACGACGTTAATCCAAACGGAGTTTGGAAATCCAGTGTAAATTCCATATGTCTAAAACTGATATTAACTAAGCAACAGGATGTTGATTTACCAAATAATGGCTTAGTGAATATCCCAAATGGCACCGAATGACGTGTTTTAGTAACTAAACCGCTACTAGGTTCTCCCCTGATAGTGATAAAATCTTTGCATCAGAATTAACGAGACACTCTATGTTTATCCATCATGTTAACGGCATCGACTGGCTGGTGATTACCGCTTTTGAAGAACTGAAAACGATGTTTATTGAAGAAGCAGGCGCTATTCCATCTTGTTTCTCAAGCGCCAGCGAATTGAGCCTGATTGATCAAGCGAAGCGCAGTTATGGATATTTGCCTACATTCAGCGGCGTAATCACTGACACGGGAACCTTTCAAAGTCAGGATAACGAAGAAGATCTGAACCCACAGCTTGCCTGCATAGTTGAAGGGCGTGGTCGGGTGTTTATCTATCACGGCGGCTTTGTTGCTTTTGTGGATGACGAACACACGCTTATTACCCGAATGGACTAACCATGTGATGCAAACTCAGGGGTAAAGTACTTTTGTTGTAGTTGCTCTACTGTCAGCGGCTTATCGAAGTAATACCCTTGAATGAGGTCACATCGGTATGATTTTAACGTTAAGAACTGCCTTTTTTCTTCAACACCTTCAGCGACAACACTGATGTTGTAAGCTTCACTTATGGCAAAAATTGCTTTTACGAGTGCATTACTTTGCTTACTGCTATTAATATTATTAATAAAGCATCGATCAATTTTGATTTCAGTAATCGGTAGCTCGTTTAAATAACTCAATGAAGAGTAGCCGGTGCCAAAGTCATCAAGGGAAATACCAAATTTTAGTGCCTTTAATTCATTTAAAATTATGGCGGTCATTTTTAAATCTTGAAGCACTAAGTTTTCAGTAATTTCTAAGGTAATACGATGAATATCAATACCCACTTCACTGACGATTTGGGTCACTGATTCTACGAAGTTGATATCCACTAATTGCTTAGGTGAGATATTGATTGAAACATTGATTGCACCATGCCCATTGGGCGATGTTGCTAAGATATCTTCACAGGCTTTACGGAAAATAAATAAGCCAATATCAATAATCAGTCCGGTTCGTTCTGCAAGGTTAATGAACACGTCGGGTGAAATTGAACCAAGCTTTGGGTTATTCCAACGAGCAAGCGCTTCAACGCTTTGTATTTTCACATTGCGGGTATTGATTTGAGGTTGATACAAGACGCTAATTTCATTGTTGTCTAATGCCTCCCTTAGTTGCTCTTCAAGTTGATACTCATAACTGACCTGAGCATCGACTTCTGCATTAAAGAATGTGACTGAGCCGTTTAAATTGGTTTTAGATTTATAAAGTACGATGTCTGCTTTTCGGATTAAGCCTTCAGGATCTTGGCTGTCTGAGGGGTACATACTAATACCAATACTGCACTTAATCATATGTTCAGTGTTATTTACCGTATAGGCTTTATTTAAGATCGTTTGTATTAGCGCAATTTTTTGATGAACTTGTTGGTTGTTATCTAAGTTAGGAAAGCAAAATGCAAACTCATCGCCACCAAAGCGTGCCAAGGTATCGATAGGTTCAATTGATTGCGCTAGGGCTTGGCTTAATTTTTTAAGTAATTCATCTCCTGATGATTGGCCATAAATATCATTAACCTTTTTGAAGTTATCAATATCAATCAGCACTAGCGCGAGCTTTCTATGGTGTTTTTTAGCAGATTTAAGATCTTGGTTAATCTTGTCTAATAAACACATTCGATTAGGAAGCCCAGTTAATGCATCATGCATTGCCATATGTTTCATGGTGGCTTTTGAGTTGGCTAACTTAGTAAAATCCTTTTCGATACGGTGTTTAAACTTTTTGAATCGATTCGCAATAAGGTTACTTGCAAATAAACAGCCTCCCACCATGAGAAAAGTGGAGATGATACTTAATGTCAGTACCTTCATTAATTTCTCGTGGTTATTGAGCAGCAAGGCTTCTTGCTTGCTCATAAGGTAAGCTTCAAAATCATGGGAATTAAAGTGAGAGCCAACAACCCAGCCCCATGGTTCAAACAGTTTGGCATAAGTGATTTCTACAGGGGTTAATGCAAACTCTGTTTGGCTCGATAAATCAAACTCTACCAAGTTACCTTCAGTGGTTACTTGGGAAAGTAGCTGTTTAACCATTTGTTGCGTTGTATCTTCATGGCGCTCAATAAAAGCATGCTCGTTATGCGTGATAGGGTTAGCGAGTGAGTGACCTTGTTTGTCAATGACAAACAGGCGTTGATGATTACCGTAGTCGTATTCAGAAATCCAATTCAGTAAGGTTGCCTTCTCATCATTTTCAACATCGGCGACATACTCTCCAGTCCCGATAAACCAATTAAATGGGGTAAATTGTTTACCAAAGCCGACTTTTTCGAATTCTTGTGTGGCTGGGTACCCCGGTTTTTGGTACCACCAATGATAAAAGGCTTCACCTTGTTGGCGTTTTATTTTATTGATGTGCTCTTGCAGGATGAAAGTGCCGCGTAAATCTTGGGCATCCCATACTGAGGTGCCTTCCAAATGGGGCTTTAATCCATGCAGGATATTATTGCCCTGCATGTCAAAAATGAAAAAATACCCTCTGCCATCATTAAAGCGTATCGGCCTTAACGCATTGATAATCATTTTTATGACGTCTGATTTCGGCTTGTCAGGGTTATTGACGAATATACTTTGAGCGATTGAGTGGGCTTCATCGACCCGTGATTTGGACTGCTGTTTTAGCTGTGATAACACCAGGTTGTTTTTGAATTGAATGACATTGATGACTTGATTTACTTGTTGATTAATCTCTTTTTTCTGACGAGAAATAACGTCTTCTCGAAGGGATAGGATGCTTTCATTTTCTTTTTGTTGGTTGTCATGAATGATGACCGCATTGATCACTATCATAAAAAAGCATACCGTTAGCGCAGGGGCATACTTGATTAAGTTAATCAGTTTTTGGTCATTCCATAGCAGCATAATCTTCCTTGAATATCCTTTAATTTCTGTTTTAGCTTAGACTAAACATAGAACAAAACTCAACGCCCCTTATTAAGATAAATAATATCGATATCAATTACTTTGGATTATGTGAGAATCATCAAGCTATTGATGGTATTTAATGAGGCTTGGTTGCTTTTTCATCAAGGTTAAGTGCTGAGTTAACATGCCCCATGATATTCCGATAAGTGTCGACCCACAGGATGTCTCGGTTATCGCTCAAATACTGCAGTAATTCATTGTGAGCTTGATTGCTGACGCTTAAGTAATCTTCTTCAATGCCGTGAAATAATATGTTGGCAATGCCCCCTTGTTGCTGGGCTTGCTTGACAAAATTAATCAAGGTTTCGCCATCTACATTTTCAGGCATTAATAGCAAATCGAACTTTGGAGCCAGTTGTGGGTTGTAACCTTTTATTGCGACAAAGTTTTCACGTATGGCATCAATATAATTACCATCTGCGGCATAAAAATCACCGCATGGCGGCGTAAAAGTACGCTCAGTTTGTTGGTCTATGGCTTGGAGGAAGGTATTGGCGGTTTCGATTTCTTGCTGCATTTGCGCCACGGTTTTAGTATCAATATTATTGTGAGGCTCGACCCACTCTCGTCCTTCAATACTTTTACTGCAGGCATGGAATAAGGTGTGGTTGCCCAGTTCGTGGCCATCAGTGGCAATATCACGCCATCGCGCTAGCGCTGTTTGGGTACTAGAATTAGATAGCGTGAGATAAAAAGAGGCTTTAAAACCATGCTTATTTAGCGCTGGAATCGCGTAGTTTAATTGGCTGAGTAGTGCATCATCATAAGATAAACTCACCGCAGCTTGATAGTTGTTTGGCCATTTTAGATCTGCTTGGTTTGTTGTAGCTAGGTTTGTTGCAGCATATGCAGTGCTAGTGACTTGAAAGCTCGATAACGCCAAAAGGGTGATGGCTGATGCAAGATATTGGCGCAACATAACTAATCCTTGTACTTGTAATGCTGTATTGAATTGTAATGCTGTATCGAATTGTAATGGTGTATTGAATTGCTTTTTCAGCTAATAGCCATCAAGTTTCAACACCACTGACTGAAGCGGCTCATTAAGAAAAAAGCTGGTTTCGTCTTAGTCGTCAGCGTGAACGTGTTTATAAAGTAACAATGCCAGCCATGAAAGCAATCAAATTTATGGCGTGTGGCTATTCATGTAATGAATGGTGCCTAGAGATATAAATAAATGATGCGCAGTGAACACAGTAAAAAGGGGCGTTAATGCAATCATTAACGCCCCTATACGTTTTGTTGAGAACAATAAAACGCTTAGTTTCTTACCGCTTGACCTGGGTAGATATCTTTTAATACCACAGAGTCATTAACAATGACGGTACCGTTAATCAATACATAGGGAATCCCCGTTGTTGGTAAACCTGCATCGGTTAACGTGGCGTTATCTGTTACGGTTGTAGGGTCAAAAATAGTAATGTCTGCATCTTTGTTCACTTGAATACGGCCTTTATTTTCCATCGCATGCACACCGTTTTCTTGTAAGTATTTAGCAGGCTTGTAGCTCATTTTAGAGATAGCAGTCATGAGTGGCATGATGTTTTGCTCACGCACTAAACGTAATACTTTGCCATGAGTTCCCGCAGCTCTAGGGTGACCTTGTAAGCCTTCATAAGGGGTGTCAAAGTCAACAGCCATTTGCCCAGTAGCAGGGATAGTTAACGGCATCGCGTCACTGCCAACATGAACATTTGGATCCACTAACGCTTCCAGCATACCTTGCTTAGAAATACCTGCAAAAATTACTGATGCACTTGGGTTGTTTGCCACTAACTCATCGTAACGCTCTTTGGTTAACGGCTTCATGGTTGCCACTTCAATAATGTCTTTATACGTTCTACCCATGTTTGGACCATAGTTATCAGGGACGAGGTAATCTGCACCAGCAATAGTAGCACCTTGATAGTATGGGTAAACCTCTGCTGAAACCTTTAGTCCAGCTTTACGCGCATCTGCAATCATTTTTAATGCTTCAGGTGTTTTCTCTAATGATTGTTGGTGGATATGTTGGATCAGTAAGCCGCCGCCATAAATGCCAACATTTGAGATCATTTCTTGGAAGCCTAAAATACCAGTCGTTGCCGGTTTTTGGCTTGAGAATCGACCATGTAAATAGGTTGATGAACCATATTGGGCTGCGGTTTCTTGCCAAGAGATCGTTTCTGCAGAGGTCGTGCCTGCTGACATGTAACCGACAGGGACACCAACACCAATGGCACCTTGCCCCATTTCTTGGGCGACCTTGTTATTAATTTTTTCTATTTGCTCTTTGTTAGGCAAAAATGTTGCTACTTCCAATGTCGCATGAGAATGCTCATGTTCGTGTTGTTCAAATAAGTCGGTGACCAGTGACCCTGTTCGCGAGTTATAATCAGGGTTCACAATTGACTCTCTAATTCCTGCTGGTGATACCGATGTACCATAGTTGGTTATCGATTTTCCTTCAAGGCGATCGTAGAAAGCATTAACAGGGTAAGAACCCACCTCTAAATCTAACGGGGTCGTCACACCATCACGTAAGTGTAATTTTTGGCCAAATGGAATGTTTGATACATGAGAGTGAGTGTCAATAAACCCTGGCGCAACCACTAAACCTTTGGCATTGATTGATTGTTTACCCTCGATGATGTCTTTGGTAATGCTTAAAATTTTACCATCTTTAATGCCAATATTGGCGACTTGATCAAAACCTGTTTCAGGATCCATCACGCGTCCTTCGTTGATGACAATATCAAAGTCTTGTGCTTGAACTTGACCACCAATGAGTGCCATTGCGATAACCAATGGAGTGATTTTGCTGACTTTTTTCATGATTATTCCTCGAGTTAGAAAGATGAACATTAAATCCATCGTATTCAGGCAGCGTGTTTGCCTGTTGAATGACGAGTAATTTACTGGCTAACTGCAAAAAAGTGATATCTCTTAGGGAGGGTTTAATCATTATCTCGGAGGAGGGAACTGCCCCCTTTTGTGTACCTTTTGTGTAATAGAAAGGCTTTTATTCCCAAGTGGCGGGTTTTGATGTGGATGTTTTAACTGCATTGAAACCTGTGGTGATGAAATTATCATCGCTTGGCGATTATCTGGATTTAAGAAGTGGTTTTACTATCTCGGTTTACACCAATACCGGAGATAGCACTAATGAAACGATCGACCTTAGCAACACTTTTATTGAGCTCACTAATGTTTACTGGCACTTATTCCTCGGCAATCGTTGCCGAAGAAAAGCCTGAACATGACCCTTCTGATTTAACCAAAGCAACGACATCTGGCTACGCCGCGATGAGCAATAAAGGGGACTTGAAGGTGTCTATTTCAGGTTCGTTTAGTGTCAGTCCCACCCAAGAAGGAATGCTGACGCTTGAAGGGACGATGAACAATGAAGGTGAGTATAGCGACAGTCGTTTACAATACTTTCATGTGTTTGATTTAGAAAGTACAGCCGTACCTAAGGTCGCGATGTCATTGGATATGATTAACAATGATGCTTTTACCACGGCGGCTATTGGCGGAATTGCATCGATTACGTTACCGAGTGACAAGGTTAATTTATTCGTAAGAGCGGGCGTGCTAGGTGGTGAATACAGTGATGATTTTGTCGAGATGATGGGGGAGTCAGACACGGCAACTTATGGGGCAACAGGCGATATATTCTTGATTTTGAAAACGGGCAATGATGGCACCTATTTTATGATTAACCCTGAATATACCTACATGACAGGCAGTATTGAAACATCGGTGCTAAAAACCACATTAGAAGTCGCAACACCATTAAGCCAAGACAAAACTCGTTGGGGTCAGATTAAGATTGAAAATACACTAGCAAGTACGTCATCAACTCATTTTGATTACTCAGCTGATGAGACGGTAGTTTGGGCGCTATACAAGGCTTATTTTTAATTGAGTGCCAATCTTATCTGGCGGTTATTCAGGATGTAGTGCGGTTTTTTCGTGTTGATTGCCATGTAACTGATGTAAAAAAGCGACGTTGAGTCGCTTTTTTATTGCGTGTTTTTTATGACGAGCATGTTTTCAGTAAAGGATTGCTATTGAACCTGCTGGCCTAATGATATGTATCGATCAAACGCCGCTTTTATCGACTTTTTCACTTCAATGATGGGTTTTGTTTTTAAACTCCACAAAGCCAGTGGAACGTAATAGTCATCGCTAATTTGCGGACATTGTATTTGCAGTAGCTCATTGGTGGCGTTGGCATGATCTTGATGATTTGGGAGTAAGGTCCAGCCTAAATTATCGTTGACTAACTTGATGGCGAGCGACAATTGATCCACAACATCATAATGGGGTGACAAGGTGATTTTTTTGCCATATTTTCATCTAAAAAAGATTTTAGAATAATTTGTCTTGATGATTGCAGCGCGGTAAACACTTCATTGCTATCGAGCTTGGCGATATCACTATTGCGATTAACATATGGAGCAAAAGGCATTTGGCCGAGTAAGACATAATCTAAATTACTCATGGCGCTGGCATTCGTGATATTCACAATACCAAAATGAATAGACTCATCTTCAATTCCCGCTCGGATCTCTTGCTGAGTCCGTACTAATAGACGCACCCGCATATTAGGAAAGTCAGAGGTGAGCTGCGCTCTAATCAATGACAAGGCTGTGTGTGGAATAAAGCTGTTATAAGCGATTGTAATTGAATCAAGTTCGCCGTAAGAAAGGCTAAGCGCGACTTTATCGAAAGTTTTGACTTGTTCTAAGGCTTGTTTAGCGTAATGGTACAGTAAACTGCCTTCGTGGGTTGGGGTGACATTTCGAGCGCCTCGTTCAAACAAGGTCACTGCTACTTGGTCTTCTAAATTGCTGATCACTTGTCCAACAGTCGTGCGGTGTTTATTGAGTTTGATTGCGGCTTTACTGATTGATTGTTCCTCATAAACAATCACGAAAGCTTGTAGCTGCTCTAGACTAAAATTCATTCGCCGCTCCGAGGTTGGTTGCATAAGGCTCTAAATTATTAACATAATTGAAGACTGGATATTATTAACATAATTGAAGACTGGATATTATTAGCATAACTGAACTCAAGTTATGTTGCTGTTTGATTTACGCTGTTTTCAATAAAAATGGCTGATGATGCAATGACTGAAAAGCGTAATGTCTGAAGAGTGTAATGGGCTGCGTTAGTTTTAAAACATTGTTGCTTTTTTAGGGCAGATAAAAATAGGGCATAACATGGAATTGTTATGCCCTAAAATCGTGAACGGTAAAGATGCATTGCAGTATCAAGTTATAACTCTGACTCACCATCCATTTTTCTAAACAGCCAGTCGGGTAATTTATGCCAGCTTCCATAATTAGGATTGCTATTGAGTACCTTATCTTGACTTCGCCACTGGATATCCCCGTTTTCTTGTTGGGTTACATGCCAAAAAAGCGTGGCTTTTTGTTGTAAAAGATACTGGTGTAGATGCTCGGCAAACTCAGTGCTGTGAACGAACAAGCCAAACTCTATGTTTAAGAAATCTGAGCGTGGGTCAAAATTTGATGAGCCCACATAAGAGACATGATTATCTAGAATAATGGTCTTGTTATGGTAGTAAGTATCACCATGGTAAAAATGATCGTCATTTTTGGCCGTGTCTTTATATTCATATATATCGACTCCCATATCCAATAAGGTTTGACGGTGCTTTTCATAATATGCCGGGATAAATAGCGAATCATTTGAGGCTGACGAGTTGGTCACTAACGTGACTTTAGATGCTTGGGCTGTCAGGTTTGCAATGACCGTAAACTCGTTATCTGTCGGCACAATGTAAGGGGTTGAAATAACGACATCCTTGGCTTGCTTTAACTCTTCACTGACCGTCATTTCAGCTCGTGTTCTGAAGTAAGGTAAACGGTCATGCATTTTTTGCAGAGAATCGAAAACAGGTGACACTGTCACATCAATAAACGCTGGGTTTGTCATATTATTGATTGTTAATTCAATATTTTGTGTTATTTCTGGGTGCTTTTTTTGGGTTTTAGCTAAGGCTTTAGAAAAGTGGCGTGTGTCGCTAATATCCGCATTCACCTTAATTAATTCACTCACAGGGACAACAAAGTCACTTTGCCATTGCTGTTCATAATTGGTTGCAAATGGCGCAATAATATCGCCAGTGAACAGCACATCTAAGTCGAAAAAGTTAGCCTCTTTACTGTAACCAAAATACTCGTCGCCAATGTTTCTACCGCCGAGGATCATTTGCTGATGATCGACGTTAAAGTACTTTTCATGCAAACGATTATCTAGCACTTCTTGATGGATTTGGAAATCAAAAGCACGGCCAACCCAGCCCATTTTGCGCGAGTTAAATGGGTTGAAAATTTTGATTTGGACATTAGGGTGCTTGTCGACATCCGCCAACCATTTTTCGTTAAAAACCAGTAAGTCATCTAAGGTTAGCCTAACCTTCACGCCGCGGTCAGCTGCGAGTTTGAGCTCATTTAGTAAGGTGAGGCCTAAGGTATCGCCATTCCACGAAAAATAGGTCATATCGATGCTTGATTGTGCTTTTCTGACTAAATCAATTCGACGGGCAAAGGCTTCATTTGCCGCTGGAATTAAGTAAGCCTGTGCTTGATAGTCACGTTTTACAAAGTGGCTTTCAAATCCTTCTGGGACACTTGGGTTAGGTGTGGCGCAGCCTGTCAGTAACAATATGCCGCAAAGCAATGTCAGCAGTGACATAGGCTTAATAGGGTTAAACAGCTTCATGAGGTATCCGTTAATCGTCAAAAAACGTCATAAAAAAGGCCAGCGAACTGGCCTATTTTTGGGGAGTTGTTAGGTATGACTAACAAAGAGTGAAATCTTGTGCATTGATCGCGCTAAGTCACTGCTTATAGGTAACCTAAGATCAGGTTTAAATCTTCAAGTCCTTGTAAGCGACCTTGTCTAAGTGCCGGATCCGTACCTGGCTGTTTGCTATCCCAATCTGACTCGAATGTATGAATTCCGTCTTCGTCGATTAACAACACGCTGTCGTTGTTGTATTGGTAGTTTTCAAATAATGCATCGCTAAACCACAGGCGAGACATTTTATCCATTAACGCTTGGTCTTTACTGCTAACAGAGACTGGTGAACCATCAAGTTTCAGTGCTTTGTTAAATACAAATGGCAGTTCAGAGCCATTACACGCACCACTTATACAGCTGATCGTTTTAATCACATCGCCGATATCAAGATTGCCATCTTCACCTTCTGTGTTGTATGTCCATACGTTGAAACTTGCATGGTAACCAAACTGATAAAAGGTGGCGTCTACGTTATTTTCTTGGGTTTCTCGTGCTTGTTTACGTGAAGGTCCAGCAAATAACATGTCATTTAGCATCATTTTAAATTGCTTCATGTTGGTTAAAGCGCCCGATAATTCACTTTCATTGTTTGGATAAAAGTCTGCTAAATCGAGTAATGCATTGGTGGTGTCACCGTTACCAAGACCAAAGTAAAACTTAACAATGGCTTCATAGGCGCTGCTCGGTAAGATATCACCTAGCTCCACTTGCGCTTTAATATCATCAGCGGTTAGTTGAGCAATTTCTTGTTCAACTAAAGCCATGTTTTTCTCGTCAGCAAGCCAAGTTAGCATGGCTTGATTGATGTCACCTTGTTCGATTAACTCTGGATCGAGATTATTCATTAAGTTAATAATCGTTGGGATCAAGAAGGTTAAGCTTGGCAACATCGCGAAAGTATTGGCTTCTTCCGTATTCGAACCTACAACTGTCGGTACGGTAAAATGATCCAATGAAGGCTGAGTGGTTAAGTGGTAGCCTTTAATGGTTGAACCAAACGTTGGCTTATAATATTCAACGTATGGTGCAAATGGCATTAGATTAGCCATTGGGCTTGCTTCACCTGATATTTTGCTGGTTAAGCATAATCCGCTACCCACAAGGTTATCCAGATCAACACAGCTAAGCCCAGTCCAATCACCGATACGACCAATTGGCGAGTTCACTTTAGCCTGAAGTGTCATCAGCTGGTCTAAAGGCATATCCGCTAAACTTAACTCACTGAGTTCTGGCATTTCAGCTCGGGTGTCTTCAATTCTAGTGGCAAAGCTTTTAGCCTGATTGTAAGTGCGATAATCAAATCCAGCGGGGTTACTTTGCATAATAGCGCGAGTAAAATACTCACCTGCCATCGGCTCTTCAGTTGCTTCTTGTTGCAATATGCCTACCGACATTGCACCAGCGCCTTGACCGATTAGGGTGATGTTTTCAATATCACCGCCAAAGTCAGCAATATGGTTATTGACCCACTCTAAAGCGCGCTTTTGATCGCCAAGGCCATAGTTGCCGCCTTGATTGTCTTTAAGCCAGTGGCTGCCTAACATGCCAAGGCGATAGTTAAGTGTCACGGCAATAAATGGGTTACCTTCAGCAGCGCCTTGCGCAACAACCGTATCGCCATGAATCAATGGCTCAGAGCCTGCGCCGTATTCAAAATCACCACCATGGATAAATACATAAACCGGTAGTACCACATCCGTTGACAGATCCGCTGGACGCCAAATATTCAAATTTAAACAATCTTCAGACTGAGGTTGTGATGTTGTTTTAAGCTGTGGACATGCAAAGCCAAATTCTGTCGCATTGACCGTTTCGTCCATATCAAGTTGCGCACTATGGCTAAATCGCTCTGCTGTTGCGTAAGTAATGCCCTTGAATGTTTCGATACTGGCAAGTGATTTTTCACCTGTTACTGAGGTAACAACATGAGACTCTTTTAGGGCTTCAACCTGACTTTGGCCAATGGTTAACGTCACCTCTTCAGTCGGAAGTGGCGTGACTTCTGGTGGTGGCGGTGGCGTCGGTGTTGTTTCGTTATTATCATCGCTGCCAGAACAAGCTGCTAATGTGAATGCGATTGAAACAGCAAGTATGGTTTTATTGAATATTGTCATTTTCGTGTCCTGTAATGGCCTAATCGTCCAAACGTAACCTGTTATTTGCTAATGAGGCTGATTGATTATTGTTAAGGCCTGATAGCTAGGTTGTCTGCAAATGTGGCTGTATATTAATTGTTCAGTGCCTACATGCGTAATCGGTTATGTAGGATGAAATCCTCATGAAAATTCAGCCCTGAATGTCAGCCTTACCCGTTGAGGTGCGTGCAAGGAGAAATGACTCACTCAACTTGATAGAGTGAGGTCATTTTTTCTCAGGTAGTGTTTTGGGTTACATCAAGTCAATTTAGAAGTGGTAACCGAAATTCAGTGTGACTGCACTGCGGGTTTCGCCTTTGTTATACAGCATGGTTAAGTTGTAGTGCTTACCAAATTGTTTGTTAAAGCCAACAAGGTAAGCCCACTTATCTAGGTCAACTCCCACGTTGTAGAAGAACTCTTCACCGCCAAGTTCAACGCCTTGGATAGACCCTTCCATGTTAGGTTTTAGGCTTTGATATTCAGCACCAACAAAGATTTGTGCGCGGTAATCTGCTAACTGGTAACCCAGCATTGGTTGAACGGTTAAGATGCCGTCGCCCCACTTATCTGTTCCGACCATTCTTGTTCTCGAGTAGCTACCTGTAACAGAAGCAAAGAACTGTTTGTAACCAACCGATAAGGTTGTTCCAACCCCCATTAGGTCGTATTCAAGATGCAGAGGTACGCTTAAGGTGCCAGAGTTACATAGTGCTGATAGCTCATTACAGAATGCATTACCTAAACCTGGTAACTTGTTGTTTAACTTATCTTGTAACTGACGACCAATTTCACCTGTGTATTCAGCATCAACTTTGGCATCAACATTAATTTTTCCGACGTAACCAAATACATTCCAAAAAGGCAAAATATTCACGTCACCACGTAAACTTAAGCTTTCCGCATTCACTTGAGCTACCGATTTAAACGGGTCAAAGAACTCATTTAAATTGGCGCCCATAATGTCAAAGTCACTAAAGCCAAAATTCATATCTTGATTACGGTAAGCAACAGACACACCGAACGGTAATGGCACATCAATACCTTGACGGCGGACTAAATCCCCCATTAATGGGAATACGCGGTCTAGCTTCACGCTTTCTTCTTTGTAGCGAGGATCTGATACTTGGGACAGACGTTCTTGGTTAACAACGGTTGCTTCCATGTCACCATCGTAAAAGGCCACAGGTTCAACGATGGTTGCGATGCTAACGGCTGTGCCTTTTGAGTTTTCACCATTGGCTTCGATGCGCTTGTTTTTAACGCCAACGTTACCATTGTCATAGGTTTCAAAATTGACCACTTGATGATAGTCATTAATGCGGTAATTTTGATATGCAAAGTCACGGGTATTTTTAATAATCATTTTTACAGGTTGGTTATTCTCAACCGTGATTTTGACTCGCATAAAACGAAAGTGAGCAATATCTTGCGGTAAGCCAAACTTAGAGTAATTGAATGCGATTTCTACTTGGCCATTACCTAGCTCTGTTGCGGTAACAGAGTTCGGATCATAACTTTGCGCATAATTACGTAAGCGATACTCAATTTTAGTATTCGCTTCGATTTCTTTAATAATGTCTTCGTTTTCATCAAGCTTTGCAGGGTCATATTTGATGCGAAGGTCAATGTTGCCTTTCTCGTCAGTATTTTGAATTAAAAACACTTCGGATTTACGCTCTTCATCGCCGACTTTGGTTGAGCGTTTGACGTGCTCAACCAAGTGCTCACCTTGTACTAATGAATTCAACCCAAGCTTAGGTAAGTCATCTGCAATGCCGTATTTTTTGAAGATGGCTTTACCTGTCAAAATTTGCTGTTTTTCGCTCTCTTCAACAGGTTGAAATTCTTCAGCTAAAGCATTCACTGGAAAGTTGAGTGCCATTACGCTGATGCCTATGGATAAAGCTTGCTTCGGGAAAGAGGTTATCCAATTTTTAGTAAAGGTCATGCTGTATTTGCTCCTACTGAACCGCAAACCTATGCGTATTCAATCGTTATTGATGTCAACTAACCGTTCATTTGTTAGTCGTGAATCTCATACAAACCTCGCTAAAAAGGCTGCAGTCTTTTTTGTGCCGCTAGCGCTTTTTGCATTGATGAAACTGTGTTGGCGAGCATTCTAGGGAGAAAGATTAAATTTAGTTAATCGCGTTTGTAGGACGAAACCCTCGGTTTGTTTTTTATACAAACTGATTGATAAATGACGAAACACAAACTGTTGAATGGGTTACTTGAGAGAAGGAATGAATTCCGTTTGCAGCTAGGATTTAAGTGCTGAGGAAATGGCGTTGAGAATGGAATTAGGGAAGTGATGCATTTTCCATTGAGTCATTGGGGCTTTAACACGACGTGCTAGATACTCAGTCAATACAGGATGAGGGTTTGATCCTTCATATGTGATTCTGCTTAGGTCATTTCAGTCTCTATAATGCGTCAAATCAACCTGCTAACCTTAGGTGTTTCACTATAAAGTTACTGATTTAAAAGCTTTTTATAATAAGTGGTGTGTAGGTGTGACAAAGTGGATTTACCCCATTAAGCGTTATTTTCTGTGTTGTAGCCACAAACGGCGGACCAACAGAAGAGAAGGCTTGTTGCAATAAACAGAACATATAGAGAGAAGCAATGAATCACGTTAAACAGATAGCAGCCATTTTATTATTGATGCTTATCGCTGGCTGTAGCACCACACATACTTTTGATCTTCGAGTTCCTGAACAGGGTTATGAGCAAGCGACCGTTGACGGCGAAGCAAAATCACCTAATGCAGAGCCGCTGCGCTTTTGGGCTGGTGAACCATCCACTTTTTTATATTCTGATTTAACAAAATCCACCCCGTTAACTGTTCAGGGCGATGCGTTAAACATTTTAGTGTTATCAGGAGGCGGGGCTAAAGGTGCGTTTGGTGCAGGTGTCGTTAATGGCTTATACGATCATGACCAACTTGAACAATACACAATAGTGACAGGCGTTAGTGCGGGGGCATTAATCGCACCATTTGCGTTTCTGGGCGGCGATGAAGTGCCTAGATTAAAGCAAGTGATGCTAGGGATTAATGACAAAGAAATCATGGGCAAACGTAACTTTTTAAATACGCTTTTTAAAGATGCTTTTACCAACGGTGACAATATGCTGGAGTTCATTGCTAGCGTGTACACCCCAGAAATGATAGCTGACATCGCTAAGCAGCATAATGCAGGGCGTCGATTATTTATCGGCACAACACAGTTTGATTCTGGCCGTTTATCAATATGGAATATTGGTGCGATTGCTAACAGTAATATCGACAATAAAGCTGGTTTTATTCATCAAATTTTAGCGGCGAGTGCATCGATCCCTGGTGTGTTCCCTCCGCAGTTTATCAAAGTCGATTATCAGGGTGAAGCGTATGAGGAATTGCACGTCGATGGTGGTTTATCTGCACAAATGTTCTTTGAGCCAGTGACAACAGATTATGGAAAGCTATCAAAGGCACTTGGGCTAACTCAACAGCCATATATTCATGTTATCCGCAATGGCATGTTAACTATGCCTTATGAAGTGATACCAGATAAGGGCATGGCATTACTGACTCGAAGTTTAAAAAGTTTAACAGTGCTGCAAAGCAGAGGTGACCTATACAAAATGCTTTATGACAGCCAATTACAACAAATCGATTTGAGCTTCACCTATGTGGATAGCGAATTTGATGCACCAGTAGAAACTAAGGCAATGTTTGATTTTGAATACATGCAAGCACTTTACAATTATGGCTATGACAAAGCAGTGAAGGGGCAAGTGTGGTCTAAACAATTACCTTAATAGAAACGGGCTTTAAGCCAATTAACAATACTCAGTTTAACCATAAAAATACGAGATAAATCGACTTTTCATTACCAACCCTAATCGTTGATTACAGCTTTACCTGTCCATGTGTTGTGGCACAAGGTGTAGCAAATTTGCGTAAAAGCATTTTTGGTAATCAATGCACGGAAGCAGCTTGTTAGCCGGACATCTTGTCCGGTTTTTTTTAACTAAAACAGGGCTTCGCAAGCAAGGTATCTGCAGCAGTGATTCCCATTTGATATCCTGCCTCTAAAACTGCTTTATCAGTGGTTAATCTACCGACGTTAAAATCATCTGGCGGGGCGATAATATGGATTTTGCAGTCTGCTGGAGGCTGCATGATAAAGTCGATGGCTTGGTTATAATTGGTTGCACGGTTCACCATGGCTTCTGCAAGTTTAGGGTGTCGTTTGAGAGTTTTAGTGATTAGCCAAGGTATTTTGGGGGCCTTTTTGCGATAACCTAATGGTCTAGATAATACTACAGTGATCTCTTTGGCGCCCATTTCGTAGGCTTTAATAACAGGTATTGAATCGGCAATGCCGCCATCTGTCATAGGAGCACCTTGATAAGTAGGAAAGTCTCGATAAGCGATAGGCACTGAACAGGATGCTTTTAAAATCAGTTCGAGATTGTCTTCAGTGCTTTTTATATAAACCGCTTCACCTGTATTGATGTTGGTTGTGACCACAAATAAAGGGATCGGCTGTTGCACAAACGCTGCCATATCGTAATAGCATTCTTTTGCCAAAATATCCCATAACCAGTCAAGCTCAAGCCAATGACCACCACGAATAAAACGACCAAAATCAATAAATTCAGGCAGGCATGAATAATGGGTAATGATACGGTAATTGCGCTGCTTTTGATGAGATAACCAAGAGGCTAAATTTGTTGAACCAGCTGACACGCCGATACAAAAGTCGAAAGGACGATATTGTTGTTCAATAAATCTGTCTAACACGCCAGAGGCAAAGATCCCTCTCATTGCGCCGCCTTCTACTACAAGGGCGTGTTGATTTTTCGTTGTGGTATATGCATCCATTGCGGTTTCTTTATCGCTCAATGCGATTATCTGATTCGAGTGATGTCATTATCTTAATGTTGATAGAGTAAAGACTCAATATTTGTCATGGGATCCGCTAATGATAGCGTCGATTATTATGGATTAATAAGTCCATAATGTTTGGTGCTGGTGGCTATGTCGAAATTAGCCATTTTTAACTAGTATTACTGCAACAAGATTTTAAGCGACTTTATTCATGGGGATGGCAATAACATTCTCTTGATTCATTTTTGTCTCTTGATTCATTTTTTGACATTGCTTATTGAGGAAATACTTTATGTCTCATCAAATTATTACAGATCTTAACAGCCGCTATACAGCTAAAAAATATGATGCTTCTAAACGGATTTCTGCAGAAAATATGTCAGTACTTAAAGAGGCGATGCGTTTATCTGCTTCTTCGATCAATTCGCAGCCTTGGAAATTTATTGTGCTTGAAACGGATGCTGCCAAACAACGTTTCCACGATACTTTTGCAAACATGCATCAGTTTAATCAGCCTCATGCGACTGAAGCATCACACATTATTTTATTTGCTCACAACCCGTATTACACCAAAGATGACTACCGTAAAGTGGTTGACGCAGAAGTGGCATCAGGCCATTTACCGGCAGAAATGTACGACAACATGTTAAATGGTGCTTATGCCTTTGCTGATTTAAATACTGATGAAAATGGGTTTAACGGCAACTGGACTAAAGCGCAAACATACATTGCGATTGGTAATACACTGCACGTTCTAGCGCGTTTAGGTATTGACTCAACGCCAATGGAAGGGGTCGATCCTGACTTAATTGGCGAGATTTTCAAAGAAGAACTAGCAGGTTATGTGTGTCAATTTGCATTAGCGATTGGGTACCACAAAGGTGGTGAAGATTATAACCACGGTAAACCTAAAGCTCGTTTACCTGAAGCTGATGTGATTACTGTTTTATAATCGCATTGGTTTACTAAAAAAGCTCAAGCAATTGCTTGAGCTTTTTTGTTTTCGTCACTATTTTATGCTGTCACTTATCGGGCTGAAAACAGGCCAGAACCTTTTCATAAAAACAGTCATAAAAACAGCCATATAAACTGACAGAACTACTTGTCAGCATTGGTTGAGCCAATTTTGTGAATGGCTAAATCAGCGCCTATATATTCATCTTCTTGGCTTAAACGTAAGCTAGCTATTTTATGAACAATACCGTAAACAATCACGCCGCCTACGATGGCAGAACCAACACCCACAAGTGTGCCAACCAGTTGCGACATAATGCTTACACCACCAAGACCGCCTAAGCTTTGTTGTCCAAATATTCCAGCAGCAATACCACCCCAAACACCGCATAATCCATGCAAAGGCCAAACACCTAATACATCATCAATTTTGGTGCTGCGTTGAAGTTTTGTGAATACAAAAACAAATAAGCCACCGGCAACACCACCGACGACAAAAGCGCCAACTGGATGCATTAAATCAGAACCCGCACAAACAGCAACTAACCCAGCTAGTGGACCATTATGGATAAACCCTGGATCATTTTTACCAACAATTAACGCGATAATCGTGCCGCCCACCATGGCCATTAAACTGTTTAGGGCCACAAGGCCACTTATGCCATCTAATGTTTGTGCTGACATGACATTAAAACCAAACCAGCCGACAATTAGTATCCACGACCCTAATGCCAGAAAGGGAATGTTAGATGGAGCAAAGGCGACTCCGGGCTTACGGCCACCACGAACACCTAAAAAGTACACAGCAACTAATGCTAACCAACCGCCCATTCCATGTACGACAACAGAGCCTGCAAAGTCATGAAACTCTGCGCCAAAGGTGTTGCCTAACCATGCTTGAAATCCATAGTTACCATTCCATATCATGCCCTCAAACAGTGGGTATACAAACGCCACAATCAATGCAGAGGCAAATAAGAAGGGGCGAAAGCTACCACGCTCAGCAATACCGCCAGAAACAATGGCGGGAATAGCGGCGGCAAAGGTGAGTAAGAAAAAGAACTTCACTAAGTCATAGCCATTATTAGCTGATAATGTCTCTGCACTGACAAAGAAGTGGCTGCCGTAAGCGATTTGATAGCCAATGACAAAATAGGCTACAGCTGAAAAAGCAAAGTCGGTTAAAATCTTAACTAATGCATTTACTTGGTTTTTATGCCTGACAGTCCCCACTTCTAAAAATGCAAAGCCTGCGTGCATCGCTAGCACCATAATTGCACCAAGAAGGATAAAAACGGTATCCGCACTTTGTGCAATTACCCCGATCGCGTCACTGATATTGTCCATTTATGCTCCCCAAAGCTATTCTCTTATTTATAATTCAGTCACTTAGTAAAGCAAGAATTATTCCTATGTTGGGATAATGTTAAATTCAGGAGGGGCTAAAATGGTGCGACTAGATAAAAATTCCATCATAACAATAAGTTCTATGATCGATATCGGTGCGATTTTTCTGCAGCTTTAGGTTGAATGATTAAGTTCTGTTCAGTAAATGCGTGCATTTTGTTTCATAATGGTGCGATGGCTGAGTCACCACAGTGCAGCGCGTTATCAAACAGTGCAGCGTTATCAAATAGTGTGGAGCGGTTTATTAAGGCCATTTAATTTGATGTGTTCTAATGCGCTAATCGCTTTTAAGATGCCATCTGAATTATCAACAGCGTTGAGATCAACATGGGTTTGTTGGCGGACTTGTTCTAGGATTACAGATCGCTTAACTCGATATTTTTCAGATACGCAAACGGCACAAGAGCGTGCACTCGATGCTCGATAAGCAATAGGGCGGCTTGTATCTAATGCACGTTTACGGCTAGAGCTAAATGACATTATTAACGGTATTTCATCGGCTTAGGTATGCCACTCATGGCTGAAGGCTCATCGCTTAAGGTTCATCGTTAATGGCACTTTACTAAGAGTGCCAAGTTAGCTTGATGATATATCGTTTATTGCTTTGTTTTACAGCAGTATTAATAACATTTACAAATGGCTTTTAGCCGTTTTTTCATCGATGTCTAACAATCGTCAGTATATAAAGTGGTTTTAGCGGGATAAGTTGCTCCACGAGCATCAGTCCACTGGTGGCTGTATTGTACGAAGCAGTTGCCAGCCCCATCACCAATGGTAGGGTGATCAGCAGGATGAATTCTCATGTTTACTTCATTGGTTTTTTCCATGTCCCATGCACTTGGGTCATCAATACCTTCGACAAACATCACTAAGCTTGTTTCATCAGACTGCATGCTGCCATATATGAGCGTTGCACCTGCATATTCATCGCCAATTGCAGCAGCATCTATCGACGCTTCTTTTTCAACACCATTAATCGCAGACTTCGAGTAAACCAAGCTGTTTGCGCTATCAATGGCTCCTGCCATCGCTTCAATGGTAGCAGTATGGGCATCGCCTTTAAGATCGATAAATTTTGGCGCTGCGACCACAGATAAAATACCCAAAATAATAATTACGACCACTAATTCAATTAGCGTAAAACCATTACTGCGCTGCATTATAAAACCTCAAATAGTGAATTTGTGGCTATTATTCCTCAATGAAAACTTTAAGAGTTACCATTTGGTGCCAGGTACAGGATTTATGGCATATCGCAAGGAATCATAGTGAGAGCAACTAAACAAAAAAAGCAAAGGATCTGAAATAACATTGCATTTTAATAGACGATCGGTCTAATATGATTTTATGACAGAATCAATTGTAGAAAACATCACTAAACCACGACGTGGTAGGCCGCCCAAGCAGGCGAGAGATAGTCAAGATACTCGGGCGGAACTAATTCGCAGTGGTCTTGAGCAACTGACTGAGAATGGCTTTGCCTCTTCTGGAATCGATCAAATTCTTAAAAAGGTCGGTGTGCCCAAAGGTTCGTTTTACTATTACTTTGCGAGTAAGGAAGCATTTGGTCAGGCTGTGATTGAAAACTACGCCACGTATTTTGCTTACAAACTTGATAAGTGCTTGCTAAACGAAGCTTACTCAGCGCTTGAACGTATTGGCCTTTTTGTTGAAAGTGCGATGGATGGTATGGAGCGCTATCAATTTAAGCGTGGTTGTTTGGTTGGCAATTTAGGCCAAGAAGTGGATTTATTACCTGAAAGCTACAGACAGCAATTGATTGATATATTTTTAGATTGGCAGCAAAGATTAACGGCTTGTCTAGAGGCTGCCAAAGTTGAGGGCGAATTATCCCCAACGGCTAACTGTGTTTTATTGGCTGAGCATTTTTGGGTTGGCTGGGAAGGGGCGGTAAGCCGCGCAAAGTTAGTTAAAAGCACTCAGCCACTGCAAAATTACCTTGAATGTTTTATCGCAGGATTACCGCGATAAAATTTTTTAACTATTTATAGACGAGCGGTCTATATTGAGGAGTGACCATGTTTAACGGCTTATTAATTGAAAAAGATGACCAAGGATATCGCGCGGCAGTTAAGGAAATTGATGAGAGTGTTTTACCCGATGGCGATGTAAGCGTAAAAGTGATTTATAGCACGATAAACTATAAAGATGCATTGGCAATTACCGGTAAAGGTCCTGTGGTCAGGCAGTTTCCTATGGTGCCAGGTATTGATTTAGTGGGGCTTGTTGAAGCGTCCGAGACTGATAAATTCAAAGTTGGCGATTACGTGCTACTCAATGGCTTTGGTGTTGGTGAAGTGCATTGCGGTGGTCTTGCTGAGCGGGCGCGTTTAAAAAGTGAATGGTTGATCCCGTTGCCTAATGCCTTTACGCCAAAGCAAGCTATGGCGATTGGCACCGCAGGTTATACCGCAATGTTGAGTGTGATTGCGCTGGAGAAAAATGGCGTCACTCCTGAAAAAGGTGAAATTCTGGTGACAGGCGCTAATGGCGGTGTCGGCAGCTTTGCTATCGCCATTTTAGCCAAACTTGGCTATCAGGTTGTGGCATCAACAGGGCGAGCAGATCAAGCCGCTTATCTTGAAAAGCTTGGCGCTGCAGAAGTGATTGACCGTAACACCTTATCGGAGCCAGGTAGACCATTAGCCAGAGAGCGCTGGGCTGGGGCGATTGATTCTGTTGGTAGTCACACCTTAGCCAATATCTGCGCCAGTACAAAATATGGCGGCACTGTAGCGGCTTGTGGCTTGGCCCAAGGGATGGACTTTCCTTCTTCTGTCATGCCATTTATTTTACGTGGTGTGACGTTAGCGGGTATCGACAGCGTCATGCGTCCTCTTGAAGACAGACTTGAGGCATGGCAACGCTTAGCTGAGATTATTGAACCACAAATGTTTGATGATATTTCAGCAGATATTGGCTTAGATGAAGTGATAAGCACGGCAGAAGCGTTAATGGCTGGTCAAGTTCGTGGCCGCGTTGTGGTCGATTTAACTAAGTAGCAAAAGTACACTTTCATCGACTCATAAAAAAGCCAGTCAATTGACTGGCTTTATATTTATCGGCTGATTGACCGATTACCAAATACGAACGCGTTGGTCTTCTGGTAAGTAAAGCTTGTCACCTGGTTTCACGTCAAACGCTTTGTACCATGCATCATGGTTACGTGGCGCAAGTGCGCGGTAACGGCCAGGTGCGTGAGTACCTGCACGCAGCTGACTTAACATGCTTTGCTCGGTGCGTTTTTCTTTCCACACTTGTGCCCATGCTAAGAAGAAACGTTGATCGCCCGTCAGGCCATCAATAATCGGTGCTTCTTTACCATTTAAGCTTAACTGGTATGCATGATAGGCCATGGCTAAACCACCTACATCACCAATATTTTCGCCTAAGCTGTTACGGCCATTTACGAAGTTGTCCGGTAGTGGCTCGTATTGACTGTATTGATCTGCAAGCATATCGGCTTTCGCCTCAAATGCTGCTCGGTCACTGTCAGTCCACCAGTTACGTTGAATACCGTTAGCATCAGATTTAGAGCCTTGGTCATCAAAGCCGTGTCCCATTTCATGACCAATCACAGCGCCAATGCCGCCATAGTTCACAGCTGGGTCGGCATTTGGATCGAAAAACGGAGGCTGTAAAATGGCTGCTGGGAACACAATCTCATTGAACGAGCTATTGTAGTATGCGTTGACGAATTGTGGCGTCATGCCCCAACGGTTACGGTCAGTCTTTTTCAATTCTTTAGCAACGCTATCGGCATGGAAGTATTGGCGTAAGTTTTGGATATTAGTGATTAAATCTTTGTTGGTTAATGTTAGGCCATCGAATTCTTGCCATACATCTGGGTAACCAATCTTAGGTTTGAAGGCGGCAAGTTTAGCGTGGGCGTTTACCTTAGTTTCATCACCCATCCAATCAAGACCATCAATACGTTGACCTAACGCTGTGCGAAGGTTTTCAACCAATTCAGCCATTTGCTGTTTTGATGACTCAGGGAAGTAACGCGCCACATACACTTTACCAATAGCAAAACCTAACGATTGGGTGCCAGACATTTCGGCTACGGCACGTTTCCAGCGCGGTTTAGGCTCTTCTTGTCCGCTCAGTTCTTTGCCATAAAAAGCAAAGCTTGCGTTGTAGATATCTTCAGATAGTAAGCCTGCATTGTTACTGACAGTGTGGAAGGTCAGGTAGTCTTGCCATACATTTAACGGCTCGTTATTGATTAGCTCAATCATCGCTTTGATCGGCTCAGGCTGAGACACGTTAAGTTGTGGGATTTGGTAACCTGATTGCTCAAAGAATAAGTCCCAGTTGAAGTTAGGGTACTCATTATTTAAGTCTGCACGTTTAACCTGATTTAAGGTTAAGTCACGGTTACGGCGTTTCTCACGTGGCCATTGACCTTCAGCAATTTTAGTTTCTAACGCAAGAATAGCTTCTGCGCGAGCTTGGCCATCTTTAATGCCAGCAAAAGCTAGCATTTCAGCAATGTGGCTCACATAAGCGGTGCGAATTTTTACAAAACGCTCGCTGTCTTCTAGGTAGTAAGAGCGATCAGGTAAGCCTAAACCGCCAGCGCCAATAGACAGTTCATATTGGTTTGGATCTAAACGGTTGAACCACATGCCGCCATAAATTGGCGATTCAGCATCGGTGAGCCACGCGTTACCAAATACCTTGGTTAAGTCATCAGTGTTTTTAACTGCGGTAATAGTATCTAATGTGCCTTGAATAGGGGTGATACCCAATTTATTGATGGTATCAGTGTCCATGTAAGACTGATAAAAATCTGCAATTAACTGCTCTTCAGCATTTAAATCACTACGACTAGCGATATCATCAATGATTTCTTTAACTTGTTTCTCGCTGCGCTCACCTAATGCAGTGAAAGCGCCATAACGGGTTTTATCCGCGGGCATTTCAAAGTTGTCATACCATGTGCCGCTGGCATACATAAAGAAGTCGTCACCCGGTTTTACCGCTTCATTTCGGGCGGTTAAATCAATCCCGAAATCACCTAACTCAGCGTGGGTATTGGTGGCTTTTGTTACTGTAGCTTCTGCCTTATTCGTGTCATTGACTTTGACATCTGAACTGCCGCAAGCACTCAAAAAGGTTGAGGCTAGTGCAATTGCAATTAGCGTTTTTTTCATTGTGGTCTGCTTCCTTACAAAAAATGGGGTTCATTTTTGTTTTTTATTGGTTTTTTTGATTTTTATTCGGGCGATCTTTTTACAACGACAATTTTTTACTGCAATTATCTATAGGATCCATATCTAATAATCGCCACCATATTCTAAAACTGAGCCAAAAAGTCAATCTTATAATTGTTAGCAAATCTTGTTACGTATATAGCCAGCTTGAGCTTAATACTTAGGTATGAATCTAAACTGAAACAATGAGATGAGCATTTGGGAGATAAGTGTTAAATATTAATGCGAAACAATAATGTTATTTTGAAAGCGCTTTCTGCGTTTCTTTTTTGTTAATTAATTGTTTTGTTTTATGTGTGATTCTGGTTGTTTTGGCTAAATGTAACAAAATATTTGGTAAGTGAGTTAATTGACGACTACAGGTTAAAAGGCAGCTTAATTGTTTGTATTAATTCTACATTACACAAGGAATGTCTATGACCTCAGATCAAACTGCTTTTCAAAATAGTTCAGCTTTTTACTCAAACTCTGTGAATTTTTTCCATTGTATTACCTCATCTCGCATAGTGAGCCATGTGAGTATTTTACTCGTTGGTGGGGCTATCACGCTTGCCTTGTTTGTATTCATGGCCCAGTTGATAAAAAGCGATGATGTTTATGTGGAAGAAGTGCAACCGAGCCCAATCATTGATTATTTTGAGAGGCCAGCAGAGCCGTCAAAGCCGATAAAAAAAATTAGATTGGAAAAGAAATCAATACCGCCCTTAGTTAAACGCGATACGGTTGCGACAACCAGCTCGGATACGAATAATACTTTTGATGACATCTCGCCAGAAATGACGACGCCGATTCAAGAAACGTTTACTCCGGGCTTTAATGAAGGGGACGCAATGCCTGTAGTACAAGTCTCACCTCAGTATCCTATGGATGCTGCTCGTGACGGGAAAGAAGGTTATGTGATAGTGATGTTTGATATCAGTAGCAGTGGGGCGGTTATCAATGCACAAGTTCTGGAGGCTGAACCTAAAAGAACCTTTAACCGTGCAGCTTTGCAGGCGATTAATAATTGGAAGTACAAACCAAAAACGGTCAAAGGTCAGGGCGTGATCCAACGTCATCAGCAAGTAAGATTAGACTTTACGCTCGATAACTTTCAGTAATAGCGCTCAGTAATAGTACTCAGTAATCGCACGTAGCCGTATTGGCGGTTTTATTCGGGTTAACCTAGCTCATTAAGCTGCAGAGTTAGGTTAATCTGCTAAACCACTATTGTCGCTGTGATGGCGGCAGGTGACGACTTATCCAGTCTGACGTAAAGGTAATAAAACTCGCTAATCTTGCTGATTGATGTATCAGTTGTGGATGAACAAGGTAAGTAGAAGAGGCCTGTGTGGGCTCATTGACGAGTAAAGGCATTAAGTTGGCAACTTCAAGTTCTCTATCAACCAAATACTCAGGCACAAAAATGATCCCTTGAGCATCAAGTGCTAACGCTTTTAGCATGTGATTATCATTAATGCTTAAATGACTTTTCACCATCATCGGTTCTTGCCCTATATGCCACAGGCTTTGTTCTTCAGCGGTTAAGCAATGATGTTGTGTCAGCTCTTCAATTGTACTTGGAGCACCGTGTTGTTCAATATAAGCGGGCGCGGCGCAGCATACATACTGGTAAGAAAATAACTTTTTAGCCACCATATTTTGTGGTGGTGTTTTGGTTGCTCTAATAGCTAAATCAAAGTCATTTTGGGTTAAATCGTAGGTGGTGTAACTACTGTCGAGCGTAAACTCAATGAGTGGGTTTTGCTTTTGAAAATCACGGCAAATAGTCAATAGGTAACGTTGGGTAAACTGGCTGGGTGCTGTAATACGAATTCGACCCGCAATACTGTCATTGTCATGGCGTATCTGCCTATCTAACTCCAATAACGATTGTTTTACCTGTCCCATCTTCGCCAATATTAATTCACCTTGGGGAGTGAGTTTTACACTGCGTGTGCTGCGGATCAGCAAAGGTCTGCCAAATTCCTTTTCTAATTGGCGGATCTGTTCCGAAAGATAGCCTCTGGATATGCCTAAAGTCGCCGCTGCTTCTGTAAAGCTGAGCTGTTTTGCGACTTCATTAAATAGAAATAGTCGCTCAAATTTCTTGTGCTCTCGGCTCATTAGCTTAGTCCTTCATAAAATACGTATGATAGTTTTTGTTCTTTAAAGTGAATTGTATTTTGTTATTGGTAGTTATATCAAATAATGATTTTGGAGAATACGGTTCCACTGATGGGGTTAATGTTGAGAATATGCATCATCTTAATACTTAACATCAGTGATTAAACCATGAAGTCTGTCGTTAAACCTTTGGCAAATGTTAGCCCTAATCCTTTACCTCTTAATCAGCACTTACCTCACGCAAGCCCTTTAGTGTATGGCTGTATGGGGTTGGGAGGGGGCTGGAATAAAAATGGCATAAATGCAAAAGACTTAGCGCAGGCACATGATGTGGTGAGTACTGCTTTAGACCAAGGGATAAACTATTTTGACCATGCGGATATTTATACTTTTGGTAAAGCGGAACAAGTATTTGGTCAAGTTTTATCGTCTCGACCTGAGCTAAGAGAGCACATGTTGATTCAAACTAAATGCGGTATTCGATTTGCTGATGATAAGGGGCCTAAACGCTATGATTTATCGGCACAATGGATAGGCCACAGTGTGAATCAAAGTCTGAAACACCTGCAAACTGACTACCTAGATGTACTGGTATTACACCGACCCGATCCGCTAATGGATGCAGAAGATGTTGCCAAAACCTATCATCGACTTCGTGACGAAGGCAAAGTGAGATTTTTAGGTGTCTCGAATATGCAGCACCATCAAATGCGTATGCTGCAACAGCATTTAGATACGCCTTTGGTCGTGAATCAGTTAGAGCTGAGTTTACACAAACAGCATTGGATAGATGAAACCGTTTATGCCGGAAATCAGCTTGGGGCTGATATTAATTTTACCCCTGGCACATTGGAATATTGCCAACAGCAACACATTCAAGTGCAGTCGTGGGGAAGCTTATGCCAAGGACGATACAGCGGCGCAGATCTCAGTGATGAGCCAATGCGGGTTAAACAAACCTACGCATTAGTTTGTCAGCTTGCCGCTGAATACAGTGTCAGTAAAGAGGCCATCATTCTTGCTTGGTTAATGCAGCATCCGGCTCGAGTTCAGCCAGTGGTTGGAACAACCGACTTGCAACGTATTGCAGCATGTCAGCAAGCAGTGGGGTTACAGCTAACTCGAGAACATTGGTATGCCTTATATGTCAGTGCAAAGGGGCATGAACTGCCTTAATTTCAGCACGTTATTGGGCTGATTTGGATTATTCACTAATGGATTAAGAAGGTGTTATGAAACAAATATTTTTCACGAGTTTGGCTTTACTGTTATTGGCCTTCCACATACACGTACACGCTGCGCCTAAGGTAAACGATGCGAAAGCAACGGGCGACAAAGTGTTATATCAGGATTATCTTCATCGTGATATTCGAGATGATATTTTTTATTTTGTTTTACCAGATCGTTTTAACAATGGTAATCAAGCCAATGACAATGGAGCCTTATCTGGTGTATCTCATGGCGGGTTTGATCCCCTTACTGAGCGAGGTTTTCATGGTGGTGATATTAACGGTATTGAACAGAAACTTGCGTATCTTGAATCGCTTGGCATTACAGCAATATGGATGACACCACTGCTAAGAAATAATGCGATTCAAAAAGACGGTATTGCTCACCATGGATACTGGATTGTCGATTTTACTGAAATCGATCCGCACTTTGGTACAAACGATGACCTGAAGCAATTGATTGATGCGGCGCACCGACGTGGCATGAAAGTATTTTTTGACATTATCACTAATCACACTGCAGATATCATTCGTTATAAAGAGTGCCATCAACTTGATGGTCGATTTATTGAAGGGCTAACGCGTTGTGAATATAAGCCAATAAACACAGCAATGAGTGAGCAGTATTCGCCATTTCTATTGGATGATGAAGCCAATATCAAAACACCATCTTGGCTAAATGACCCACAGTATTATCATAATCAAGGCGACAGTAATTTTGAGGGAGAAAGTTCATTAAACGGTGATTTTAATGGTCTAGATGATCTGAATACTTTGCATCCTAAAGTGCTGTCTGGGATGGTTGAGATATACCAAAACCTCATTGCTGAATTTAAACCTGATGGATTCAGAATCGATACCGTGCGTCATGTTGATTTATCATTTTGGCAAACCTTCAGCCCTGCTATTGTTGGGTTTGCCAAGCTGCAGAGGATCCCTCAGTTTCATGTATTCGGTGAAGTCTATGATACCAACCCTGTTAATTTGAGCTTATACACCACAGATGGAAAACTGCCGTCGGTATTGGATTTTGCTTTTCAAGACGTGGCTGCAAAAATCTTTTATCAAGGGCAAAGTCCGCTGCTTGCCAAGCAATTATTTGAGCAAGATGATTTGTATAAAGATGAAGATAGCCAAGCAGATTTACTGATGACTTTTTTAAGTAATCACGACATGGGGCGAGCAGGTTACTTTATCAATGAAGCTGGCATTGCCAGCACAGAAGCAGAAAAATTACAGCGCAGTATTTTATCCCATGCCTTTATGTTTTTATCTCGAGGGATTCCGGTGGTGTATTACGGTGATGAGCAAGGGTTTACTGGCGATGGTAATGATATTGATGCCCGAGAAGACATGTTTGCCTCTCAAGTACCAAGCTATAACGACAATTCGTTATTGGGCACTTTGGCAACAACGGCTGATGACAACTTCGATAAAGCGCATCCTTTGTATAGGGCCATTGCCGCACTGAGTGAGTTACGCAAGACTGAGCGGGTTTTACGCCGTGGTGAGTATCAAGCTCGATTTTATGCTGATAAAGAGAACGCAAGTCATGCCGCTATGTTTGCTTTTTCAAGAATAGATAGCAGCACTGGTGAGGAGTTATTGATGGTATTTAATACTGGTACCAGCTTGGCTTCGGCAACGATTCCTATGCTGGTTACTGAAGTGGATTCACTCCTTAATACGCAGGCTTTAAAAGAAGCGGCAACATCATCAAAGACTGCTATATCAACGAGTCAAGTCAAGGTTAATGGGCATGATATTAAGGTCTCACTCGCTGGTTTAAGTTTTGAGGTGTATCGAGTGACTCATCGCAACGACTAATAGCAATGCAACGACTAATAGCAAGGAGTCAATATAGGCTCAGATTGACGATAAAACCTCACTAAGGAGCTTTCCCCTTTTTACTCCTGACCACTGTAGGCATGAGTTTACAGTGGTTTTTTATTGGATAAGCGTGATGCAACGATTGCGCAGTGATTAATGAAACTAAGTGGGGATTATTGGATAATTCATTAAGCTCAGAAACCAATGAGCTTAATGAATAACAAAGCGTGGTGGGAGATGAACGCCTGTATTGGAAAATGAAATCGTTAGTTAAGAATGCTAGGGATTACGCAAAAAAATCATCCTCACCCATTGCACGTTTGAGTTGTTGTGCTTCGAGGTAGTCTTCAAGACGTCTTTTTACTTCACGTCTGTGTTGTATATCTTCTTTTGCTTTTGGATTAGATGGTTTTTCAAACCCATCTATTTCTGTGTTACTTGGAACAAATTCAATAATTTCAGCCATAAAATATCCTCATTATCGAGTCGAATTTTCTTGGTGTTTCATGGGCCAAATGGCGCTGATGGTATTCAAGAAAACCTGTCGATATCAAACATAGAGACCAAACTACAAGCATTTAGTATTGGTAAAAATAAACACTACATTAGTGTATGCTTAAGCTGGAATTTATCAGGAGTTTCAAAATAAAAATGCGATCCGGATAACAATTTTATTTTAAAGTTTCAAAAGGAGATATTCGTCATATTTTAAGGGGATAAGCGAATTATTTTGCTAACTATCTAGGGCCTGTTGATCTTTCAAGATTATTTTTTTCGAAATAAAACTTAACCAGCAAAGAGCAACAGGCCCTAGTCGCGATATTCATTTATTCAATACAAGATTAAAGTCATTAAGGCACACATGACTAACAGAGGTGGCAAAGGGGCAAGTGAGTCACTTCATCATTCATTATCTGCGTTTTTTAAGCTCTAGACGCAGTAATTCTCATTGTGTGCCACTTATGTCAAAGCTTAAAAGACTGTAAAGCTGCTAGTGATTAGTGTCTTGCTAGGGTTAAATAACCTTATTCAATATTTTTGAATAGCCTATTATTAACCAACACACTTATTTGATTGACTGAAGGGCCTATGAAAAACGAATTGTTTAAAAACATCCTATTTTCAATTGGCGGTATCGTCATGATAGGAAGTACAGCGATGAGCTGTGCTTCTGATGATATTCAAATGCACCATGATGACTATCTCGGCTCAGGGAGTATTACCCAAGGCGCTGCGACTACCGTCGTCAGTAATTTGTTTACGTGTCAAAATGGTCGCAGTCGCGTTGCTGGTATAGGTGAGATTACTGCTGCGCAGGGCACAGTATGGACTGTACCAGGCAGTAATCAATTTAGCAGTGCACCTAAAGCAATGGATTTATATGAACAATGCGCTGGTATTACCCCTAGAAATTTAGCAGAAGTTAATCAAGATGATGTGCCTGTGGTGACAGTTGACCCGCAAGGTGAGGTGATTACGGGGTATATTTTTGCAGATAATTACTTTGAACTTTATATCAATGGCAAATTAATCGCCGTTGATAGCGTGCCATTTACGCCATTTAATTCAAGTATTGTAAAATTCAAGGTCAGTAAACCTTATACCATTGCCGTTAAAGTCATTGATTGGGAAGAAAACCTAGGTTTAGGTTCTGAGAATAATAGAGGTAATGCATACCATGCTGGTGATGGGGGCTTTATTGCCAGCTTTAGTGATGGCACTGTGACAAATCGTGATTGGCAAGCGCAAACTTTTTATACCTCTCCAATTTTAGATTTAAGCTGCTTATCTGAAAAAGACGGCGCGAGATTATCTACTGATTGTGGTGTTACGGATGAGAAAAATGGACAACAAGCGTATGCCGTGCATTGGACGATGGCTGATAATTGGATGAATGAAGATTTTGATTCAAGTACTTGGCCGCAAGCAAGCTTATACTCAGATGATGAAATAGGAGTGAATAATAAAAAAGCCTACATGAATTTTATCGAAAAATTCAGTGGGGCGGGAGCCAGCTTTATTTGGGCTACTAATGTGGTGTTAGATAATGAGGTATTGCTACGGTATACCGTGAACTAATGCGTGGTTGATATGACATTCAGTAAAGTAAAAACAGTGGCTTAAATAATGGCAAAGTGTTGAGGGTGAATCCCAACACTTTGCAAGGTAATAGCTGTTAAATTAGCATGTTAGCCTACCAAAAAAACGTTTGAATGATGTCTTGTTTTGTCACTGGATTGGTTGCTATTTCATGCTCAATTCTATCTTTAAATGGCACTCTAGCTTGAGGTAACATGCCTCGCATTGGCGAGATATTATTACCGTGATCGCCCCAGTAATAGCAGTCAAAATCCGCTAAATTTTCCAGTAAGTACTTCTCTTCTTCCAGCACTTGTAATGGACTTGGCATAACAAATTCACCACGCAGTACTTGCTGTTCGAGTTCAGTCCCTGGCTGAATTGCAATGGCCATTGGCGCAATTTCTTCCGGCTGCATAATGTTTAAAATATCTGTAGTCGCTTTAATGTGCTCTTTTGAGCGATGACGGCCACCTAGTCCAAATATAAATGAAGCCAGCACTTTAATCCCTGCCTCTTTTGCCATCGCCATGCCTTCAATGGCATGTTCAGGTTTCATCGACTTTTTGATGTTATCGAGGACAATAGGATCGCCTGACTCTAAACCTGCGTATGCCATTGTCAAACCCGCAGCCCGCATTTGTTTAAGTTCTGCCACTGTTTTACGGCGAAAATCATTAAAGCCTGCATATAAAGCAATATTTTGAATTTCAGGGAAAGTCTCAGTAATTTTATTGAGAATTGCCAATAAAAATTCGGTTCTTACAGCCATGACATTGCCATCAATCAAAAAGATAGATTCAACGTGAGCGTGGATTTTTCTGGCCTGTTCAATATCACTAAAAATATCTTCTAGTTCACGAATTTTAAATCGTTTATCGCTGAACATATTGCAGAAAGTACATTGGTTGTTACTGCAACCTAATGTGGTCTGAATGAGGATGCTGTCAGCCTCGGGCCATGGACGATAAACTTTGCCTTCATAACGCATAACGTTTCCTTAAGACTGTCGTCTTATTGAGAATACATCACCTAGAAGTGGAGACACTCTAGGTCAATGCTAGATGAAAAGACACCTAGCAATACAATGAGGGCGATCTTAACAGTAGATTTTTAGCTTGATAATCAAGCACTATATTGAATCAGTTTATCGATTTTGTTGATAATCGCTTTGTTGCTAAGTCACAGGACTGTTATGCAACTCAGGGTTTTACCGTGATGAAAAGGCGTTGTGCTTATGCTGAAGATGACAGATTTTATCAAAAGAATGAGTCATTGCAGGGCAATAAAAAAGCTAAAGGCACGGGCCATTAGCTTTTTTAATATTAAGGTTTTTGTAATTGAAGCTGAGCTTAATTATTAGCTTAGCTCTGTAAGAACTCGCTCAAGCACAGCAACCACTTTTGCGGTTTTAGCTACATCAAGTGCATCAGGGTGAGGTGATGCAAATTGGCCTCTGTCATTATCAAAATATTGCCCAGTTGCTTGAGCAAACTCTTCTGATAATGCCGCTCTGGTTAGAATGTCCGCACCAATTGATAAATCTCCGCCAGCCACACCGTATGCTTGTTTAACCATTTTACTGCCTAACATCGAAGCAGGATTGACCGAGACAATCATAGGTCCATGACCTTGAACTGATAAGGCGAGATCTCGTGACCACATTGTCAGAGCCAGTTTACTTTGGGCATAGACAGTACTATCAGATAACTGACTTGGCTGTGCCATGTCGCTTGCTAAAAAAGCGGCTTGTGCAGCTGAAGATAAATTCACAATGCGGCCGCTATTATCCATGATCGGCATTAACAACTTACTAAGCAAATAAGGCGCAAAAGTGTTTACTGCATAGCGTGAATCTAAGCCGTCTGAGGTGATTAACGTCGTAGGGTTATAAACCCCAGCATTGTTAATTAACACATCCAGCTTACTGTGTTTTTCTTTAATGTTTGCTGCTAACTTTTTGACATCACTCATGCTAGATAAATCGGCAACATACGTTTCGATTTGTGCAGCAGAGGAGCTGTTAATAAGCAGCGTTTCCACATCGGCAAGTTTGTTAGGGTTACGTCCATGAAGTAATACTTTATGGCCTTCAGCGAGTAACATTTTTGCTGTTTCTAATCCAATTCCATCTGTTGAACCAGTAACAAGAATGATTTTTTGCATGGTGTATTCCTAATGATATTAATCGCCGCTGGGGCGCTGTCCACTGTTTTGATTCATTAATATTAGCACTTATTGAGTGTTTGATAATGGCACTAAATGCAGAATCACTTTATAGATTCGGTTGATAATAGAGCACTGTAAATAGCAGCAATAGATTGGTTAAAAATTAACTTTATTTAATTTGCACAATCACAAAATTGAGTCCAATGTTGATTTAGAGTTTTTGCTCTATTTGGTTTTATGATTGATACACTTGTCGTTTCAATTAAGTCGTTTCAATTAAGAAAAAAATAGAGTGATGGTTATAAGGTGGATTAACTCCGACGCTAGGATGGCATTCGAGGTTTAAGATGACTTAAGCCTTCATCAGAGAGACGAAAATGTCTCTATAGCGAGGTATCACTATGAAATTATCAATGGTTACAAAACCGAATTTTTCAATGTCGACAACTAAAGCGCAAGGCGGCTTCACTTTAGTCGAATTAGTGGTTGTCATCATTATTCTTGGCATTTTAGCTGTCGTGGCCGCGCCCAAGTTCATTAATTTGCAGGGTGATGCTCGCGTGAGCTCGCTTGCTGGAATGAAAGCGGCGATTCAAAGTGCTAATACATTGGTGTATTCAAAAGCCAGTCTTGCTGGAGTGGAGAAAGATGCAAATGTGACGGATTTAGATATCGGTACAGGTAATGATTTGTACACAGCCTACGGTTATGTGGTTGCTTCTGAACTAGATTTAGATAATTTGCTACAAAATAACTTTAACTCAGCCGTTTCTGAAACCGATCCAACCATGGCTGTTGATAGAGGTGCTGAATGGACAATGTATGAAGGCAATGGGCAAGCGACTATTTGGCAAGTCGGTGCGCCTGCAGAATGTAAGTTAATCTATAAGGAGGCAAAAAGTACAACAGAATTACCAGAGTACATAATAGAAACTGATCCAAACAAGTGTTAAGGAGGCTAAGATTTATAGATTGAAATATAAAGCAGTCTCCTCATGGAGTATATAGTAGAAAGTATGTTTATTCTCGTGTGAGTGAGTGAATAGCTATATACGACAAGGGCTAGCTAAAGTAACAATGACGTACACACTATGTATAATGGTGTGTACGTTTTTTTTGCAACGCAATGTCGGTTGTCGTGCGCTCCATCTTGGTAGGAGTTTACACTACCTGATAAAGCAAAACCTCTAGCTAACTTTTGCCCCATAACAAGCTAGAGCAGGAATGAGGCTATACTAAAGATTCGTAATTTGACTTACTTTTCTTTATGCCTAGAGTTCTGACTATGTGGCCAAATTTACTAATCCACAACACATATACTTATGAAAATACACGGCCATTAAAAGAGAGTATCAGTAGATACTCTCTTCAGATTGATCTTACCTCTCTGAAGGGTGAGTCCAGTCAAAAGCCTTTAATGGGGCATCAACTGGTGTATGAGATAATGCATTGGTGAAATTTGAAATGAGTTTGCAAGCTAAGCCTGTCAACACTTCAAGTGCATGCCGCTCAGTGTATCCTACCGTTAGAAAGTTCTGCAACTTTTCATCACCTATATGACCACGATTATCTAGTAGCTCTTTAGTAAAGACATGCAACGCTTGTAGTTTGACATCAGGTAACTCATTTCCTTCCCGTAGTGCTTCAATAATGCTTTCTGGCATATTAGCTGATTTCATGATCCACGTATGACCAGGAACGCAATAGTGACAGTTGTTTTCAAAGTTTGAGGTCATCAGAACCACTTGAGCTTCGAGTGGACTGAATAGTGTACTTTGCGTGAATAACTCATAAGTCTTCAAATAAGCTTGATAAGTTGCGGGAGCATCTGCTAGCACTTTATGTAAATTTGGAATTAAACCAAGTGATTTTTTAGATTGCTCCATCATTTGCTTTGAAGCTTCTGGTGCTGTTTCAATATTGTGGTAGTTAAACATAATAATTCTCTCGGTTTATTATTTATTAATGGTGAAAGCGTTACGTAAGGCTTGAGTTAATCGTTCTTCGCTTGCTCTTAGTCGATAGTCTTCAGACTGATCTATCCATTGGATGACACCATGTTCATCAATTAAGACCGATGTTGGGATAGACATTGATTTGTATTCAAATGAAGTAGGAAATGGCAGCCCTAATACTGTTTTTGTTTTAGACGAGTCAGCCCCTAAAGCCTTGTGGTGTTCAACGCCGTATTGTTTAACTACTTTGAGTTCTGGGTCTGACAAAAGAAGAAAATCTAAACTATCTCGTTCGATGTGCATTTTTGCTTGTTCTGCCGTATCTCCCGACAACGCAACGACCTTAACGCCATATCGATCTAGGGTCGGTTTCATATCGTTAAACATTTTTAATTCAGCACTACAGTATGGACACCAAGCACCTCGGTAAAACTTGAGTAGAACGCGTTGATTTTTTATGTCATCAGCCGAATAAATCTCGTTGTCATATGTTGTTGATTCGAATTGTGGGAACTTATCTCCAATTACAACTTTAATATCACCTAGAGGAGTATCTTTTTGACTGAATACCCAAATGAATTTACCACCAAGAAATATGGAAAAGCTGGACATTAAGACAACGAAAACAAAGCTCCAATGCATATTTATAATCCCACTGATAATTGCACCTAGCCCCAAAAGGACACCTGCCGCAAGTGCTAGCATAAGGATGATAGGATTTTTGGGAGGCTTGTTCTTTTTTACTTTTAGAAAGTAATGCAAACTTCCAATCACCGTTGAGGCAAATCCAAGTAGTGATAGTGCTATAGCTGAAAACATCGTTTGTTCCTCATTGTTTTGTTTAATTGTACCAGTTAGTACATTTGCAATTAATGTACTAACTAGTACAATAGGTGTCAATAAGAATTTTATGTAGTTGTATAGATAAATGGCAAAGAAAAGACAGTTTGACGAGATAGAAGTGCTTGGAGTTATGGCCAAATATTTTTGGCAGCATGGTTATGCGTCGACTAAGGTGGATCAATTATCGACCGTTACAGGATTAACTAAAACCAGTATTTACAACGCGTTTGGCAACAAAGAAACCGTGTTTAAATGTATAGTAGATTTCTATGTTGAGCATCACATGTCTGTGGTACTCAGGAAACTCGACTCAGATAAATTAATATCAGAGAATCTTCAATATTTATTTGATAGTGAGTTCTTAAATCCAGAGAATGATCTACTCACTTACGGCTGCTTAATTACAAACAGTATTGTTGAATTAAAATCAAACGAACCAGCCCTCTATGAGTATGTTATTAAGAAGTTTGAACAAGGTCGTATTGCAACACTGGCATTTTTTACTCAATATGAGAAAACAGAACGACTTATTGATGGTATAGATGCGGAGCATTTGACCGACTATTTCCTTACGTTTCGTCAAGGACTCAAAGTTCAATCAAGAGGGCAAAGACCACATGAATCTCTCGCTCGATCTATACACGTATTCATGCTTGTATTGAGTACATTTGAAAAATAGATTATGCGTAGGCTATTCTCGAGCTTTAGTTTTGTTGTCGAGTTTTAGATGTCTAATGATTATGAATGCAGCACCGTAGCAACACGATTCTAGTTGAGCCAATTAGTTAATCGAGCAGGTAGACTGCTTTATCCTTATCGCAATACTATTGAATGGTGCCTTTAAATGAAAACAATAAAATATAATGGACGTATTGTTTTTCAAAAACAAGATATACCCAGTTTCAAACGTATGCCGCGCGTATTTGTAGACAGTGAAGCGTGTTTTGCGTTTGTCACAAATGGCGATTTTAACGTCAGGGAACAGACAGAATCTGCTTCATTGAACAAAAACTGCGGAATACTGGCAAAATGCACTAACTACTTTTATGAAAACACTAGCTATCATAATGATGAAGGTGCAGGTGAAGCGATTGGTATCCTTCTCTATCCTGAAATATTTCAGTCACTGTTTAACTTTGATATTAGCCAGTCAAAATACAGGGTCGATTATAATATTTTGCAGGTTGAAGTGGACAAATTGCTAGAGCACTATCGTGATAGCATCAGTATATTGCTGGATTCTCCAGAGTTGGCGGATGATTTGCTTATCGAGAGCAAACTACGTGAATTTGTCATTCTTATGGCGAAAAGAACCGGCGCACCTTCTGAACTCGATTTTCTTGCTTCTATGTTTAAACCTAACTTTGCCAAATTTGAAGATATTATCCAAAGTAATCTGTATGCGGATCTGAGTGTGGATGAGTTGGCAGCACTGTGTCATATGAGTGTTTCTACTTTTAAACGTAAGTTTAAAGAGGTGTATTCAGAACCCCCAATAAAATACATTAGCAAATTAAAAATCAACAAAGCTAAAGTGTTACTGAAAGATAATAGCTTACGTATCTCCGACATCGTTTTTGAAACGGGTTTCGAGTCGGTTTCCACGTTTAACCGTGCCTTTAAAGGACAAACAGGCCTATCCCCTTCTCAATTTCGTTTAACTTGACACCACCGCATTTTAACCTTTCTATTCAGGTTGGCTCGTTTGAACTAATGTGAGCAATTTTTGAACTTTTATGGAGAGCTCTGTACCTCCAAATTCCATATAGTTACCCCATCAACTAAACACAGAGAAAGGTAACGAATTATGGGTATCAGCTTTAAAGAAAAATATGGTGATTGGGCACTTATCACAGGGGCAACATCAGGCATTGGCGCAGAAATGGCAAGCCAGATTGCGGCAAAAGGATTGAACGTTGTTTTGGTCGCTCGTCGAGAAAAAGAGCTTGAAGAGCAAGCTACGTTGCTTACGGAACGCTACGGAATTAAAGCAATGACAGTTTCTGCTGACTTAAGTACGTCAGAAGGCGTCGAAAAAGTTAAGCAAATTGACAAAAGTATTGGGCTACTTGTACTAGCCGCTGGTATTGAAGTTAATGGTTCGTTTGCTAAATCATCTCTAGAGCAAGAGTTGAAGATGATACAGCTTAACGTTACCTCTGTATTGCAACTGACTCACCACTTTACACCAGCGATGATCGAAAGAAAAAGAGGCGGTATTTTAATGGTATCAAGTCTTTCTGGTCATATGGTTTCCCCATATTTTTCAAATTATGCAGGTACCAAAGCCTATGTTCTTCAGCTAGGTGCATCTCTTCATGGCGAACTTAAACCCAAAGGTATTGATGTAACGGTTCTTTCTCCTGGGTTAACAACTACACCGATGACTGCTGATAATGGTGTTGACTGGTCAAAACTACCTATGGTTGCAAAAGATCCTGCGGAAGTAGCAGAAATAGCTATCAATGGTTTGGGTAGAAAAGCAGTTGTGGTTCCAGGTAAACGTAATCGAATGACCGCTATTCTTTCTGGGATCATCTCCCACCAAAAGCAGGCAATAATGGGTGAATCAATGATTGGAAAAGCAATGCCCAAGAACAAAATGTAACCCCCAACAGTTTAAAACTTTAGTGAAAGAAAAAGGGAAAAAGCAATGATTAAAGTATACGTAATATACCCAAATAACGATGATGTGATTTTTGATTTTGATTACTACTGCAACAAACATGTTCCTATGATAGGAGAGCTTCTGGGAGACGCACTAAAAGGGGCGACAGTAGATGCAGGGCTAACAAGTGTTGTTCCTGGTGAAGCAGCGGCATATGTGGCGATTAGTACAATTTCATTTGAATCTATAGAGTCATTTCAAACGGCATTTGGCCCAAATGCAGAGAAGATAAAAGCTGATGTACCGAACTTCACTAATACCGTTCCAACAATTCAGCTTTGTGAGCAAAAAATATAGAACCGCAACTCTCTACGGTGAAAATGAGCAGGATACCGAATAATAAACAATTTGGATTCAGCTTAGTGTTATTTAATGAAATAAAATTGAAGCTAAACGCTTGATAAAAAAGAGTTAAATATGAATAAGAAAATCAAATTGGATATAGTGTCAGATGTGATTTGTCCTTGGTGTATTATCGGTTATAAGCGTTTAAATACCGCGATAAAAGAGCTTGGGATAGAAGATCGCATTGAGATTGAGTGGCAACCTTTTCAGTTAAATCCAGATATGCCGCTTGAAGGTGAAGACCTACGTGCCCACCTTAAAAGGAAGTACGGTACTACATTAGAAGATAGCATTCGTTTCAGAAAAGAGATGACAGAGCTTGGAGAAGACGTTGGGTTTAAATTCGACTACTTTGACGGGCTAAAAGCTGTAAATACCCTTGATGCTCATATTCTTCTGGAGCATGCAAAAAGTGTAGGCAAGCAAACCGAGCTTAAAAACCGGTTATTTGCTTCGTTTTATAGCGAGCAAAAAGATATATCCAGCAAGAGTACCCTCGAGCAAGAGTTGCAAAGTCTTGGTATTAATGTTGACGAAGCAATGCAATGCCTAGATGACGATAATATGCGAAGTCATGTCCAGTCGCTGGAACAGAAATGGAAACAAGCGGGTATATCAGGTGTTCCAACAGTTGTATTCAATCGCGAGAGCGCTATTTCTGGAGCCCAATCAGTGGATACGTATAAGCAAGTATTAACTGAATTAGCTAAAATGTAATTCCTGCATCCCTCTAAAACGGACTTTTGCAATATTTTGGCGGTCTAAAAAAGGCAACGGTCTATATGAAACATAGAGAGCTTGAAGTCTACCTTCATCATCATATACCAGTATCAAAGTCTCTCGGTATCGGTGTGAATACTTGTAGCAGCAAAAATATCGAGATTACTGCACCATTGAGAATGAATACAAACCACATGAATACGGTGTTTGGCGGCAGCTTGTCTGTTGTTGGTATTTTGGCAGGTTGGTCTTTAGTTTATGCCCAGCTGGAGGGTAAAAAACATCAAATTGTTATTCAAAAAAATAGCATTCGATACTTGAAACCCGCCAGCAAAGATGTAACAGCAGTATGTAAATATGACAACCTTACGGCGTGGTCTCGGTTTCATCGTGCGTTTCAACGCAAGGGAAAAGGTCGTGTTCAAATAGCCTGCAATCTATTTTGTGCGGATGAGTTGGTTGCTACTTTTGAGGGAGTATACGTCGTTTTTAATAAAGAGTTATAAGGTCAAAATGCAATGAAGGCTACAAAGTACTTGAATAAATTGAGCTTAGACATGGTTGACTTGGTTTGTTATCAAAAAGAAGTATAAGATAAAAAACTTAGCACAAGGTAAAGCTTCGTGATCTTGCCCTGTACTCTTCGGCTACCGTTCACCGCTCGTTTTGTAGATAAAGAGGGTGAAACTAATTATAGATCTTTGATAATTTCGGATACTTTTTCTAATCAATATTAGTCGACGTAGACAGAGTACTCTAAATGATTTCTGTCCAGAAGTGTGTTGCAAATGAGTACGCAATTATTGTGAACACCAACGGGCTTTTTGATGGTCGCTCAACTACAGGCACATCTTGCTACGCAAGAACGCAGAATAAGATGTGGATAACGCTTCGCGTTAACACACAGCTTATCTCCGCTTGTACCCGTAGTCACTCCCCAAAGTAACAAATTTTATTTTTATCTTTTTAAAAGCTCAACAAGATAGCTATTACGCCGATGTGAATGACTTGGTGCCTCAGTAATGGCTTTAAAATCATCTTCTGCCCCAACAATGTGAATTTCATGCTCAGCTCTAGTGATAGCGGTATAAAGCCATGCTCTGTCAACGATTCTACCTTTCTGCAAAGCAATGATAATGCGTGGGAACTGAGAACCTTGTGCTTTATGGAGGGTTATTGCATAACCCAATTCCATGCAATCGAGTACTGATTGTGTGACCTCAACTTTATCCCCCGTATCCAGCGTTACTTCACCATAGCTTTCACCCGAAGACTCAACACTGGTTAGTGTACCAAGAGAGCCGTTTTGAATGCCTTTGTCGTAATGGTTTTGCGTAAATAGAATCGCATCATTCAATCTGAGGTTTTGAATGAATCTCTCACCGTGCATTTCGAACTCAAGTCTATTTCCATTATGGTTGACGGCTTCTTGTGTTAGTTTATTAATGTCAGCAACGAGCGCTTTGGTCGGTGCCATAACACGACTGTTTTCAGGTGATTGCTGATACAAGTCACAACAGACTTGAGCAATGTCGCTCTTTGTCGTTTCGTGGAAGTGAATAGCGCCCGTACTTAGTTTCTCAGGTACGATGCCTTGATTAATGAGCTTGGAGTATTCGGGAATGCCTGTTGAACCTTCCTGACGCTTAACGATATCTAGCATGGTGTTAGCAATGGCTTTAGACAGAACGATATCGGCAAGTACCTTGCCGCAACCTATAGGCGGTAACTGGTCGGGGTCACCTGTAAAGATAATACGAACCGATGGATGAATATGGTTGACCAGGCGGTACATGGTCGGCAAATCAATCATGCTGGCTTCATCAATAACGAGCAGATGTTTTTGTTTATCTGAATCAATAGGTTCATTTCGCAGTAACTTTGCAATCGTTGAAGTGATAAAACCAATTGACTCATGCAAGCGCATGGCCGCACGACCACTTAAGGCTACAGCATGTATTTCAAACCCCATTATATGATAGGCACGCAATGCAGTTCTAAGCACTGTCGTTTTGCCTGTTCCAGCACCACCTGTAATGCAACTTACGGCGTTATCCAAGCATGTAGTGACAGCTTCTATTTGTTTCTTTGTTAGCTCATAAGGTAATTCACCAACCGCAGAGCAATATGCAGAATCTGCATACTCGTCATACAAGTTGTTTTGACTGGCAAGCGCATTGAGTCGTTTAGCAACGACATTCTCCATCAATAACTGAGCCGTTGGATGGTATGTGCCTGTTGTGTGATTTAATAAATACTGAGCTTTGTCATGTCCTGCTTTAAAGGCTTTGGCGACAAGTTCTTTGTCCTTGAGTAACTTGGTTAAATAAGTGCGTAAATCAGCTTGTATCGTGTAGGTATGGCCTTTCTCAATCTCTTTGCGTATCGCTATTTCAAGCGCTGCACTCAATCGTCTGTCATCATTTGTTGTGGCCTCAAGCTTCGCTTGAGAAATAGAATCCACCTCTGTAAAACTCATGCCGAAACCAATTAGCGCATAAGGATTATGTTTAATTGCTTCAATGGATTTCTCAGTGTGATACTTCAGCAAACGCTGCTGAACACTGGCAGGTATCTTGTGTTCAGACATCCAATTGCAGTAGGCTAGATTCTTGTATTTAGAATATCCCTCAAACAATGAGATAATGGAATCTTCGCTCAGAACACTTCTAAGCCGCTCTCTTGACTCTGGCGTATCTTTTCTCAAGGTTGCATGAAAATTCTTACCTAAAAGCTCCCAGAGCGCCCTTGCTTTGCTTTCACCAATACCTTTAAAGGCAGCTTCCCTAGCGATGAATCGGATCAGTTGTTCGCCTGTTTCTGGCAAACTGCATTCAACATACTCAGGTGACTCAAAGGTATGCTGCTGCATAACGTAATCGCCTATGTCCATGCTTTCGACTTGTCGACTTCCTTTGACTGACCAATACTGACCGATAGCTGGTTGTGCAGGCAATGTGTCAGGATCTACCTTTATCGTGACGTAGTATTTACCACTGTTGGCTCTGTATGAGTTTTTCTTTAGCGGTGTACCGCTGAATATCACCATCTTTGATGAGGTGTAGGGGATACTGGTGACGCGCAATTGGTCTTCGTGTAAGGTAGCATTCATCGAGGCATGAACCCCATTTCTGACAAGGTTTCTGATAATTCACCAAAGCGCTCAAGTTTACATTCAAGCTCTTTCACTTTGGTTTTTAATTCAATGTTTTCAGCCTCCAGTGCTGATAAGCGTTTTGAATCAAGCGCCTTGCGATTCGCCGTATTATCGTATTGTTTAGGCTTATCAGTTTCTTTTTTTGCGGTGTCGGTCAGTGGTGGCAGCACGCCTTTGTCGCGCAGGTTATCTTCTAGTTGTTTTAATGATTTTCGTAAATCAGGATTTTGATTTAGAGCTGATTTACCACAGCCTACGGCTTTAGCCACTTCAATACGATTTAGCTGACCTCTAAACACTATTTGTTTAAAGTCATCATCCTGTTGAGTTGCCACCCACACCTGAAACGCATCGAGGTTTTGCTGTGCTTTTTGCTGCCCATTTGCCATTAGTTATCAACCTCACCCAGTAGCTTGCGCAGGCCAGTCACAAAGCCTCGGGGGAATATTTCTGTGTTGAACTCCATGTCTTTCACTTGGCCTGCCTGCGTTGTTTGCCAGTCGTTCTTGTCCATACACTCATCGGAGATGGCATAAGCCAATGCCTTTTTTTCTGATTCATTAAGCACACCAGAAAGTGAGGGGAGCACTTCAATGCTTGGCTCTGCGCTGGCATCAAACTGACGGACAGGTCGCTTATCAATCGTGATATTGGCGTGTTGCTTAAGCAGGTTTACTTCTTTGCGGTAGCGGTTGCGCTCTGCGATGATTTGACCAAACAAAGCGCGGACGGCTGGGTCAGGGATGCGCTCTAACAACTTGTTGTCTTGTGGGACAGATTTGGAGCGTGATGTAGGTGATAGTGGCTTTTTAGTGTTGGTTTTACACTTTTGCGCCCATGCTTCAATCAAGGTGCGGTAATGCGTGTTTCGGGTAGCACGAAAAGCCTCATACGCCAATCCGCCATTTTCCGCAGACACCCGACCAATTTGCGTGATGGAGAAGTCACGCTGACCTGATTCTGCATAGGCTTTCAGGGTTTCGTTGAGCTTATCGAGGTTTTGCTGCGTACGAGGCACTTTGCCTTCTTTTAAGTCAGCCAGAATGACTTCAATATCGAGTTCCATTAGTCCTCCAATAAGTTCGGTAGTGCTATGCCATCAAGATTAATTGCTTTATCAGTCAGTGCCTGAATACCCTGAGAGAATAGCTTGTTATCAGTCAGGTATTCACCCGCTTCGATGTAGCTCGCCACCTTGCGGTAGCCTTCCAGCTTGTCGTCAGGGTCGGCAATTTTCGCCATTTGGCGCAGCATGGCATTGGCGGCGATGAGTTGTTGCTTGTCGTCCATTTCCATGAAAATTGGCTCAAAACCTTTTTTCATCAGTACACGACTGAGCTTGCGTGAGCGCTTTTCTATGGCAGGCGTTTTACGAAGTTCATCCTGTAAATCAGGATAGAACTCCGCATCATCACATATTAGGGAGAGGTGTAACAATTCAGAGTCGGTTTCGATAAATTTCAAGGCATGGCTGACATCTTGTTCAGAGCCAACCGCAATCAGCTTATCTTTGGCGTCATCCTCATTCCTGGCTTCTTCGACGCGAATGATTTTGTTGATAAGCTCAAAGCACGCTATCCAATCTTTGGCGTATTCATCGGCTTCGACTTGCTGTTTTTCATAGCGGCGCTGTAGTGCTTGCAGTTCATCATGCTTGATGAACGGCTTACCTTGCTCTTCACAAAAGAACTGTTCATCTTTGAGGGCTTCTAGTTCACCCTCAATTTCCACCGATAGGTTAGCGGCCTGATGTGCTTTGTAGCTCAGTTGATTGAAGTGGGCATTAAGCGCAGGTAGGTAGCGTGCTTCGGTAATAAACCAGCGGCAGCGGATACAGTTTTCAGAGCCGTGCGCTACGCTGTCGTAAACACGGTTGTAAGCGATTTTTGTATCTTTAATCACCTCACCACCGTTCCAGCAGCCACCAAGGGTACTGACTTCATCCGATTTCACGGTGTTGCCACCAACCAGACACATCCCACACGAGCGTTCTTCCCAGCCTATCGGATTACGGTTAACCAATGCCGCCTGAATGCTATCATCACTGTGATACACCATCTTGCATTGGATTTGCTCCATCGAAGCATCTTTAAGGAAGTTGCGCACTGATTGTTTGGATTTGGCATCCAGTGCGCCATGCGCTTCGTCCATCTTCTCAGCCATAACCGATGGAGTGATTTTGTTGTAGTAGATGGTCATCAACAGGCGTGTATGTCCAGCTAATAGCTTAGAAATCACAGGCAGTGGCAATTGCGTGTCCATCGTATACGCCGTGATGAGTGAGACTCGCAAACTGTGTAAAGGAAAAAGTGTGGCAACTTTAGAACCTTCTTGAGTACCTTCAGGGTAATCCACAACCAGTTTTAGCCGTTCTCCGTTATCTAGGGTATTACCACGTTCTGCCAGTTGGTTTTCTAGCGTTATTAGGAGTTGATACCAGAAAGGCGCTATATTTGCGTCACCTGCAATTGGTTTAGATTCATCCTCACCTTTTGCTGACGCATCACGAAACAGAAACGCAATTTCCCCCATGCTTTCTAATTGTTTATCCGACTTGCTCTTTCCAATATGCTTATTAAGCAGTGTGGTGCAATCGGTGGGCTTTGCAATGGGGTTATATTTTTCTTGCCAGTTACGCAGTTTCTCAAGCCAGTACAGCACTTCCTCGTTTTGCCAAGGGATGATATAACCACGCTCTAGTTCGTCTTTGTTTTGGTCAGCGGTTTTGTTGGTGTTGATATACAAGCCTGTGGAATACAGCCCTGTCATGGTGTCGTGAATGCGGCGGAAGATGCCTTTCCCGAACGGGCGCTTCTCGCTGCCAAGGGCAAAGTCATGTTTGGTGTTGAGCACCCATTGACCTTGCTCATAGCGCCATGTATCAGCCTCACCGCTGTCCAGCATACGCACCTGATAGGTACGCAGTGGTAGATGGAGCTTTATTAAAATCACCATCGCTTTGACAGGCGACCAGATTTGATGGACGGTGATTTTCTTCTTCCCCTCTCCTTTAATATGGCGAGTCACCTCTTTGGTGCGCCACACACAATCAGGATCGGCTTTATCAATCAGTTCTGGCTCAACTTCAAACCAATCACCATCGCCACCTCTTTCTCCTTGCCCTGTTTGCTGCTGCGCCCATGTCCAGTGCTTGAAATGACGGTAGTGGTAAGCAGGAAGTTGTTGTTCACCTTCCTTGAGATTTTGCTCAATGACGGTCAGTTCGGTTTTGTCGGGCAACGGACAGAGTATTTGGCGTAAGTCCTGAATATAGCGATACGGCAAGGGGTTACGCACGGTTTCCGTAGTGGAGGCTTGGCTCTTGATTTTGCTGAGCGGGTTTTGAACTAAGGGAGCAAGGTTGCCATGGTCATCTTCCTCGGAGAACACTTTTTCAATAACAAAGTCGATAAAGTCACAAGGAAAATTCACGCCTTTAGAGATGATAGCTGGGGCATTTTGTGTTTTCATTACAAGAATCTTCAACTCTTCGCTAGAGCATTGATGACCGCAGTAGCCCTTAAAAAACAAATCTATATCGCCGATGGCATAGGGTGCATATTCAGCCAGATAGGACTCAAAGAAACGATTTAGAGCATTTTGTTTATTGTTAATACCTGTCGTTTGAGTTGCCATCCACTCCGCTGCTAACTCCTGCCATTGCTGCCACTCCGCACCAAGCGTGGTGAGCATCCATGAGAAAGTTAAATCCGATGAGCGTCCGTCGAGTTTTCTGCCTTTGTTCGCCATTATTTACCTCTCAATTTTGGATGTTTGCCAGTGAAGTAGCCCTGCGGGTCGATGTCATCAAAACCATGCTCTACCAATGCTTTCCAGTCGAGTGCTTTGACTTTGGATTCAGGGTTTGCCAGTTGCAGCGTGGCTTGAGTGAGTTCGTCAGAGATTTCCTGCTGGCCTTTGCCTGTGTAGGGGATTTGTGAGTCTAGGGACTTATGGTGCATACAGCGTCGAATTACCAACGGGTTCAATCCTGAACGTTCTAATCGTCTGCCGTAATTATGTCGATGCCCATGTGGATCTAAGCCTTCTGCCTTGCTCGGCTCTAAACCAATGCGCTTCAAGCCGTTGGCGTAGTTATCATGGAAGGCGTTGATGGTGTAAGGGTTGCCGATAGCGCTATGATGAAACGAAATAAACGCATAAGGGTGATGACAGTCGATGCTGGCGCGGTACTTTTGGTAGTTTTTCCAAAGTGACATAAACACTTTGCCATAGTCAGTTGGAAACCATTGAACCTGTATGTAATTGTCTTTGTGGTCAACCACACGGTTCTTCCAACCAAGATGAGCTGTGCCTTTCATGCGCTGGCGAGGGATGCGAGCATATTGCTCCTTTAGATATGCTTCTCTGTTTGGTGTACCAGAACGACTTCGCCAACCATCAGGGGCTTTGCCATCTATTTCGTTGTAAATTCGAACGATAGCACTATCTGGCTCATAGGGATCTTCAAACACGTCTGTCACCCAAAGCGTTAAAGCTTCACTTTCGCGTAACCCGCCACCGTGCATGAGAAGGAGTATTAACTTGTCCCTGAGTGCCACTCGTGGGTCGCTCGCGCCACCGATGCCATTTATATAAAAATCTTCCCAATGCTTTTCAGGAAAGGCGATGGCGTCATCTTCGGTTTTGGTGAGCGGCGTGCGTCCTTTAATGGTTCGCGCCTTACGGATGGTTTTGTTCACAGTCTTATCTTCGATATGACCAAGGAAATCGTTTTGGTTTTTGCGATACCATGCAGCGTAATTCAATCGCTGCTCATGCGGGGTAGCATTACGCAAGGGATTCATGGACGCAGTGCCGTGCTTGTTTGCCAACCAATCTGTAAATGCCGTCAATCGATGAATATGCTTATTCACGTTACTGGTTGAACTTGGCACCCAATACAAACCTGATGGGTCAAGTCCATCCTCACCAATCGTTCCTGTATACAACCGCTTAGAAAAGGTCTGAAAGAGCAACTTCGGATCGTCAAACAATCCTCTATTTGCTTCCATATAATCCAGCAACAAGGACACCGCTTGAATAAACCCATTCATGACGGAGTTACTCACACCGTCTGCCTCTAGCTTGAGTAGGTAGTCTGTGACCGTACTTAACTCTCCTTGCTCAGTTAGCAAGATAGGCAGTTGGCTTTTGATGCCCGTATTGTCCTCTACAATCGTTGCTCTAACTTTTACTGATGACAAACCATGTTTTCCTTATACATATCGTACACACCATTTACTATACACCTGTTATGTTAAATATGCAAAAAAAAGGCAGATTTCTCTACCTTAATACACATTATACACCCTTTAAAGTTACTATATATAAATGTGTTGAGGCTGCTTTTAGTTTCAGCTAAATCCTATGTTTTTCGAACTGACTTAGCTTAGTAGCGATTGCTTTTCACTATTAACCGCTTATGCTAATGCCATGTTTATTTTTCGCTAAATTATTATGCCTACAGCTAAAAACGCTAACCTTGTATCTGTCGTCGTTATCATCGGCTTGCTAATTGCTGTTATCACATCAGTTGTGATGATCAATCAGTCTAATCAACATAAAGGCCCTGAAGTTTGGAGCTCATTTGTGTATAAAAATGGTTATGATTCTGCCGCTTATGAAATGGATACAGATTTTGTAGATTACCCTTCATGTAAAGCTCATGCACAGACAGTATCGGCAGAATATAACAATGCACCATGGCAGTGTGGTTTATACTGTCGATTCGATTCTATGAGACAAGGCTTCGAATGTGAGTCGATGTTAAATGACTAACCCATATCGTTGCTTCTCTTTTTTGTTGATATATTTTCTATTTACCTTGCTGACTGCTGACTGCTGACTGCTGACTGCTGACTGCTGACTGCTGACTGCTGACATCATATGAGACCACAGTGGCGTAAAGTGGTAACTAGGTATCAATAATTCTTCATATCATAGCCATATCAAGCATAACTTTAATGGTTGAGGCGCTAATACACCTTAATAAACCAATGATGAACAATGTTTCACATTAACAATCGGTCATCTTGGACTTTAACACTTAGTAATCGCGTATTATTCCGCCAACAACAAAAGGTGTTAACCAATGTTTCAGCTTGTGCAAAAAGAGCGTGTTTGTCGCAAACCTTAATCTATTAGCCAATGATGTTAATGAGGATAGAAATGAAAAAATTATTAGTATGCAGTGTGTTATTTATGTCATCAGCAGCAATGGCAAATCAGTCTGAAGGTTATTCTGATAATGCTGCCGTAACGACACCAGCGTTAAAGCAAGCTGGTGGATTCAGTGGACCAGTTGCTGGCTCTGCTCATACGGTTGCTTCTGCATTAGAGGCAAAAGACGATGCTCCAGCCATACTAACAGGGTTTATCGTCGAGTCTTTAGGTGATGAAGAGTATCGATTTAAAGATGACAGTGGCGAAATCATTGTCGAAATTGATGATGACAAATGGAGTGGTATTCATGCGACTCCAGAAACCAAGCTGACTTTACAAGGTGAAGTGGATAGTGAGTGGACTACTACGTCTTTAGATGTCGATGTTGTTCGTTTAGCTGACTAATACAGGTTAACCGAGTTTAATAACTAAGATTATTAACTAGGTTATTAACGAGGTTATTCATTAAGAAAATAAGAGGCGAATCATCCTAGTGATGGTTCGCCTTTTTGTTTTGAAAAATTAGTCTGCAGAGGCATTAAGTAAGGTTTTAGACGACTGATCTTTATCGATAGTAAAGGTCTGTTTTTGCTTATCATGTTGCCGGGTAATCGTCATATCCATTTGTTGCTCAGACAAGTGACGACCAAATAAGCGATTGGTAAACGTTAATTCGTCATTGGTGTTATCTAGGGGGTATTTACCCATTACAATTAAGTGTGATGACGGCTTTTGGGGATTGCCATGAGATGCTAATGAAATGATTAACCCTTGCAATTGTAGCTTGGCTTTTGAGTCACTAAGCTGCACATTTTCATGTATTAATTCAGTTGCTTGGTTTTTGTATCGCGTAAGTTCGGCAGAGGATGCTTTGCCATCATTGTCCATATCTAAACCTTCAAAGGCAGATACGGGTAAGGACAGCACCATAAAGGCGCCTTTATCAACAATATTGATGGTGCCGTGCTGCGCAACCATCATATGTGCGAGTGCGTTGGCACACATTAGAATACAGATTATTAATATCGTGATAATTTTTAATAACATCATCTTGGGTATACTCTTAATTGATGTAAGTGTAATCGTGTTATTGGCTTCAACCAGATAAATAGAGACTAAACCTCGCCTTTGACACAACGCTGAAAGTACGGGTAACTGTCGGTGGCGTAATAGTGGTAAATGCCATTAGGGAATTCAGGTGTGACTCCAACTCGTCCATTGCATTCATCTAAGTCACCGAAACCTGCTATATATTCCCAATCTTGAGCAAAGGTCCCGAGTGGATAAATCTCGGTCGAAGGCCTGCTTTCACTCACCGTGGTGACTAGCTGATAACTCCCTTGTATGGCTTTGAGCTCTGAACTGGCGTCATTGGCATCGCTGTAACCATATCGAGCATATATAGGAAACCCATCAGCAGCCCAACCTATGAGGGTCATTTTGTCGTTACCGCCTTGCTGAAGTTCGATAAAGCCTTCTGGCATTCCGTGATAATGGTATTCGCCTCCAGGTTGAACGTGGGCGTTATTATCGTCGGTACCAAAGTTAAAGTTGCTTTGGCCTAATGCCTCAATATTCCAATTACCCTCGTTGCCTACTAAGCTACAGTTATTTCCAGAATCATCACAAGTACCCGCTGTACTGGCATCAATTTTTACTCCATTGAGTACATAACCTAGGGTGCCTCTTGGGCCGCCTAGAACGGTGGCAGTGTTAGTTTCGACAGGTGTTAAGCTGAAATTAGCTGAGATATCTTGCTCGAAAATCATATTTGGGTTGTTGGCATTGGGGAAAGTGCCGACATCATGGTCAGGGATCCCGTTTGCTTCTAATAAGCGTTCACCTCCCTCGCATGACCATTCGGCGTTACTGGTGTTATAAACTGATTCAGATTCGTTATAGGTGCTATTTACATAGTCGCAAAGCACCCCATCAGTTGAACCAGCACCTTCATCATCAGCACCAGAGCTGTCAGAGTCATCACCAGTGTTATCATTACCTGAATTGTCATTGGGGATTGTGACCGTTTCTTGGGTTTCATCTGCAATCTCTGCATCACTATTACTGTCACTACCGCCACAAGCAGTTAATGTGCAGATAAGTAATAAAGATAGCCAGTGCAGTATTAGGTTGGCATTTATATTATTTGAATTAACTGTCAGTTTCATCGCAACGATTTCCTATGTAATGCAAAGGGTAAGTTAGCGTTTGCTCATGTATTAAGGTCTATCGTAGCGATGAAATGTGCAGCAAATGTGTAGAAACGAAGGAGAAAGTGGATAAATGTTAGTTTTTTGTTGTTAAGTGGTCATCGCCATCAAAGTCATGGCGATGACACTAAGCAACTCATTGGCCGAAGAGCATTAACTTACTGGGTTTAAAATCTTGCATTTAATTCTAGGCCAAATAGCAAGGAGTCTTGGTTATCGTCATTGTCATTAAATAGCTTACTTGCACTAAATTTGGCAGAAAAATGGGGTGATATCTGCCACCAGTAAGCCGTGTTAAGACCGTAATTATTGACACTGTCAGAGACTTCAATTGTATCCCCCTCAGGGGTGAAGCTGCTGCTATTAAATTGCTTGATATCAATATCTTGCCAATCGTATTGCGCGCCTATTGACCACGACTTATTGATGTAAAAATCAGCGGCTAGAAAAATGTGGTTGAAGGTATTATCAATGTCAGTGGTGAAGTAGCGTTCTGGCAAAAAACCATCTTGCGCGAGTCGATAATAGTAATATTGACTCGCATCGATGTACTGCCAACGTGCAAACAAATTCACCCCATTAATTGATTCCATTGGGATATAACTTTGAGTCTCTATACCGAAGGTATCGGATTGGTTATCAAAATTAGCTGCTAATAAGCCGATTTGGAAATTCTGACCACTGCCACTTGTGTGTTGATAACTATCTGATCCACTTTGGTTTTGGTAAAAAATGGAGATTTGCGAGCTTTCGTTAAAGTAATAACCTAGCTTAAGACCATAAAGTGACTCGTCGTAATTATATGGCCAAGCAAAGGAGTCATCGTCATCATTGATTTGCTGATAATTTGCGCCAATGAACCAGTTTGATTCAAAAACATAAGTGCCATCGACTTGATAACTGCTGGTCTCGGCTAGATCTGATTTAAGGTAGTTTACGCCGAAGTTTGAAGATTGAGCCAAAAAGGTATTTAGGGCCCAAGGACCTAAATCAGTGCTCACGGCATCAAAATAATAACGATAACTGGCAAATAGATAAGCGTTGTCGCTGTTGTCTGTATCAGTGATATAGGAAGCACTCGTATCGTGATGAAAACTGTTGTTAGCTGATGCTAGCGTATCATTAGCTTGAGCAGAAAAAGCCACAAGGCTAATAGCAATCGCTGCGGTCAGTTTGAGTGGCTGAGAGTGACATCGTTTCATATCTTACATCCTTGTTTGTTTACTGATTTAAATAACAAGATTGACTATTACTGTTTGGTAACACTTGTGTGTAATTGTATCAATTATTGTTATTTATCAATGTGTTATATTTCATTTAATTTATATAAAAGTGTGAGCGGTGTAAAGAGTGAAGTGGTGAGGCTTGAATTGTGTGGTTTCGTTTCTTAGCGAATTTAAGCTATTTATTGGGGTTGAATGGCAGTGAGATTACGTAAGCTATCAAATAGCCGTTATAATCGAGAGAAAATGAGCTTATATAGACGTTGATATGCAATTAAAACCGCTTGCGAAGGGAAGGTTTCGAGATCAGTGGCAGCAGCATCATGATTCGATTGAGAAGATCATGAGGCAATGTATTACAGAAACGAAAACGGTAGAGCGTCACTATAAATTAATGGAGCAAGGTCAGCAGGTGAATGAGCTGATTTATGTTCCAAGTGGCAGAATTTCTATGGGGTATACCGCCAGAAATGGTCGTAGTTTCCAACTCGGTACCATGACATGTGATTCGCAAATATTTGGCGAAATGGAGTTTTTTACTCAATATCTTTGTCAGTTGGATATAATTGCTGAAGAACCATTATCTATATCAACTATTAATGGCGATAAGTTACATGAGGCATTAGTTAAAACCCCACAGTTTGCATTATTTTTTGCCAGCGCAATTGCAATAGACTACCAAGATACCGTGGATATTTTGACTCGAAGAATGCTGTATCCCATTGCCTACAATATTGCCTACGATTTATATCATCAGTATCTGCATGACCAGCCCGTTGAAGGATTTAATCGGTGTTACTTAGAGGCTGAGCGCTTTGCTACCACTGACAGAGTATATCGAAGAGCAGTTAAAAAGCTGGAAGATTTAGCACTGATCAAGCGTGAAAAAGAAGGCATTATTATTCAAGACTTAGCTGGACTGAAAGCTTTCATAGCACAATAAAACGATTACATTAACGGTTTATATAAAAGCCTCTTTATCATTTTGATATCAGAGGCTTTTTTGACGATTTATTTTCCGCTTATGCTGTTGCTAATGACGCTTGTTGGCGACGAGAAGCAATTAACATCATAATAATCAATGCATAAATAACAGGGATAGCATACATCACAGTTTGCAGGCCAATGATGCTTTCAAACATTGAACTAATCGCTGGGCTGAACATTGCGCCAGCACTACCACTGATTAAGATATAAGACACATTTTTGCTACTTGCTTGTTTGACGAATGATACGCCGTAAGCAATGAAAGCATTATACAGCGCCGCACAAGCAAAACCGTAGCCATAGGTTAAGTAGCCAATCCACTCTAAGTTAGTTGTCGTTACAATTAAGCTGGTAATCACTAACGCAAGGGAGATCATTCCCATAATAAAGTGCTGAATTTTAACTCGCGATACAATGGCTGTTGAGACTAACGCACCGATTAATGCTGCTGACCAGTACTGAGTAATAATATTGCCAGCTTCTTCAAATGGGATAGTAAATTTTTGCGACACAAATGTCGGTGCCCAAGTGAGGAAGGTATAGAGGCTCAGCATACCCAGAAACAAGCCTACACCACCACTAATAATGCCAAGGTTCCATTCTGACTTTTCTTCAGCTTCATCGGTAGCAGATGTAGACTCACAGAGGTCAAAATTGGTTAGCAGCGCAATAGCAGCTGTAGCAAGTGCAACGATACCCACAGCTAAATAACTGTAACTCCAAGAGAGTGCATTGGTTAGGGCGTATGTGGTTATCATTGGGAAGATGACACCTGCAACATTGAAGGTGGCATCTTGTACTACAAGCATGGTGCTTTGAATTTTATCTTTCCAGACTGATACCACAATGGTGCCCGCGATACATAGCCCAACACCTCCACACAAACCAATCACTGTCATGGCAATCATGACAACGGATAGTGAACTGGTGAAATGCAGCGCTGCAGCACTTAATGCGATAGATACGTAACTGATCAGTGTGATGCGTTTGACGCCGATTTTTTCAATCAAAAAGAAAGCGGCAATGGTACCTGCTAATGCGCCGCCATTGAGTAATGAAAAAATAGAAGCTACTTCATTGATGTTAGCGGAAAACTTATTGGCAATTGGCTCGATTAGCATGCCAAATTGCGTAGCAAAACCTGCCATCACAAAGTTGGCTAAGAAACTGAGCAGAGTTAAGGATATTTTATTTTTCATAATTGGTGCCCTTTATGCTGTAACAACCCTAATGTTGTTTTATTGACTTGCTGTTTCTAATGCCAGCTTTATCATTTGGTTAAAGGTTAATTGTCTTGCTTCGGCGGTGGTTTCTTCGCCCGTTAAGCAGTGGTCTGATACAGTCAAAATCGCTAATGATTCAATTCCGTGTTGATGGGCTAACCCGTAAAGGCCTGCGACCTCCATATCGATGCCTAATACACCAAAACGTTCAAGTGCTGGGATCATATCTTCGTCTGGATCGTAATACAGATCGCCAGTGAAAATATTGCCCACCTTAACGTTAATCTGTTCTTGTTGAGCAATAGTGTAGGCTTTGTTTAATAGGCTGAACGTTGCCGATGTAGCCATTTGATAACCACTACTGCGTTTTGCGTTGGTTGGTGAGTCGGTGCCTGCTGCTTGGGCTAAAATAACGTCGTTAATTTTTACATCATGTTGCGTCGCACCTAAACTGCCTACTCGAATAATGCGCTTTACGCCAAAGTCATTTACTAATTCATGGGCATACAGCACCATCGACGGGATCCCCATCCCGTGTCCCATGACTGAAATTCTTTGGCCGTTATAAAAACCGGTATAACCCAACATGTTTCTAATGTTGGTCACTTCGACTGCATTGTCTAAGAAGGTTTCAGCGATGTATTTAGCGCGTAGCGGATCGCCCGGCATAATAATGGTTTCGGCAAAATCACCCAGTTTGCCATTGATGTGTGCGGTCATTGTATTTCCCCTTTTTTTAATTAACTCGATAATAAGTGGCGAGAACTTAAGCTGTGAGGACAAAAGTCCGCATAGGTTGAAAGATCAGCAAAAACTATCAGTGGATCACAAAATTGGCGTATGATGCGCCTTTTCAACTATTGTGATTCTCGTTACTTGCTTATGCGCCATTTAAAAACCACTCATCATCCAGATACCCCCATTGAATTTGTGAACGATACAAATAACGTCATGCTAACTCGACGAGCGGCTAGAGCGATTGTGCTACAAGGTCAGAAAATACTGATGTTGTATACCGCCCGATATCATGATTACTCATTGCCAGGCGGTGGTGTTGATGATCACGAAGATATTGAGCAAGGCTTGGTCCGTGAGTTGAGTGAGGAAACGGGCGCGCGTGATATTCGAAATATTAACGAGTTTGGTTTATATGAAGAGTACCGCCCTTGGGCTAGGAATGGGGCAAACCTCATGCATATGCTGTCTTATTGTTATACCTGCGAAATAGAGCAAGAGTTAGGTGATACCCAATTTGAGCAGCATGAAATTAATAATGGCATGAAGCCTGTCTGGATGGACATTGATCAAGCCATTCAACATAACCTTGATACGATTGCCAATAGTGACAAGAAAGGCTTATCCATTGAGCGTGAAACCTTTTTGCTGAAGTTAATTCAACAAGAGCTACTGTAATACGCTGGATGTTTGATGGCTTAAAAGTACGACTTGTGTAACAAAAGTGTAATTCCACCAACAATTTAAAACCTTTTTGTTACGTATGTAGTGGCTGAGTGTACGGACTTCATATATGCTGCGGCTATTATTAATCTTATTGATTTTGATAGGGTTTGGCTTGTTTTAAACCTATTGAAATATCATGTTATTTGAGAAGTATTATGAGAAGCAGTTATTCACAACGTGGCTTTACGTTAATAGAACTTGTGGTCGTCATTATTATTTTAGGTGTGTTAGCCGTTGTGGCTGCACCTAAGTTTTTAAATCTGAAAACAGACGCAGTGACTGCCAACTTACAAAGCTTACAAGCGAGTTTACAATCAGCGAATTCACTGGTTTATTCAAAAGCGGCTATCGACTCGCAAACAAGTCTGGAGTCAGGTGAAGTTGAGGTTAACGGCGTAAAAATCGCAACGACAGTTGGCTACATTACTGCATCTAAAGTGAATATTCCTAAAGCTGTAGAAGGGGACTTTGCTGAGTTAGCCAGTCCAGCGGAAGCATTTACTCAAGATTGGGGGATCTATGATGTACCCAACTCTGGTGTGTACATTTTCCCACAAGGATACGATATCAATAGTAATTGTAACTTACGCTATAGCGTGACAGCGAATGCTGCAGAGCCTGCGTTTTATGATTTAACCGTTACGGGTTGTTAACTTCATCGAAAATGATAAAGCCTGAAATTTTTATTTCAGGCTTTTTTTTGGCTGTTTATATGCGGATTACATATTTTGTTAGCATAAAGCTAAAATCGATATTGGTTATTTAGCAAATTATATATGAGGTATCACTGAAAATACCTATTTCGAGGTATGCTAAATTAGTATTAGTTAATGATCTTGCTCACAATTATTGATACGTAATTGTAGCCTTTTTGTAACATTGTTTTAGATCAATATTTATAGTTTATTTCACCTATATAACATCACTCGAGATGATGAAATATAAGGATTACAATAAATGAAATTAACTACCCTCACATTAGCTGTTCTTGCCGGATTAGCGACATCTGCAGCTTACGCTGAATCAGAAAGCGTCGATCCATTAAAAAAAGCATTTATCGATGACTCTTCAGTGAATGTGCAGTTTAGACTTCGCTATGAAGATGTCGATGTGGCGAATGTTGACCAGCAAAATCAAACCACATTACGTACTCGTTTAACTTATCAAACCGGTGATATTTATAATCTATTTGCTTTAGCAGAAGTTGACGATGTGCGTTCAACCGATAATGAACCTTTAATTGGTGATTACAAATATACTCAAATAAACCAAGGCTTTATTGGTTACAAAGGGCCTGCTGAAACCTTAGCTAAATTAGGCCGTCAACGCATTTTATTAGATAATCAGCGTTTTGTTGGTGGGGTTGGCTTCCGTCAAAATGAACAAACTTACGATGCGGTATCTGTTAAAAATACGGCGATTGAAAACCTCACTGCCTATTATGCGTATGTGGCCAATGTGAATCGTATTTTCCCAGAAGGCTCAGGTAAAGAAGAACACGAGAACGAAACCAGCTTAATCAATATCAATTACAAAGGACTCGAGTTTGTTAATTTAAGTGGTTACGGCTATTTGATTGATAATACAGATGTTGCTGCATTCTCAACTGATACCTTTGGTGTTCGTGCAACGGGTAATATTAAGTTAGATGCACTGAAAGTGAGCTATGAAGCTGAATATGCTCAGCAGTCTGAAGGCGGTGATAACCCAGTCAGTTACAGTGCTGATTATTACAAATTAGGTGCCGGTATTGATTTTGATGCTTTTGGCGCAAAAATTGGCTACGAAGTACTTGGTTCTGACAGTGGCAAAGCTGGCTTTATTACACCATTAGCAACATTACATGCCTTTAACGGTTGGACTGATAAGTTTTTATTTGGCGGTAAAGGTAACTGGGATAATGGTTTAGTTGATACCCATGTGATTGTAACGGGTAAAATTGCCGGCCTTAAACTTTTAGCTAAATACCACCAGTTTGAGTCTGATTATGGTGATATCGATATGGGTACAGAGTGGGGCGTTGCTGCTACATACCCATTTGCGAAGCATTATAGCCTAGGCGTTAAATATGCAAGCTTCAGTGGTGCTGACGAAGGTTATGATTTCTCAAATGATACCGATAAATTATGGCTGACATTCCAAGCTAACTACTAAGTTGTAAACATCTAACCAACGGCAGTTTAGGTGAGCTGTCGTTGTTGACACTCCCCCACCTAGTTTGCAGGAATCGATTAGATTCCTGCTTTTTTATGCCATTATTTATACCGCTTTAGCGCGAAACTTCTCGCTCGGATTAACTAATTCATTTTGCGCAGCAATGGTTTGCAGTTCCCATTCTTGTCTTTGGTGAGTCTCTTTTAATACGCCGTAACAGGCATTAGTTGCATGCTCAAATGCATCGACTTCGCTCATGCCATTTAATAATCCACCAGTGAATAAAGCGGAGATTAAGTCACCGACACCAACAGGTTGTTTATCAAATTCAAGTTGTGGGCGCTGGGTAATATAACAACCTAATTCAGTAGCGAGCATCATGGTAAAAGTGTCATCAGCAACAGAGTGCAGATGTTTTACCAACACCATTTTAGGCCCCATCGATAACGCTTTTTGACAAGCGGCTTTGGCTTGCTCAAGGTTGTTGATTTCCATTTGGGTAAACTGAGTTAACTCAAATTGATTCGGCACAATCACATCTGCAATCGGCATCACTTCATTTATCAATTGTTCGGTAATACCATCTGCGAGAATGCAGCCCTTTTCAGGATCGCCCATCACAGGATCGCACACATAAAGTGCAGTAGGATTTTGCTGTTTGACAGTATTGACCGTGTTAATAATAGCTTGGCATTGTTCTGCGCTACCTTGGTAACCTGATAATACCGCCTGACAGTCTGCTATTTTGCCTATATTGTCGATACCAGTGACTAGCTGATTGATATCATCTGCTGAAAAAGCGCGTCCTTTCCACCCTTGTGAATACTGGGTGTGATTCGAAAATTGTACGGTATGAATAGGCCAGACTTCCATTCCCATGCGTTGCAGCGGAAATACTGCAGAGCTATTGCCAGCATGGCCAAATACCACATGAGATTGAATTGAAATAATGCCTTTCATTTATGACCTACTTTTATTGAGTTGTTTGATGCAGTTATCGCTTGAACCGAGCTTAATACACAGCCTGATGTGCTGACTGAGCTTTTTACGTGTTATAAGTTTTAGCTTTTAAGATGCTAATTCATCGTTAGCTTATAGTCGCTTAGTATGGATATATCAATATTAGTATGGATATATCAATAATAGACACAGTAGTCTGTGATCTTGAAGTGTTTAAGTTGCACATAAACCACCAACTTTAGCGCTGAGTGCATGGCAAAACCTGCATGAATAAACGTAATAAAACGCCAATCTTATGATTGGCGTTTTATCGTCATGCTAATAGATTAACTTATTAAATCAATTAAGCTATTAAATCAATTAAGCTTGAGCGGCTTGGTACTCAGTGAAGTAGTCATCTAATACTGAGCGAGTTTCACGGCCAATTAACTCATATTCATAGTGAGTTAAGTTAGCTAGAGAAACACGTACAGATGGATGAACAACATCAAAGCCTTTACCTGGTAGTAAAATCACGCCAGTTTTATGGGCTAAACGGAATAGGAAGTCTTTACCTTTACCGTGTTCTTTAAACCAGGTGACAAACGCGTCACCATAGAGCTTGCCACCTAAAGTATCTAGCTCAAGTAAGGTGTAGTAATCAACACGATCTTCGTTATCTTCAACTTCAACACCCATGTTTTTATAGAGTGTGATGTAACGTTCACGAATAATACGTTTACAAGCCGCTTTGTAGTTATCTTCTAAGTCCATTAAACAGTTTAGAGAGAATAACGCCATTTGCACTTGCTGTGGTAATGCTAAACCGGCAGTGTGGTTTAGCGCGACCGCGCGGCTATCTGCAACGATACGATCGATGAATTTGATGCTACGTGGATCTGGCGTGATTGTTTTGTAACGGTTATCCAACTCTAGTTGATGTGCTTCAGGTAAGGCGCGCATAGCATCATCAAAGACATTGCTGTGATGAATACCAATGGTGCCTAAGCGCCAGCCGGTTGCACCAAAGTATTTTGAGAATGAGTAAACACATAAAGTGTTGTATGGCAGTTTGGCAAACAAAGACACAAAGTTGTCGGCAAAAGTGCTATATACGTCATCAGTAATGATGAATAAGTCGCTACGTTGGGTGTTTACAAAGTCAGTTAAACGGTTAAGTGTATCGTTTGAAAACTTAACTGATGCTGGGTTAGCTGGGTTAACAACACATAATAGTTTGATGTCAGTATCCGCTAATTTTTCAATTTCTGACTGTGGTAACTGCCAAGTGGTTTCGTCTAGACGGATCTCAACAATTTCAAGGTCGTACTCAGCTAGCTCTGGGATCTCTAAGTAAGGCGTAAAGATTGGCGTGATTAACGCAATTTTATCGCCTTTCTTAAGTAAGCCATTGTTAGCCATTGTCGCAAAAGTATAAGTCATTGATGCTGTGCCACCTTCGGTAGCAAACAGGTCAAAGTTAGTGGTCATTGGCATATCGCCATACATTTCTTCACCGATGTACTGTTTTACGACTTTCTCGATGTTGGTTAGCATGCGTGAAGGGACAGGGTAATTACAGGCTAAAAATGCGTTTACAAATTCGTGTAAGAAAGACTGCTTTTCAATGCCTAAACGATCTTTTGCGTAGCTGATGGCTTTTTGTAAAAACTCAACGCCTTCTTTGCCTTGATTCGCTTTCGCAAACGTATCGAAACGTTCAACAACGCCTTCGCCATCAGGGATACCACCAAAGCCTTCATTTAAGTAAGAGTAGCTGCGCTCTGATTCTTCTAATGCAAAGTCGCCTAAACGTAAAAATGCTTTACGCGGCAGGGTTGCTAGGAAGTTTGGGTTACCACGACCTGCATCTAATAAGGTGCGATCTGGTACTGTTTGTGCCACTTCAATTAACTTATCTTTTAGTTCAAATGGGCTTAAGTTAGCGAATTGGGTGAAGTCGATAGCCATTGCTGTATCAGTGTGTTGGTTATTCATAATGTTTACCTGTTTATATTTAATAAAATTAATCTGTTGGCGAGTAAGTTGAGTTGAACTCACTCGCCGAATTCATGCTATTGAGTAGAAATTAATGAGTAGAAACTATTGAGTTGAAATGATGCCGACAATGATTGGGCCCCAAAGGGTGAGCAATACATTGGCAATGGCATAGGTCACGGTGAAAGCAAAAACCGGTGTTGCGTTACCTGCTTTTTCAAGTAAGGCTGCGAATGCTGGGTTTGCGCTTCTGCCACCAGATACACAAGCTAATGCTTCAATTGGGTTCTTAATTTTCAATACGTAGTAAGAAATAAAGAATGAAATGATTTGCGGAATAATGGTTACCGCCATACCCAAGAACAATAAAGTTAATCCATGCTCTTTAATGGTATTAATGGCTTCTGGCCCCGCTTGTAGGCCGACAATACCGACAAAGACTGCTAAACCAAAATCACGTAAGAAGTTAGACGCACCTAAAGGCAGAGAGCCTATTGCTGGTTTACGACTACGTAACCAACCCACGAATAAACCTGAGATTAAACAACCTGCACCAGAACCGATGGTGACCGGAATGCCAGCAATTTCGAAGCTGATTAGGCCAATTAACAGACCTGCAACCATACCTAGACCAAAGAAAATAAAGTCTGTAGCAAAGGCTGAACCCAAACGTTTACCGATAGATTTTTCAACACGGTTAATGTCTTTTGCGTTACCAGTTAGTTGGATGATGTCGTCTTTCGCTACGACGAAATCAGCACTGATAACTTGTGAATGACCACCACGGATAATATCGGTGATATACACACCACGGTATGTATCGATATTGGCTTGTGCTTTTATTTGCGCAATTGTTTTACCGACCAATTTGGCATCTTTAGCAATCAGTTGACGATTTTCTTCGATTAACACTGTGCCTGTCGGAATAGCGACTTCACTAGTGGCTGCACCCATATGACCCGCAATCGCTTCACGGCGACCCGTAACAATCACTATGTCACCGGCCTTGATTGAAACCGCTTTGTCGAGCTCTATGTCGCTGCCATCTCGAGCAATCATTTCGATAGCAATAGCAAGCATGTCTTTATTGATTTGCTGAATCGTTCTGCCAATAAATGGATTATTCTCATCAACTTTATAAGCACGTGAAACTAAATCAGTGATGGCGTTAAACTCACCAGGTGCCAGTTCAGGTTTACCCCCTGACATTGATTCAGCTAGTTTGATTGCTTCACCACGGATATCCCATTTCATAAAGGTAGGAATTAACCATGACACCATCAAAATTGGACCTAAAGAACCAAAAATGTAGGTAACGGCATAACCTACAGCCACATTGGTCTGCATCATTTGTTTGGCTTCTTCAGTGACATTACCTAACTGAGATATTGCATCACCAGCGGTACCAATGATGGCTGATTGAGTGAGACCACCTGCAGCAAGACCTGCGGCGGTGCCACTATCAAGATCAAACATCATTGCTGCAGCAAGTACACACAATAAGCCTGTTACAGTCATGACAACTGCTGATAGGAGGATATTAATGGTTCTAAAGTTGAGCGCACTGAAAAATTGTGGCCCGCCTTGATAACCGACGGCGTAGATAAATAACGCGAAAAAGATGGTTTTTACACCAGGATCTATTTGAACTCCGAATTGGCCAATTAGTACTCCCATGATCAAGGTTCCTGCCACACCACCTAGCACAAAGCGGCCGATAGTGATTTTACCAATGAGGTAACCTAGAGCGAGTGTTATAAATAAAGCGATATAAGGAGATATGGCAAATAGTTGTTCGATAATGCTCATAGTATTTGCTGCCTTAAAAATTAATAGTTCTTTAGTGAATGTTCACTGATTTAGTTGAAACTCAAACCAATTCACCGAAGAACTGAACTTGTAAGTGAGGGGCGTGGTTTCGGCAACAATGTTAGGGGGATAAATTAAACATGTTTAATCTTATATGAAGGGTCAAACCCTCTATAAATTATTGGTAAATTTGCTGAACAACTGGAAGTGATTTTTAAGCTAATGATTATAAGAGATAAAGTCTCTAACCTTGGTAAGGTCGCCGAAAATACATATTTAGAGTTTTTACTCAAATATATCCATTAAGAGATATAAAAAAAGCCAGATAAATATTGAAGATGACAAAAAAAGAGTGGATTTAGATAAAAAAAGACTGCAGCTTATCCGAAAATAAGCTGGTGCTAGAAATGGTGCTAGAAATGGTGCTGAAAAGCTTAACCTTGGTAATTGGCGAATACCTTAACGATATTCTTTTTAATCGGTGCCACTTGTTTTGAGGGGGGGGACCACATTGCAATCGGGACGTTCAAATGGTCTTGTATTTCATCGCATTCAAAGGTTACGAGGTTCTCTTTAAAAAGTTGAGAGTTGATGACTGAACTCGGTAACACTGCCCAGCCAATATTCTGTTGCACAAATTTTATTACCAATGCCATTTGATCAATGGCTTCATAATCGGCTGATAAAACCACTTTTTCTTTCATGTCGTCATCAATCATCGACTTGAGCACGAGCTGTCGTGATGATCTCATCACAGATAAGGCTTTATTCTTTGGGGTTGTTGCTAGTGGGTGTTCTTTACCAGCATAGAGAAGAAACTGTAAATTTTTTAAAAACGTAAAGTCGATGCTATTAACGATTTTACTGCTATAAACGTTGACTATCGCAACATGGATAGTCCCATTTTCAATGCCTTTCTTAATTTCCGGTTTGGTTCGAACAACAAAGTGGACTTTCATATTTGGAAATTCGATATCAAGACTTTTACGTATTCCAGCTAATATCCCTTGGGGTAAAAAACTGCAATACGCAATAGTGATAGATTCAAGCCCGCCATAAGATAAACTCAAGGCGACTTTATCAAAGGTCAGTGCTTGTTGTACCGTGGTTTTAGCGTATTGATAAAGTAACTCACCATCTTCAGTGGCTTCAACACTTCTACCAATTCGATGAAATAACTCTACTGCAACCTGATCTTCAAGGTTAGTGATAACTTGACCGACAGTGGTGCGATGTTTTTCAAGTTTGACAGCTGCTTTGCTAAAGGAGCGCTGCTCATATACTGCAACGAAAGCGCGTAACTGCTCTAAGCTAAAATTCATTGATTATTGGCTCCTTTATCAATTAAGTACACAAGTTGATGCTGTGCTATTTTTTACGAGATTAAACACAAAGTTAATTAAGTTTTTACTCATCGTTGTAGTGTAATCAAGCTTGAGACTAAATGATACTGTTTGGCTATCACTATGCCGTGAACGGACTATTCTTTATCGGTTTGTGAACTGGGTGAATGCGGTGTTAAGCAGCTTGTTTAAAGACTGGTTACATCAGGTTACGCATCCCTCACTAATAAGCAGCAGAAGGTCATCGTTTAGCTTGAAGGGTCAAGTCCTCCCAAAGCGATTACGGCAATGTCCCATACTCCCATAAAATAATGCCATTAATGAGTGAAATGACATTGTGTCCTCTGTTTTTGCTCTTTCGTATATAACCTTATTGGTGACTCAGATGCCTCATGAATTTGCTATTGGAGAAGTGTATTTTCCGCCCCTGCTCATTACTGTGATGTTGGCTTATTTTATAACCGTCGCGTTGGTGTTTATTGCAAACAAACTCGGTTGGCAAAGAGTGATCGTTATGCCTGCTTTAGTCGAGCTTTGTCTGGTGGCGATTATCACCGTGTTATTAAGCAGATTTATTGCATTTACCTAATTCATCAGATTTTTGGAGTTTGTTATGTTTCGTATAATTACTACGCTGGTGATGGTTGCGATTGCTGCCGTTGCAGTGTTAAGCCAATACCAAGATTACAGTGCTAATCCGTGGACTCGAGATGGTCAGGTAAGAGCTCATATTATTCAGATAACCCCGCGAGTGACGGGACCTGTGACTCAGGTATTAGTGGAAGATAATAGCCAAGTAAAGAAAGGGCAATTGCTGTTTGAGATTGATCCTAGCCTTTACCGTGCAGAGTTAAGCAATGCTAAAGCAAAACAGTTGCAGGCTATGGCTTTATTAGATAAAGCTAAAAATGAGAATCACCGAGCTATGGCGCTTGAAAGTCGTAAGCACGGAACAGTTTCAGAACTTGATTTAAATAACTTTCAAAATGCTGTGCAAACCGCACAGGCTAATTTGGCCGCTGCAGATGCTGTTGTAGAGCAAGCTGAACTCAATATGGCCTATACCCATGTCACAGCACCTACCGATGGCTTTATTACTAATCTGAATTTAAGACAGGGGGCCCAGGTTGTGGCAAATAATCCTGTTGTAGCCTTGATTGATCAAAATAGTTTTTGGATTGAAGGCTTCTTTAAAGAAACGGACTTACAAGGCGTCAATATTGGAGACAAGGCTCAAGTCACCTTAATGATGAATCCAAATAGCCCTATTAATGCTCAAGTAGAAAGTATTGGTTACGGTATCGCTAAATCAGATGGCAGCACGGGTAATACATTATTACCAAACGTGAACCCTAACTTTCAGTGGATCCGTCTCGCACAGCGCATTCCTGTCAAAGTGCATCTAGAGCAAGTGCCTGAGAGTGTGCAACTGCGAGTGGGGACAACGGCATCTGTACAAATATATACCGGTGTTTAATTTCAGGTTAACCGAACCGTTTATATCGATGAATTGAGCTGCATGAGTGGGTTGTGATACTCACTGAAATTGGGGATGAAAAAATGTTAAGTCGCGCAATGAAAGAAGCGATTAAGGTTTCGTTAGCCTTTACCAGCGCAATTGTACTGGCAATATTTTTTGGCTGGGACAAACCCTATTGGGCGGCCATCACAGTAGTGACCTTAGCGTCAAATGAGTCATTTAGCCACTCCATTAAAGCTGCGCATAACCGTATTTTAGGTACGTTTGTTGGTGCCAGTATGGCGATTGGTTTGGTTGCTTTTTTTGCTCAAGATCGATTCCTGTTTATTGGCAGTTTTATACTGCTGGCTGGCATATTTACTGCGATGTCTTATGACCGTAAGAATGGTTATTTTTTCAGAATCGCATTTATTGTCTGTGCACTAATAAGCTTTATGGGCAGCTTTGATGATGCAATATCAGTCAAGATTATCTTTTTAAGGCTACAAGAAACCATACTAGGGGTTGTTGTATTTTCATTGGTATATCAATTTTTATGGCCAATGAATTCAGAGGTAGAGTTTTACGAGCAGCACAAAAGTACATCAAAGGGTCTACATGATTTGGTGGTGGAGTTGACCGAATGTGTCAGTGGTAAAAGAGCCTACACCCAAGAAACATTAGCTGACTATCAAGCAAGATTATTGGCAATGTCGAATAATATTAAGTCTCACAGTTTAATTTTAGATTTACCTGCTGCAGGTAGCTATCAGCTGTCACAACAGCGTAAGCACTGGAGAAAACTGACTCTTGCTAGCTATGAAGCCATTGTTAAATTACAAGCTTGGTTAGACAAAGCGGCGCCATTAGTGAATAACACATCGCTTCCATCTGACTCTGAACATCAACAGGGGAGCACTCTACTTAGTGAACTTGCGAATGAAGCTGTGATTATTGAATTGAATGAACAGCTAATTGAAATCAGTGACACGGTTAGTTTAATTCAAGAGGCAAGGCGTGAGCTACACAAGTCAGCAGGCCAACTGAATCATTCTTTTGATGCAGTCGAAAAGATTAAAGTTACGAGTCATTGGCAACATGTTATTAAGCAATGGAATAATCCAACACCATTATCAATACGGCTTAAAGACTCGGCGATTGTGATGGTGTCGCTAATGGCCAGTTTTGCTTTATGGATATATTTGCCGCTGCCAAATGGCTATATGTTCCCCATGTTAGCGGCAGTATTAGCCATAAACCTTGTTGCGATGCCAAAGTTCATTGTTAATCAAGCCTTGGTAGGGATGTGTGTATCAGGCACGTTAGTGCTACTACAATATACGTTCATCATGCCTGCACTGACTGAAATCTGGCAGCTTGCAGCATTCTATTTTATAAATTTACTGATTATTTGGCGGGTATGTTCAACGCCTGAATTAGCGGTTCAAAAAGTGATTGGAGCGAATTTATTAGTTGTATTAACCATGAGTGCATTGTATCTCACCCCGAGCTTCGATATTACCGCCTCACTTAATATGTTCGTACAGGTATTTTTAGCCTTAGGCGTTATTCGCTTTTTTATTGCTTGGTGCAAAGAGGGATAAACAATTTGATGAGTCTAGTGACTTAATAATCGCTAGGCTTATTTCGTCATTGGGCTAGAAAAAGCCATATTTAGAAAAGCCATAAAAGCAGACTTTAAAATGTTAATTTCAATTAATTGCTTGCGTCTTTAAGCTTAATAAGATGTGATTGTTTATTGAGCTTAATTTTACTCTACTTAACAAAAAACTGTTTTACCTACGCTGCTTTTTTACACATTTTACCCTCGGTTAACATTAAAGATAATAACGCTTTAATTCTCAAATTACTCTTGTAGCATGCCAACAAATTATATTGTTCCTTCGTTTTTTTCATAGAGATGATGTGTGCTGAGTTGGGAATAACACCATGCTTATTGAGCATCAAACTGTTCGTTTACAAGTTGATAATGTACTAGTGCAGTATCATATTTTTGATACGAATGAACCCGTGATGGTGACTTTCCCACCTAACTGCCAAGCTTTAACATAAGAGCAAGTTGATGCCGATAAGCAGGCTTGGAGCTTTCAATTTTTTAGCAAGCGGAAAATGAATATTATCGCCTTTAATCATATTGGTGGGGACGATCATTATTTTGATTCTTTTATTTTCGCGCAATTTCTTCAAAAATTGTCAATCGCGCTGCAGCAATTCCCGAAAAGAATAGGCTATGGCGTGAGTAAAGGTGGCTTTGCTACCGCCTTTCATGCCGACAAGCTAAAGTTGGATAAAGCGTTACTGTTAATGCCGGTGAGTACCTATTGGCAGCCTGCAGCGCCTTGGGATCCAAAACTGGAGAAGCATTTTCAACTGCAAAAAGGCAATATGTCCTATCTTAATGCGAGTGAGTGCAAAACGCCTTTGACCATCATTTATGATCCTTTATACAAACCTGATGCTAATCATAAAGCCAGCTTTAAAAGCTGTATTGCCAGTTATCGATTACCTGGTGTTGGGCACCGAATAGCAAGAGCATTGGCTGATATAGGTTTATTAAAAGACATTATTCTAGCATTCAGGGAAGGTGATATTGATTCTGCACGCTTTTACCAAGCGGCGCGCAAGAGAAGGTATTTATCTTATTACTTTCGTTCTCTTGATAAAGTGCATGTCGGAACCGTTTCCAAAAAACGTTTAGCAATAATCTACTTACACAAGTTTTATCGATATAAAGAACAAAGTATTGATCTTGATAAAATCAAAGCTAGATTACAAGAAAGTGTGTGTAAACGCCTAGATTATGTATGTTGCCTTGTACACGGGAAAAAAATACTTGCCATAAGAAATGTTGCAGCGGGGTCGGCATTGGTTTTCTGTTAACGGGTGTAATTATGAAAGGATTAAGTTGAAAACGAACTAAGGTTCGTTTTTTTATGTCTGTCTTTTCTTGTACTTAAATTTATTTTCTTCCTCTTTCGCTGATTCTGATTCTGTTCCTTTATTGATTATTGAGATAGTTATTGCTCATCTGGCGTAAATTGATAACTATTGCAGTGATAAATAGGTGATTATTTGTTCATCAAATACGTCGCAAAAAGGAAATAAGATGCCTATTACTTACAAAAAGTCGCTGACTACACTTGCGGGAATATTGTCGACTTTTGCGTTTGCCACCGCGATTAACTTATCAACGGTAAATCACAGTATGGCCGCCCAATATGTATTTCCTCAGCAAAACCAAAGCACAGAACAGCAAGCGGCGGATGAAGCCAGCTGTGATACTTGGGCGACGATTCAAACAGGCTTTGAGCCAAATGCAGCCGCCTCGACGACACAAGCGGCTCAAGTAGTTGAACCAACAGCTGAGCGAGGGTCGGGTATGCGTGGTGCGATAGCTGGGGCAGCAACAGGGGCGATGATTGCTGAACTAGGAGACGATGACCGCAGCAATGCCGCACAAAACGGTGCTGCAATAGGCGCAGTGGCGGCAAGAAGACAAAGCCGCCGCGCATCAATCCAACAAGCCGAACAACAGCAAGCTGCTGAGCAGCAAGCACAAGCAGCTAGTACTGTTGGAGAAGATAACTTTTATCAAGCACGAGCGGCGTGTTTAGAAGGTAAAGGTTACAGTGTCAATTAACGGCATTAACTCGATTACGTATCAATGCCGTTTCGTTGAAGCTCATCTTCAAGTAATTGTTTGCCGTTGGTTTGCACATGATTTAAGAATTGATCCGCGATTAAGGTTTGTCTTTTTGATTTAGACCAAACAAAAAACCATTTTGCATTAATGGGTAAAGCGCTGACAGGAAGACGAACCAAGCCATGTTGTCCGCCGTATGTCAGGGTATGGGCAGACAATATAGAAATACCTAGCTTTGCCATCACACAATGTTTAATTGCTTCATTACTTTCAATGGTCATCTTTACATTGGGAGTCACATCATGCTCCTTAAAGAACCCTTCAATAGCATGACGCGTACCCGAACCTGTTTCTCGAATTAAAAAGGGGGCTTGGCATAATTGCGTTAAGCTAACGTGTGGCTGTTTTGCTAATGGATGATCTTGATGTGCAATGGCGACCAGTGGGTTTTGTAATAACTCAATACTGTTAAAGTCAGCATCGATTGGTGGGTGACTGAATACGTAAAAGTCATCAATACCTTGCTTTAAACGCTCAATGGTTTGTTCACGGTTACCCACATTTAATTGAATATCAATTTCAGGAAACTGCTCGCAAAAAGGGCCCAACAAATGCGGAATAAAATATTTGGATGTCGTGACAACGGCAATACGTAGCGTCCCCGTTTTACATTCACGTAAATTACCTAACGACATATCGAGTCTGGCAAAACTGTCTAATACTTCTACCGCTGTTTTGACCATTTCTAGGCCAACATCGGTAAAGACAAGCTTTCTATTTGATAAGCGGTAAATGGGTTCACCGACAGCATCAGCAAGCTTTTTCATTTGAATTGAGACGGTTGGCTGAGTCAGAAATAATGCTTTAGCGGCTTCGTTTATGCCACCTTTATCATGAACAGCTAACAGAATTTCTAATTGCCTGATGGTGCCAATGTGGGCATGTAATCTTGATTGCATGTTAACGACTCTTAGATGTGAACGATTACTTTTCGATTCAATTTGCTTTGTGAGCTTACTTTAAAATCTAATATAGATAATAGTCTATTTAACCTATAGGTAATATCAATTTTTATCTATTCGTGTCTGTTGTCATAATGCCGTCATAAATATCATTGAGCAGAGGTGGACATGATGGATAGGCAATGGGTGTTTTGTATGGTGGTGGCAGTGTTAATGATGTTGCTTGGTGCTTGGGTCGCAAAAACAGACGCTGCTGGTCTAGGGTTAATGGCTGCTGGATTTGGCTTGTTTCTATTGAGTTTTTTTACTGCATATTTAGACCGAGATAAGCTAAAAACACCTGATGTAGCTCAGTCCGTTATAAAGGATAAAAACGAATTATGTTAATTAACATTGGTTTTTTTCTGTTGGGTGTTTTTGCTGTTTTGTCAGGAACCAAAATCGCTTTCCCTAAAAGTTTCTATCAAGCCTTAATGCTGTTTTTAATGATTGCCATTGGGTTAAAAGGGGGCGTGGCATTGGCTGAGCATGCGTCATGGACATTATTTACTCAGTCTTTATACATATTAGCTTTTGGCTTGATACTACCGTTTATTGCCTTTGCTATTTTGTATTATATCGGTTTGTTTGAACGCCATGACGCCGCATCAATCGCTGCACATTATGGCTCGGTGAGTGTTGGCACATATGCTGTCGCCGTGGCGTATTTAGAAAGTCAGCAAATACGCTATGAAGCTTACATCCCGTTATTTGTCGTCCTACTTGAAATGCCTGCAATTGTGGTGGGTATTATGCTGGCAAAACCGAGTTTGTTTAGGCAGAAAAAATCAATAGTCCAAGAGGAAAATGATAAACACGCTAGTAAAGCCTTATTACATGAAATGTTTTTCAATCAAGGGATAGTATTGATGGTGGGCAGTTTAGTGATTGGGTTTGTGGCTGCCGATGAGATTAAATCAATTACACCAGTATTTTTTAGTTTATTTAATGGTGTGTTGGCATTGTTTTTACTGGAAATGGGCATGGTTGCAGCAAGTCGTTTAGAAGATATTAAGCGAGCTGGAAGCTTTATTTTAGCCTATAGCATGGTAATGCCGCTCATTGGCGGTGTGTTAGGTTGTGGTTTAGGAGTTTTGATGGGGCTTTCAAGTGGCGGGGCGATTTTAATTGCAGTCTTGGGGGCAAGCGCGTCATATATTGCCGTACCCGCGGCGATGCGAGTCGCATTGCCACAAGCAAATCATAGTTTATCCATTAGTGCCTCTTTGGGGATTACGTTTCCGTTTAATGTGATGATTGGGATCCCAGTGTATACCGTGATGACACTGTGGTTTGTCAATTAACGTCCCCACTACTGTGATGGCTGGGAAACTATTTAATGGGATGAAAGGTTATTGCTAGTTGAAGCGATATCTTCATTGCCTTTTACATAGAGGCGGTAAAACTCTGCTTTAGTGAGCGGTTTTGAAAACATAAACCCTTGTAGATAATCACATGACAGCTGTTTTAATAACTGTTGCTGAGCAGGTGTTTCAATGCCCTCGGCGACGACTTTAACACCTATGTTATGTGCCATTGTCGTGATTGCTCTGACTAGGGCTGCACTGCTCTCATTGGTGGTGATGTTGGTGATAAATGAACGATCAATTTTAATGATGTCGATATCGAGTTCTTGTAAATAGGCTAACGACGAATAACCTATGCCAAAATCGTCAATAGCGACTTTGATGCCGTTGTTATTGAGCAGTTTTAATTGCTGCTTTATTGATGAGTCCGGTGTCATTAAGGTATTTTCAGTGACTTCAATGAGAAACGAGCCATGGGGAAGCTTGGACTTGTTACAGTCTAAAATCCATTGGTCAATCCATGTGCCAGAACGATCTATTTCAATAGGGGATGTATTGACACTAATTTGAATGACGTTCCCACTGGTTTGATAAAACTCAATTGCATCGGCAATGACTTGCTTACGCACCCAATTGCCTATGTCGACAATTAAACCGTTCTCTTCAGCTAGAGGAATAAAATCATCGGGTTCTATTGTGCCGAGTTCAGGGTGCTGCCAGCGGATTAAGGCTTCGACTTTTTTGACTACAGAGCCATTAATATCAAGAATAGGCTGATACATTAATAGGAATTGCTCTTCTTTTACAGCTTGCCTTAACTCCTCAGTTAATCGTCTTTTACCAAGAGCTTGTTCTTCCATGGCGAATGAGAAAAACTCATAACGATTACGGCCTTTATTTTTTGATAAATACATGGCTTGATCGGCATGTTTGACCACATCTTCTATGGTTTCCCCATCGCTTGGATAGAAGGTTAATCCGATACTGCTGGTAATATAAACCTGCTCATCTTTAATGGTGATTGGCTGCACTAAGCTGTTTTTAATGACTTCTGCAATTTCGCTAGCGCGGCGCTGATCATTGATGCCTTCAACAATTAATGTGAATTCATCGCCACCTAGGCGAGCGACAGTGTCATGGACTCTTACACAGTTTTTCAAGCGCTTAGCGACTTGCTGTAATAGTAAGTCGCCATAGTCATGACCAAGGGTATCGTTAATCTCTTTAAAGCCATCAAGGTCAATAAAGATTAATGCGAAAATCATATTGTCAGTGTCAATTAAGGACTGAAGTTTCTCATAAAAATAACGTCGATTAGGTAGGTCTGTTAAGCCATCTTGATAAGCATATTGGTGTAACTTTTCATTGGCGCTTTCAAGTTCTTCAGTGCGACTTTTTACTTGGCTTTCTAGGCGTTTGTCCCGTTGTTCAATGGTTTCAAGCATGTCGTTAAAGTGCGAGCTTAATTTTCCGACCTCGTCATCGGATAGCTCCTTCGCTCGTAAGCTATAGTCGTTTGAGTCAGACACTCGCTCTGCAATGGTGGCTAGATGTAAAATAGGGCTTAAAAAGCGTCGACGTAAAATTAACGATATTGAAAAACTGATCCCGAGTGCGAATATCAATAAAATAATAATAAATTGACCGTAAAACTTCACTCGGGTGTTGATGTAGCTGTCATCGGCTAATATTTGAATTTGGCCATATTCTTGTCCATCTAAGGTCAGCGCATTACTAATTTGTGTCACATTTAGCGCAGTGCTGAGTATGCTATTGGAGTCATCGGTTTCTTGGCTGACAAAAGCAATGACGTTGCCTTGATTATCTGTCACTGTCACTGAAACAATGTCACCACGAAGCAAGATAGGGGTAATTAATTCATTGATGGCATCTTGATCATCAAATAATACCGCCGCAGTAATATTAGGAGACATCATCTTAGCTAATGTACTTAGCCCATCAATTTGTTCTCGTTTTGCGGTTGTTAATTCGTAAGCACTGAACACAAAAGTGACTGTGATAATGGAGGCGAAAGACACCCCCATTAAAATCATGAGTAATTTTTTGCTGATGGTGTTCATTGAGAATAATTTAGTCATCACATCACCTTTCCAGCACGCGACCAAGTCGCAATACTTTAGAACTCATAGTGATGCCGGATTGCTGTAATTGCTGCGGGGAGACTTCAAACCTAACTTTACCGCTAGCAATGAAAAAACGAATATGTCCGCCAGCCTCAATTAACCCCTTTGATTCGCCCACAACCATTGTGTTTTCAGCAATATAGTCTTGCTGTTTTTGCCAGCTTAACCAATCAGAAAGCGACGCAGATGAAATGAAAAGTAATTGGCATTGATTCACTTGTTCTAATTCAAATTGAATATGTCGAATAGTTATCGGGCGTTTATCGACTGAGCGTTGGTTTAATACTGACTTGGCGGTTTCTGTAAATGATGCATCTGGGCTACATATGACAAATTTATCAGGACTTAATGCGCTGTCATGCCATTCACCGTAACGGGCAAAATTATATAAAAAGCCCGCTTTAAGTGCGTATTCTTGCTCAGCAGCAACTGCACTTTGGCTAGTGAATAGCAAAAATGAGAATAGTAATACATGCAGAAGCTGAGTGATTTTATGCATTAATTCATTTAAAAATTAGCTGTGACTTTGAACAGCACACTTTCATCTATGTAGTTGGGGATTGTGTAGGTTTCTTGTCGGTTTGCATATTCAAGATGACTACCAGCAAATAAATTCTTCCCAGTGACTGAGACTCCCCAATGCTGACTTACTGCCCAATTCCAAGTTAAATCTAACAAGGTGTAGTTTTCCGTAAGGTATGCATCGCTATTTTCTACTCTGACAGTGGCAAAGATATTATGGCTGTCAAATAGGTGAACATCGGCTTTAGCAAAAATCTGTCGAGTCGTAGAGTCTCTGCCAATGGCCGGAAACGTATTTTCAGGAAGGTCGTACTCAAAGGTGTTATAGCTATAACCAAGTTCAGCGTTAAACATATCTGCAGGTACCCAAGATAAAACGATATCACCACCTTGGGTAGTTAGATCGGCAGTCGACACAATATCAAATTGAATTGTCGTTTGCGTTAAGGCTTGTAATGCTTGCTGTAGCTGGCCCGATTGAAATAGGGCAAGGGCCGGGTAAAACTGTTCAACATTAGGGTTGATATCTATAACGGCAACATCTTCAGTCTCGGTATGATACAGCGAGACATCAAGGTTCCATGATTGCTGTGATAATCGATAACCTAACTCGTAGGATAACGATGTTTCAGCTTCAACGTCATCGTTACCGTTTAAATAGGTTTTAATATGGTATTCATCAATCGCTTCTATGCCTGTAGAAAAAGGTAAAACCTCACTGACTTTTTGACCATTAATCGCGTAATTGTCATTAAATTCAATTAAAGATGGAATACGAACGCTTTGAGATACTGCGCTCCATAACACTTGGTTTTCCTGCGGTTTCCATAATAACCTTGCTAATGGTTGGTATTCCCAATCAGTTAAGTCATTGTGCTCGGCTCTTGTGCCGAGAACAAGGTCAAGCTCCTCTGGAATAAGAGCAAACTGAGCTTGTATAAAGCCACCATATTGCTGCAGGTTATCGAACTCTTTGTCGCTATGCAGGAATAAACTGTCTTCAAAAGAAATGGTACTGTAGCGGTAATTTAAACCCCAATCGAGTTGTAATGCTTGATAAATAAAGTTCATCTGATAGTCGACATCAAATGATTCGAACTCTTCTTGTAGGTAGGTTTGCGAGCCAGATTGATTAAGCCAGGATACTTGTAGCATTTGATTCGCTGAGTCCGACATTCTGTTTTCAAGTCGCGCCATGACCCGTGAGTCTGTTCGCTCTAGTTTGTCGGTAAAAGTGATGTTTCGGTTAGTGTCATCAATCACACCACGATAATTTTGCCCCAATTTTGATTCAGTTATATCGCCTTGCACGAAACCTGACCAATGGTCGCTGGTTGAAAAATCCATCCTCCCACCAAACGAGTACTGCTGAGTGACATCATTAGGCTCTAGTACCAAGCCTTTTTCAGATGCGTCACCATCTTTTACATGACCATAAACCCGATAGCTGCCTATATCACTGATGTCATTGCCATAACGGATATTTGCATCAATATTAACTTGGCTGCCACTGGCGGCATCAGCATATAAGCCTCGTGTATCTAAACTGTTTTTGGTAATGATATTAATCACACCATTGTTGGCGTTACTGCTCCAAAGCTGTCCACCTTGGCCACGAATGACTTCAATGCGTTCAATATCATAAAGCGGTACGTTTAGTGTTTCCCAGTACACCGCAGAAAACTGTGGCGTGTAAAGGCTTTGACCATCAATCATCACTAACATTTTACTGGAGAATCTTGATGCAACTCCGCGCGCTGATATTGCCCACTGATTGTTATCAAGTTGACGTACAACTAGGCCGGGTACCATTTTTAATGCTTCTGGAATAGAGGTTGCGCCAGAGTGGGTAATTCGTTCTTTACTGAGGACATAAATTGAGGTGGCAGTGTCAAATGCGGATTGAGATCGTTTCATTGCCGATGTCACTTGAATGTCCATCGCCATCAGTGACTCTAAATCTAAATCATCGAGGGAGCCTGCGGCATAAGTCATTGGTGACAAAATCACTAGAGGCATTAAAAAAGGTAAATGTGTTCTCAATATTTCATCTCCGACAGTCTATATATGCACGAATTACTTCATGGCGCATTGTGTGCGGCTGTTACATTTTACTTTATCATGTTGAGAAAATGTTAGTAATCTCGCCTGGTGAAATTATTTCCTTTTGCGATGTGGATCGGCTAAAACGTTGACCAAGCTGAACGTTTGAGTATTGTTGATGCAGACACCAATGTTGATGTTACCAATAAGTGTATATCAAACATCGTCTTTTTGCGTTTTCTTGAGGCGTGAATGTAATAAAAGCCAACAAATGATTTTTTGTTGGCTTTTAAGTCAGATACAACGTAGACCGCTGGACTCAATAAAATCAATAGTAAAACAATCAACCTAAGTCAGGTAGAGCAGACCGTTTGAATTGTTTAAATGAGTTTCCTCTTGCTTATATGCTAATGAGTCAGCTTTCAATCTGTTATTGATTAATAGGCATATCCATCATGCTTATTGCTCAAACTATAAAATGTCGCTTGAACATAATCATCTGCGTCACCAGTATTGTTTTGGTTATAAACACCCGCTTTGAAGTACATGTATTGATTGCCAGCATCGTAAGAGCTAGCACTCATATCGACTTCTTCAACAACATCAGCTTTACCTTCGCGCATAATTGTTACGGTTAAGATATTACCCACCACTTTGACTCGGTAACTGAACTTTTCATCAAGGCTGATACCATCAGCTGGGTTTGAAGCTGAGCTGCTACGAGAACCAATCATTTCGTAGTATTGCTCAGATCCAGTAATGGGTTCATGGGCAATGTAAATTGAGCCTTTGCTATTCGATGGCAACTTACGGTAATAAAGGCGAAGAGGTTCGTCATCGTTAGCATGGATCTGCCCAACAATCACACGTCCAACTTGGCTACTATCTCCGGTGGTGGTGACATGGTTGACGGCAAGCGTTGCTTCTAATGTACCGTCGACACCACCTGCTTCGCTTTGATCTGATGAAGGAGCGCTGCTGAACACCCAGTTATTGCCTCCGACACCTTGAGTGCTATAACTGGTATCTCCGCGGCGTAGCATTTCACGTAACTCAGTACGAGCATAACTGGTGTTGGTAGAGGTTTTTGGTGCATCAATAGGGCATCTGAACACCATGCCGCCATCTGCTGCGGTGTAAAAGTATGGGCTTCGAGTATATCCACTGGATAATTCAATTTCTTTAATGGTGTCTGACTTACCATCGTTGTTTTCATCAACAGGCACACCCAATGTCCAATCCACTAACTCGAAGTTACCTGAAGGTGGTAAGTCAGGGTCTAAACTTCCTACAGGGTTGCTGGGTTCTGTAGGCTCAGTTGGCGCACTGCCATCAGAACAACCATTGATTTTGGTTTCAACAATGCTGTTCCATGTATTTGAAGAGTTGCCGTAGCCTATGATTTGGACATACTGCGCGCTTGTATCAGTAACATCATATTCTTCAAGGCCAGAATTACTTCCGCTAGACTCCCCTGAAGCTAAGACGGAAATCCAGTTATTGCCATCTGATGATGTTTCAATATCAAAGTAAGATGAGCGTTCATTACCTTTAAACCATGCTACAGAGACAGATTTAACTTCTGATTGGACACCTAAATCATAAATAATGGTTTTGCCCTCACCATTGGATGACCAGCGTGATTCGGTGTCAAAATTATTGTCGATGGTATTCGCAGGTCCATGGCCATCGTTGCTACCATTATCGGTTGCTGAGGCAATGGTTAACGCACTGCTACCTGTGCAGGTGACTGGTGTGATTGGCTCTGTGGGTTCTGTAGGCTCTGTGCTGTTTGATGTTTTTTCTAATCCAAATGAGTCAAAGCGACCTTCACTACCAAAATACTCTCCATAAATAGTGATAGTATTTGCTGAGCCACTATTAAATGACACACTGACTTGTTGCCATTCACTTGTGCTTACCGTAGTTGATTCACTGACACCGCTGCCTGAAACCCCTAGCTTTCCGCCACCAGACACGTACGCTGTAAGGGTATAGTTACTATTAGCATCGACAGTGACGTTTTGTTCAACCCTGCCGTTATTTCCAGACATTTTTGCTGATTTACTGCCTTGATAAGCCACACCAGAGACGGATGAAGGATCGATATCGGTCCAGCCATCAAAGCTATTTTCAAAGCTAGGGTTGTTAATGTTGATGGTTTCAGTGTGAACAAAACCGCAGCTGAAAGTGCTAATAAGTGCTGTCGCCAGGGTAATGGCAAGTTTATGCTTTTTATGATGTTTTATCATTTTTGTACCTTAGGTCGTTTCCCCATTTGAGTTAACAACTTATTCAGTAAAATCTCTTACTTTATCTCAGCAGTTAGATCAGATCATTGTATGAAAGCGAATACAACTGAATAAGTTGTTGCTACCTAATACATAAAATGACCTCAGTAATGTAATACACTATTTGAAGCATTAGGTATTACTGGTTATATGATCTTGTTACCAATTTGTAAAACTTATTTATATCTAAATAACGCAAATTGGTTATAATTCAAAGTGGATTGAATAGGTTTTATATTGTTTTTACGTGCTAGGTTTCTGATTTTTAAGGGGGTGTATATTTTTTATAGCCTTGTTATTTACATAGCTGGTTCTTATATCATTTTAGAATAACTATATAAGTGATTGCTTATTTTGCTTTGGAAGTTAAATTGGTAAGGTAGGTTTGTGCTTTTGAACGGTTCTTTAACTGTTAATCAGGAAAGTTTCTGCATATTCACAATCTGGTAAGGTTTAGAGTGACAATGTTGAGCTTGATAGTGCGGAAGAAAGCGTTAAGCGAAAATCGCTCGACTTTGATTAAGCGTCAAATCGCTCGACTTTGATTAAGCGTCAAATCGCTCGACTTTGATTAAGCGTCAAATCGCTAGTGTATCCAGTTTGCTGTTATCACTGATGAGATAATCGTTTAGCGGGTGAGTTAGTTCATTTTGAAATAATACGGCGCTGGATTAATCATTTTTTATTAGAGCTTGATCTAATTTTTGGACATTAGTTGTACGTATTTTCGCCCTAACCGAGTGTGACAGAATTAACTGTTTTGAAAGAAAATTTAATTAACATTTTTGGCACTTGCAATCGTGCTAGACGAGGCGGGTATGGCACTTTTGCTAGTAAAAGCCTTGTGGCTAGTGCATGTGCCTAGCATTGGCTAGTTTGGTAATATATTTAAGGTTTGATGAATTTACAATTGACTAACATTCGCCTTCGGATAAGGCATATAGCCTGACAACCCCTACTTTAGTATAAGGTCTAGCTACTTGACCAATGGCACGTAGTGCATGACACTCAAAGCTATTCTAATACCCTACACAGTTACGGATGGCTCAATAAAATGCTAATTTTCCTCCTTTGTATTGCGTTATTGATCCTCGCTTACAAGTTTTACAGCCCTTTTGTAGAACGCCAAGCAGGCATTAATCCCAACGCAAAAACCCCACAACAACGTTTTGAAGATGGTGTCGACTATGTTGAAGTTCACCCTGTTAAAGCGTACTTAATTCAATTCTTGAACGTTGCAGGTGTTGGTCCAATTTTTGGTCCCATCTTAGGTGCCTTATATGGCCCAATCGCACTTGTTTGGATTGTACTGGGTAATATCATTGGTGGGGCGGTTCATGACTACTTCTCTGGTGTATTAAGTATCAAAGAAGATGGTAAGAGTTTACCTGAAATTGCTGGACATTATTTTAATGTCTACTTTAAAGGTGTCATGCTGATATTCACGGCAATGTTATTGTTCTTCGTGGGTGTCGTATTTATTATGAGCCCAGCAGGATTATTAAGTAACCTTGATTACTTTGAAGGCACTATTTTAGCCAATAACGTCTTTTGGGTATTAGTGATTTTAGGTTACTACTTCTTAGCGACCTTACTGCCTATCGATAAAATCATTACTAAACTTTACCCGTTATTTGGTTTATTAATGATTGTGATGACGACATCTATTGCGGTGGCGTTATTAATTAGTGCTCCTCAGTTACCAGAAATGGGCGATATTTTCGCTTACTTTGACCATAGCCATTACAACAATGATTTATTAGAGCCAAACCCAGATGGACTACCTGTATGGCCATTGCTGTTTGTGACCATTACTTGTGGTGCAATTAGTGGTTTCCACTCGACTCAAGCCCCTATCATGGCGCGTTGTTTAACCAACGAAAAATACGTGCGCCCAGTTTACTACGGTGCAATGATGTCAGAAGGTATTGTTGCTTGTGTATGGGCAACTGCTGGTATTGCGGCTTTCCCTGGTGGTTATGCAGAGCTTAAGAGTATTCTGGATGCTGGTGGTCCTGGACTTGTTGTTAATCAAGTTGCAACCAGCTACTTAGGTGTTGCGGGTGGTATTATGGCAATTATTGCTGTTGCTATTTTCCCTATCACGTCTGGTGATACAGCATTCCGTTCATTACGATTAACCATTATTGATGCATTTAAAATCCCGCAAAGTATACGTAACCGTTTACTTGTGGCATTGCCAATTTTAGTGATTGCTTACTTCATGACTAAGATTGACTTCTCGCTGATTTGGCGTTACTTCGCCTTCTCAAATATGCTGCTTTCTACCAGTGTTTTATGGTTGGCGACTAAGTACTTATTTGACCGTGGAACTTTCCACTGGATTGTGAGCTTGCCTGCGATTGTCGGTACTTGTGTCACCGTATCTTATATTATGACTGCGGGTATTGGTTTTGGTTTACCACAATCATTAAGTCAACCTGTCGGGATTGCCACCGGTATCGTTTGTTTAATTGGGTTAATCATTGCCCATAATAAGCGTAAACCTGTGACTGAATAACCTCGGTAAGAAAAACAAAAAGGACTGCAATTGCAGTCCTTTTTTGTATTTGTTCGCACTAGAAGTCATTTTACGTTTTATTGCTGATGAGCGCTTTGAGACGTTCGCTCATATCAGAAAATATGCTAAATAATCTGACGAATCCGTAATAAAGGTATCTAAGCTGAAAGTCCCCCAAATAATACAAAAACACGTCATCAGCTTGTTTTCGAGTAATCGGAATCTCATGCCGGTACTGGCACAAAACGTCATGAACCATCGAAGCGTAATAGGTGATAGGTTTACCTGTATTAACCAGTTTTCGACCATCTGGTACACCCAGTAAGCATAAATCAAAACAATTCACTTTTGGTGTGCAACCATCCCAAGCATAACCCTTTTCACGGCTTCCCTTTACAGTGATATCGCCAGCGGTATTGATCTCTAAAAACGTGTCTTTTTGGCTGAATGCTTGCTTAATTGTGGTTGCGTGGAATACCACATCTTCATGGACCACAAATTTATAGATGCCTTTTCTTTTTTTAGCGGGGCTGGCTGTAAAACTCATGGTTCCTCTCCTCCTTGAAGATGGATTTATGGTGTATCGTTGTTGTGCTAGTGATTAATCTAGCAGACTTGGTCAGTAAAAAAATCAGTAGAGAGGTTGTTTTAAAGCGCTAGTGAAGTGTTAAAGCAAGTTACCACAGCCTCAAGTAAGGCTGTGGGACGATAAAGTGAGTTTAGGTTGTTGTGCAGGAATTACTAAATAAAGTGGCTTAGGCCGCTTCTGTAGGTGATTTAGGAGTACAAACTCCAGTTCCTGTGAGCGCAATATGATTTAAATTATTGCGAATAACCTTGGAGCCGACATTGTAAGATGATTCTGGTCGGCTAATTAAAAATCCTTGCACGCAATGAATGCCTAGATTTTTAACTAGTTCAAATTGCGATGCGACCTCGACACCTTCTGCAACTATTTTTAAATCTAATTGCTTGCCTAAGTCACTAATGGAATTAAGGATCTTTTCATATTTTGGGTTGATAGTCGCTTGATCGATAAATAGTTTATCAATCTTAATAATATCTACGGGGAGATTACCTAACGCAGATAATGAGCTAAAGCCGGTACCGAAGTCATCAATGGCTATCTGCACGCCTTGTTGGCGAAGGCGTTCTAAATCATCAATGATTTTTTCTGAAGCATGAATCAAACAAGACTCAGTGATTTCCAATAGAAGAGCGGTTGGAGGTAAGCCTGTTTTCGCTAACGTGTCCATCACCCATTCATAAACGGGTAAATGTTTTAATTGAATCCCAGAAATGTTGACAGACATTTTGACTTTATTCATGCCTGCATTATGCCACGCGGACATTTGGCGGCAGGCTTCAAACAAGATCCAATTACCTAACTCAATAATGAGGTTAGAGTCTTCAGCGATAGGAATGAATTCGGCAGGTGAGATCGGGCCTTCAACAGGATGATTCCAACGAGCTAGTGACTCGAAGTAATCAATGCTGAAATCATCCACATTCACAATCGGTTGGAACGACAAAGTAAAACTTTGACTGGCAATAGCAAGGCGCAGCTCTTCAATCAAGTAATGGTAACGTCTAATTTTATTACCCATTTCTGGCGAGTAAACTCTAAAAATACCTCGGCCATCCGTTTTAGCACGGTACATGGCAACATCAGCCATTTGTAATAGGGTGTTAGGGCTAGAAGCACTATCAGGGTATGTAGCAATACCGATACTGGCGCCAATTTTAATCACCTTATTACCGAGTACAAAGTCACGTTCAATCTCATGTAATACATTTTGGGCAACATCAATGGCACGATTTTCATCTTCAAAGTCTTCGATAAAAATGGAAAACTCATCACCGCCAAGTCGTGATAAATTGAGCTCGAGTTTTACGGTTTCACTGATTTGACTTAAGCCTTGATTGCGAACAACCGTGGCTAAACGCTGAGCGACCTGAATTAAGATTTCATCACCAAAGCTGTGACCAAAAGAGTCATTAACCTGTTTAAAACCATCAAGATCGATAAATAGTAGGGCTTGTTTCTTCTGCTTTTTTTCTGCCAGTGCTAATTGCTTCTCAAGGTGTTCTAGATAGGCGTGACGGTCTATTAGCCCTGTTAATTTATCTTGGTATATTCCTAATAAATTCTGAGTGGTTTGCTGCTTAACGTGCTTGTTTAATTCATTAAGAGCCACACTGATATGCGAGAGGGTATTTTGTCCGTCATTTTCAGGCGGAGCGATATTGTAACTTTTGAGTAATTTATTGGTTTCGTTGTTAATAAAACTCAATGATGCACTGTTTTTACGATCGGAACGTGATTTTATATAAAAGGGAATCAAATAAGCTAAAAAAGCCAATAACAATAATGGAATATTGCTGAACATCATCATCTCACTCAGTACATCTTTAATTTTGACGACTTCTAGTACATCTGATTTTTTAGATAATACGGCGTAGTAATACTGGCCTGATTGAACCAAATTGTTATCAATAAATAATAACTTTTGCCAATGAGTGGGTAGGTTACTGGCTTCACTCAATGGGATTTGAGTAATTTTATGATGGAAAATATTGCTATGAATACCTTGCAATCCATGATTAAAACTTAGCACCAATAATACGTACAGCATGCAAATAAAGCTGACGATGGTAAAGGTAAACTTAGATAATTTAGTCATAAACAAACTTCATATTCTTGATGGATTGCATTGCCATGTAAGTGACATGTTGCACAAGGTTAATTGCGTTATTATATAGTTTAAGCATTGTGAGTACAATTGTTTGTGACATGTTAAGTGGTTAAAAGTCCAATAAAATTAGTTGTTTAGTTTGTTTTGCTTGTGAGTGGGCTTTAGCAGGGGAGCTAATTGTAAAAACGTGCTGAGCGGTGTTTAGCATGCAATATTTGCAAGCTTGTTTCGGGGTAAAGAAACGTTAAGTTTTTATCGACTGCGTAAAAATTACCTTGAGAAAGAATTGATAAAAATCGATTCTGATAATTGGTTTTTAACGCTTAGTATTGGTTTTTATTATAAAAATTGATTAAAAAATATTCTTTGATTTCGGTCAGTTTAATTATTTCTCTTGCCTGTGTATGTTATGTAAATTACATATTTGTTGTTTTTGTGGTGTTAGGTAACGATTTTTTAAATTGATGAGGCATAAAAGTCGACTGAGTAGCGTTTTTATTTTTGGGTTCGTGATTAAATCTTTGGTACTTATCTATGCTATTCAAAGGTATCGAAGTATTGATGTTTGAAAAAACAAGTGGCTTTGAAAGGAACAAAGAGCAACTCGCACTACTTAGACTCATTAATTGGTTATTGAAATTAGGGCTGATTTTTTTCGGCACAGAGTTATTCGATTTAACTTGGCCGCCCAAAGAGTTGAGCTATGTACTTTTAGTCGAGTTCATTTATGTCGTTGCTTGCTTTCGATATCGATTCCAATGTATTAATACACCTTCCATTTTATTTAGTACCTTACTGTTAGATACATTGTTCTGGGCTATCTGGCTGTTTTATACAGGTGGTGCGACGAATGCGTTTGTATCATTATTGCTATTACCCATTGCTATAGGTGCTGTCACCCTTTCTCGCTGGGCACCGTGGGTATTGACGTTCCTCTCTACTGGGTTATATACCTTGATGATGTTTACTATGCCTGAAAACCGTATCCGTCATCATGGTATGGACATGAGTTCACATTACCTTGGAATGTGGTTTAATTTTGTTATTTCAGCCTTGGTGCTCACAATTACTGTCGGTTATATCGCTAAGCGAGTCAGGCAAAAAAATGCCCAGCTCAGCTACTTGCGAGAGGCGCAACTTAGACAAGAAAAGTTGCTTGCACTCGGCACAGCCTCTGCTCAAATCGCACACCAAATGGCTACGCCTCTGGCTACGTTACGCTTACTTGTTGATGAATTAGCTGAAGAAGGTGTCGCAACTGATATCGAACCTGATATGCAACAAGCCTTACTTCGATGTGAGGCGACATTGGCTGATTTGCGTCATGCAACAGAATCGATAAGAGAGCAAAAACGTGTTGCCACACCTATTCATCATTTTGTTGAAGATTTACGCGATAGAGTGCAATTACTGATGCCAGAAACGCAATTGGTGATTGAGCAAAGTGAATTGCTCCATTCAGCCACAATCAATACTGATGCCAGTGTACTGCCTGCTTTTTTAGCCTTAATCGACAACGCAGCTCGTGCGAGTGTTGAAAATATCAATCTTGCTAAAGTGATGCTGACTGTTGTGAGCTCTTCTCCACAAGAGGTGTGCGTTAATATTCGCGACTTTGGCAAAGGAATGGGGGCACAGCAGTTGGCTGAACTAGGACAGAATGTCGTAAGCGATCCAAAAGGAATGGGAATAGGGGTGTTATTGAGCCATGCCAGTTTTGAGCGTTTGGGCGGTCAGTTTAGTTTGTGTCAGCATCAAGAGGGCGGAACGATTGCATCAGTGACCTTGCCTGTGACCAATAATAATTTATAAGGTGGTGTGCAGTATGAACAAATTACTGATTATTGAAGATGACCAAGCATTATCATCAACTTTGGCAAGGCGATTAACTAAACAGGGATTTGAATGCGTTCAATGTCATGATGCAAGTAATGGGTTACTCATGGCGAGGCAGTTTATGCCGAGCCATATTTTACTTGATATGAAAATTGCTGATCACAATGGCTTAACCCTGATTAAACCGTTACGTCAGTACTTGCCAAAGGTCAAAATGGTACTTCTTACTGGATATGCCAGTATTGCCACAGCGGTTGAGGCAATAAGGTTAGGGGCGGATAATTACTTAGCTAAACCCGTAGATACGCAAACCTTGCTAAATGCGCTTGCAGCAGAAGTCGAACCAGAGGTTCAAGCTGAATTTACAGATCAACCATTAAGTCCGAAGCGATTAGAGTGGGAGCATATTCAGCAAGTGCTGGCGAATAATAATGGTAATGTGTCAGAAACTGCCAGAGTATTGGGGATGCATCGCCGTACATTGCAGCGTAAGTTACTTAAAAAGCCGGTAGCGGATAATCGATGTGCCTAATGCGATTCTCCTATTATTGTTTATTTAGTTAGTGGTTAATTTGGAAGTTATTGTGTAAGTTTTGCTGGTTCATATAGTCCTTAATCAGCACCATAGCACGTTCATAAACTGGGCCTAATGGATGGCGTCGACTAGACAGGCAATCGACAGTGTTTATCCAGCCGTTGGGTTCGTAATCAATATCGAGTTTGATAAGCCTTCCTTGTTCAATGGCGCTTTGCACCATCTCCTCAGGTAATATCGACCAACCAATGCCTTGCTGAGTTAATTCATTAATGATGTTGTGATTGCTGGCATACCAATGTTGCGAGCTAATACCATTGCTAAACCAAAGCTCTTGCCCTTGAGTAGCACGAAGGACTACCTGACGATGATGGCGAAGGTCTATATCTTTAATGCCGTGCATGTTTGATAACGGATGCTCAGGCGCCGCCACCGTGATAAAACGTGTATAACCCACCGTAGTAAAGTCAGCTTGATGGTGGATTTTACCATCCGCGTAAACAATGCCGATATGAGCGCTACCTTCCTCAATGAGTGTGCCGATATCTAATGTCGATTCAGCAATGATTTCTATATTGGTGATAGGAAACTCATCAGCAAGCAATGCCAGTTGCCCCAGCAGTGCAGGGCTAATTAGACTTTCTTCAATGGCGATAACTAGCTCATGTTCATGTTGCTGCTCAAGCGAGGCAATTTTTTGTTCTAAATGGAGTTGTTGCAGCATCAATGCCTTTACGACAGGTAAAAGGGCTTCACCTTCAGATGTCAGCTCTGGAATATTGCTACTTCGGTCAAATAAGGTTTGATTGATACTAATTTCTAAATTGGCGATCGCTTGGCTAATGCCTGATTGAGCTCGGTTAAGTTTTCTTGCGGCAGCTGAAAATGACCCTGTTTCACATACTGTAATAAATATTCTTAGTTGCTCGAAACTATACATTGCCCGCTCTCAATCTTTATCTCAACCCTATTAAGGTATCACTATTCGTGATGGCTGTTAACTTTTGTTGATGGATTAAGCTTGCCATAATCTTGCTTGTTTTCAGCTATAGAGTCGAATCTATAGCATCAGCAGAGGTTAATATGTCTACGTTAGAGCGTGTGTTTCATGCGGTGTTGTTTGAGTTTTTGGCCATTGTTGGTTCAGTGATTGGATTGATGTTGTTTACTGAACATGAATTGGCTTCCCTTTCAGGAACAATGATAGCTATTGCGACAATCGCCATGGGCTGGAATTTTGTATTTAATCTTGGGTTTGACCGTTTCTTTACTGGAGCTCGTGAAAAGAGAACCGTAAAACAGCGCGTAATACAAATTGCCTTGTTTGAAAGTGGTTTATTGATACTAACCATTCCTGTGATGGCCTATATTTTAAAAATTAGCCTGATAGAGGCTTTTTGGCTAGATATCAGTGTGACCTTGTTCATCACAGTCTATGCCTATGTTTACAATTATGCTTATGATCATATTCGCGCCAGCATCATCAATAAACGGCAAGCTCATGAGCCCTTAAAGCTATCATGATATTGCCGCTTACTAAGCGCATGTGCATATTGTCGTTAGTCGTATGCGCTAAAGGTGTTACTTTGGCGCATCGGCTTTTTTACTTGAGACCACTTCAGAAGCCAGCTTAACAATAGGAACTAATGCGGCGATTCCTCCTTCACTAAAGGCTTTAATATCTTTGCCAATGCGCTGCATTCGCTCTACCGTAATGGTGACATCTTCAGCAGTGTTCGTGAGTTCTGTTTTGAGACTCTCAGCAAGTGCATCCCTAATTTCCATAGCAGCGGCATCAGGTTGATGATTTGAATGGGCAAGAAGCAATAATCCAGGAATAACTGTAAATGTGCCGTTCAAGGCCACTAACCACCATGCTTTTTGTGCATATATGCCCAGGTCAGCAATGCTCAGATAAATAGCGACATTTAGCGCTAATACGGTTAAGGCAAAAAAAGACATGGCAATGGCCAGTAAAAAAGCGGCTTTGCGTTGATGTTTAAGCTCAGTTTTTAATAAGCTTTTTTCAAGGCTATACAGCATTTGAATTTTTTCAAAATCCATCTTCATGTTGAGTCCTTTTGGAAAATTCTGTTGCAAAAAATAAATGAAAATATTTAGTGAATTTAATTTGTTATGGCAATCAACTATAGCTGAGTATGGGGGAAATGTAACTTTGCTCGCTGATATGAGTCATTTAACGATAAAACATTCAACGCATTACCAGTGTTTGTCATCAAGTTGTATTACTGCCTCAATAACCTTATGCCAAGGTGACAAAAGTAAGTTAATTAGGCATAGAGCATGGGAAAGTTTTCGTTTGAGCATTCTTTTGAAATAGACACTTTGCAGCGGCTGATTGCTAAACACCAAGGGCTATTTCGTCACCAATCATTATTTGATACCCATTATCGAGGAAAGCCGCTTTCAATTACCGCCATTGAGCTTGGACATCAAGAGTCACCTTGCCCGACAGTGTTGTTTGTTGGTGGTATTCATGGGGTAGAGCGCATTGGCGCCCAAGTCGTATTGTCATTTTTAGACAGTTTATTGAATCGATTAGCGTGGGATAAGCACTTACAAATCTTGTTAAAGCAAGTGCGGTTAGCTTTTGTACCAGTGGCTAACCCTGTGGGCTTTTTACAAGGCTCACGCAGTAATGGTAATCATGTTGACTTGATGCGTAATGCTCCCATCGATGCTGAAGAAAAAGTCACCTTCCTAGCCGGCGGACACCGCATCAGTAGCAAGTTGCCTTGGTATCGTGGTCAAAATGGCATGGAGGCAGAAACTCAAGTATTAGTGGATTATGTGCGCGAGTTACAGGGCACCAGTACCAGTGTCATCGCGCTAGATGCGCACTCTGGTTTTGGCTTAGCAGATCATATTTGGTTCCCTTATGCTCATACTCGCAGGCCCTTTGAAGGCATGGGCTATATCTACCACTTAAAGCAATTATTCGACCGTGGTTATCCGCATCATGGGCATTATAAAGTTGCACCGCAAAGTCACTATTATCAGACACACGGTGACATTTGGGATTACCTTGCCAAAACTCATCCCAGTAAAGTCCCTTTTGTGCCATTGACATTAGAGATGGGCTCCTGGGCTTGGGTAAAAAAGAATCCACGGCAAATATTTAATTTTTCGGGTTATTTTAATCCGCAGAAACCCCACCGTCACCACAGGATATTGCGCCGTCATGTTGTATTGATGCAATTTTTGATTGAAGCGGCTTTTTCTCAGACTCTTGAAGGAATCAGCGCCGAGCAATATTTAGGTTTACAAACTGATGCACAAAGGCATTGGTCTAAAAAACGTTAAGCGATATATTAGTGTCACTATAGTTTGTTGGTAGGTTAAATTTCACACTGAGGTAGTCGATGGCAACGTGGGTTTTACTGCGAGGGTTAATGCGAGATAGTCGTCATTGGTATGGCTTTGATACGCAATTACGTCAAGCGGGCATTAATTTGCTGACACCTGATGCCACTGGCAATGGGGAACTTGCTGATAGAAATAGTCCGTTAAATATCCGAGATTATTGCGATGATATCTGGCACCAAATAGATAAAGGCTTAGCTAAGAACCCAGATTATAGTCGAGAGTTAGTGGTCGTTGGCGTGTCGATGGGTGGCATGATCGCATTAGAAATGGCAAGACAACGTCACAAACAAGTACGTCATGCTGTATTGATTAATTCAAGTGCAGCTAACTTATCCCCGTGGTATCAGCGCTTTCAGTTAATGCCGTTAGTGGATGCTATTTGGCATCGCCATAAAGCAAAAGAGTTAAGTTTTGTAGAATCCTGCGTGCTTAACTACACCACAGTCACTAAAGCCCATGATGAAAAAGTCATTAAAGATTGGGGAAACATGCGTAGTCAATTACATACCCGTGTACTTAATGGCGCAAGGCAGATATATGCAGCTGCTCGCTATCAGTGTTCTTGGTTTGGTCACTGTAAAGTGAGTATTATTGTGGCGAATCAAGATAAGTTAGCCAACCCTAAATGTAGTGAAGCATTAGCCAAATTTTATCACACTGAATTGTTGCGTGTAGATCACTGCGGCCATGACGCAAGCCTAGATCAGCCTGAACAAATACAACAGCTTATTGAAATGGCGTTATCAAGGTCTTGATTTATGCTTTAGCGTTAATTGAGTCAACCTTGCTTGAGGTCACTGCTTTTGCTTATTACTGATTGCTGTGTGCTAGATAACGTTAAATTAATCAAAACACAGTATAATCAAAGCTAGGTTATGTTGATTGGAAGATGATGTGCTGACAAAAATACTAGTCACGTTATTAGTTATAGCGGGGGCTTTTGCCTATATTCGCAGTGGTCGAGGCACTAAAGTGAGCAACAATGATAAGTTGCTGGCAGGTGAAAATTCACCTTTTTTCAGCCGTGTTGTTATTTACGCCATGATTGCGGTATCCATGTTGGCCTCTGCTGGATATTGGGGCTGGACTTGGTATGACGATAACACCATCGTTGAAGTCACAATTTCCTCTCCAGTTGAAGCCATGTCTGCTAGCTATCAAGTTCGCAAAAAAGACATTGAAGCCCAGCGCATCACCACAGTTGATGGTATTCAAATTCGATTATCAAACCAAGAACGGTTAACGGTAAAAGCAACAGAGAGTCAGTAATAGCCAGTAAACTATTGGTCTAAAAACTTATGCTGTAACGCAGCTGTTGGTACCATACACGCCTGTTTTTTACCAAATAGGCGGTATCGATTTTTGGCAACTAAACGATAGGCGTAATCCCGAATTATCTTGGGTAACACGCTAAACCCCCTACATAAATACCAAAATCCAGATAGATCTTTTGTTATCTCTAACGCTGCATCACTGCGTAAAAAAAACTTATCACCTTTGATTAGAATAAATGAATCATTACTGACTCCCTCCAACTGATGTTTGGCGATTAGCGATTGTGCTGTTTGGCTTTGCATCGGGGTGAACAAAAACACATCTTTATGGTCACGTTGAATGATAAAGCTAACCGTACCATTGCAAAGGTTGCACACGCCATCGAAGATAATAATATGCTTTGGGATAACCTATTCCTTATGGAGTTAGAGATGGTGATTAAGAAAGGAGGAGTTTGTTAATGCTCAAATATTATCATATCCGGGCTTTTAGATTTTATTGGTTTAGATAAATGGAAACTTGTTAGTATTCCCCCAATTAAAGCACCAGCCGACAAAGTGTTGAGGCTTTTAATTTGCGTTGAACTGGGGAGTTGGATTTAAGCTTTTTCAGCTATAACTTCTATTTGAGATAAGCCTTTAACTAAAATATGGGTTTGATAATAATACTTATCGGTTCTTTTCCCTTTAGAGTAAAAGTCTATTTTTTGCCTTTTAGCTTGGCCTTTTATCATGATTTATTTCGTTAATTCAATCTCTTAACTTTATTGTTGATTTAATTTAAATCAGATTATTAGCTAATAATCATTCTTTTCCAATCCACACAAAATCTCGTAAATGTCTTCAGCAAAGGGGGTATTTATATTTGTGGATCAATACCTAACACTTTCTTGGCATTTCAAGCGGGACGTTTATCTTACTGACACTTTGGCTTTCTAATGTGAATTTAACCGTAATAGTAAATAAGCTGCCAACCCCTAATCCTTCTGAGACTGAGCTAATTCACACCTTTGTCTGTTTAATACTGTTATACCAGTGCGAAATTATGAGGTGATAAGTTGCCATAAAGCAGTCTCGTGAGGCAGAGTTTTGTTCTCGTTCGCTAAATTTTTACGCTGATTTGCATTGCTAAAAGGCGAGACTAGGCATTAAAGTGAGCAACATTGATAAGTTGCTGATAGGTGAAAATTCACCTTTTTTTAGCCGTGTTGTTAGTTAACCTTGTACAGCTCATTTTTTCTGAAATTGTATGAAAATGATGTAAAAATAGCATTCCCCTACTTATAAACCATATAAAGGAAGCGTTTAAAATGATGAAGTACCTTCTTACTATGCTGTTTGCTTTTTCTGTGTCTTTACAGGCTTATGCCGCCACTCAAGTGACATATAACAAAGAGCTTGATGGGTTCGAGTATCCATTTGAAGTCAATACTTTTGATTTCAACTCTCAGAATCAAGATTTGCAAATGCGCTATATGGATACAGGCAATAAGAGTGCAAAGAAAGTTGCTGTGTTATTACATGGCAAAAACTTTTCTGGTTATTACTGGGAAAGAGTGGCTAAAGACCTATTAGAGAAGGGCTATAGAGTCGTGATACCAGACCAAATTGGATTTGGTAAATCAACTAAACCAGCGTTTTATCAGTATAGTTTTGGTCAGCTTGCCTTAAATACGAAGTTAATATTGGATCATTTAGGGGTTGAAGAAATAACACTTGTAGGCCATTCCATGGGAGGGATGTTAGCGACAACGTTTGCCGTTAATTACCCTACATTAGTGAAAAAGCTTATCTTGATAAACCCAATTGGTTTAGAGGATTATGGTCAGTATGCGCAATTTAAAGACGTAAACTTTTTTTATAAAAGAGAACTCGCAAAGACGTTAGACAAGGCTAGAAACTACCAGAAAAAAAATTATTATGATGGCAAGTGGTCTAGTGAATATGAACAACTCTTAGTGCCTTTAAAAGGAATGCTAGCTGGGGCTGATTGGGAAGCGGTTGCTTGGAATAACGCATTAACTTACGGGCCGATTTTTTCTGAAAATATTGTGGATAGGCTTTCACAAGTGACCAGTCAAACATTTTTGATTATTGGTACTAGAGATACCACAGGCCCTGGTAGAGGTTGGCTTAAAGATGGGGTAACAAAGACGTTGGGTGAATATAAAGCGCTGGGTAAGCAGGCTAACGACCTAGTTAAAGGTTCAGTATTGTTTGAGCTTGAAGGGTTAGGTCATATGCCGCAATATGAAGATTATGATGTTTTTATAAAAGCTTTTAACAAAGCACTTGAGCACTAGTCTTTAATCTAACAAGGTGAAATAGCTTATGGGCAATAAATAACGTCATACCTATTTCATCTTGCATAAGATTAACGGTTTTTACACTAAGGCGTTTTCATTTTAAATGAGTTTGTAGCGTGTATTAAGACATGGATGTAACTCATACAGCGACAAATTAAGCATAGTAGTCAGTAAAAGGGAGTTTAACGATGGCACTTTTTTCTATTTCAATTGGGGCAATAATATTCTTAGTATCATTAATTTGGATGATGTTATATACCCAATTATCTTCGAGTGATAATGCATTATTTGTGGCAATGGTGGGAATGCTACCGATTATATTCGGTTTATTTATTGCGATTCCAAGTACCTTATACCGCACCATTTTTGTATTAATAAATAAACCTAAGCAATCATTGATAGAGAAAGTCATTTTAACGATGGGCTTAGCAATGACACTGCTGTTTGGGGCTGCCTTAGTGGATATTATTTTTCGATAACTTACTGAAAACAGCAGTTCTATTCTTGACTCTCTACCGCTATCACCATTCGCCTAAAACCATACTTTTCAGCCTATTCCATAGAGGGTAAAGCCTTATATCAATGACTCTATTTTTGTTGTTACTTGCCCCAATTGACACAATATTCAATAAAGTGTTTGAGTAGCGGGCTCTGATATTTGTCTTTGTGAAGTAATACCCAAAACTCTCTTGGCATTTCAATCGGGACATTCACCTTGCTGACGCGTTGGCTTTTTAATGCATGCTGGGCTGCGATATTCGATAAGCAGCCAAACCCAAGTCCTGCAGCCACGGAATTGATCAGTGCCTCTGTGGTATTAAGTTCAATACTTTGATGCCATTGTTTAATGTGTGGGGCTAAGTTTTGAATAAAACTGTCCCTAGAGCCTGAGCCTTGCTCTCTGAGTACCCACTCACTGTTTTCAAGTTCTGATAATGCAACATGTTCTTTTGCTGCAAATGGGTGCGATGGAGCACAAATAATACACATGGCATCGCCACTAAAAGGCACCGCAATGATGTCAGGGTGATGTGGCTTACCTTCAATAAGACCAATATCGAGTTCATAATCAATGAGTTTTTGGCAAATATGTGCAGAGTTTGAGACAAATAAACTTTGGGTTTGCTGAGGTGTTATTTGCTTAAATCCGCTTAATATACTCGGCGATAAATGATTACCTATGGTGTCACTGCTTCCGACCCGTAAAACGCCTGATAAGCCTTGGTCTTGGTCAAACACATGATTGATGTGTTGTAGGCGGTTAATTAACTCATCGGCCAAGGGGAGTAATTTTTTACCTTCTTGATTCAAGATTAAGCGATTATTTACTCGGTCAAATAACGGGTGGCCGAGTTGTTTTTCTAGTTCGGCTAACGACAAACTGACAGCTGCTTTTGAGACAAATAATGTTTCAGCAGCAGCGGTGAGCGTTTTGTGCTGAGTAATCGCATTGAAAACATTGAGCTGTTTAAACGAGATATGTGCTGACATAACGTGAGCCTTAGTGGTTTATAAACCTTATTATAAACGGTTACCTTAACCGTTAAGTATATCTTAACCTAGGTTTTAAAATGTTAGATGTAAATAAACGTTTAGCAAGCGTAAGATCAACTTAATTGAAAAGACAGCTCGTTTGCTCCAATGGTTTTTGAGCAAGTAGGTCAACGACATTGAGGTGATTATGTTACAAACAACCAAAGTTAAATTGCTTGCAGCACCAACACCTATGGCTGGTCTTGCACTTGGCATTGCGAGTTTAGGTTGGTGCTGGGAAAATTTTGCAGACATACAAGGATATGGCCAGTTACTTGGCGCCTTGCTAGCCAGTGTGTTGCTGCTGGTGTTGACCGTAAAATATTTAATTCATTCTGACACCCTTAAAGCTGATTTAGCTCATCCTGTGGTCGGCAGCGTTGTGCCAACTTTTGCGATGGCCTTGATGGTCGTATCAAATGCGTTGGGGCATTACTCACTGATTTTAGGTGATAGTTTATGGCTTGTGGGTCTTGGGTTACATGTCGTCTTTTTAGTCACCTTTATCTATCATCGCGCAAAGGATTTTGAGCTCCACCACATGGTACCAAGTTGGTTTGTGCCACCCGTTGGAATTATCGTTGCTGACGTATCGTTTTCAGGTACAGGGGCGCTTAGTTTATTGGCAAACTCTGCCTTAATATTTGGTATGTTGGCTTATGCGGTAATGCTGCCGATGATGATTTATCGCTTAATGTTCACCCATGAAGTCCCAGATGCTGCGAAACCAACAATTGCCATTTTGGCCGCGCCTGCCAGTTTATCGTTAGCGGGATATTTAACGGTAACAGCATCACCATCACCACTTATTGTTGCTTTACTATTTGGTATTGGCGTACTGATGACAGCGATTATTTACTTAGCTTTTTTCAAATTACTGCAGCTCCCATTTAGCCCAGGTTATGCGGCTTTTACCTTCCCGATGGTGATTGGTGCGACAGCGTTATTTAAGATGATTGAATGGATGCAAAGCATTGGCATGGCCAGTCAATATATTCAGCAAGTACAGTTACTGGCAACGATTGAGCTAACCATTGCTACGCTAGCGGTGAGTTATGTGGCAATCAGATATGCGTACTTTTTTAACAGCCAGCGTCATTTAACGGTTTAATCTGCCGTTGACTTAACGGCTTCACTATTTTGGGTATCTGATTGAGCCTCAGTTATATCGGTTTCAGTTAATGAACCATGATTATCTTTTAATGGCTCAATCATCAAGGTGTGCTCAATCTCAGTAGGTAATAATGGTGTATTTTGATGTGTCACATATTGCTGATAACCACTTCGGTAGTAAGGCGACAAAGGATGACCCGATTGCCCCCCAGGTATGGTCATAATTGCATCTTGCTCAGCACCTGGCTGCACAATAAAGCGCTGTGAAGCACCAAACGATTTACCTTGAACTGCAGGCATAAAGCTATCACCAAAACCATCAACACTTGGCATATCTAACCAACGACTGAGTTGAGGGATCTGTTTTGAAAAAGGGTGTTGGATTAGCAGTTGGTTGACCTTTCCCCAGCGTAGATCTGATAGCTTTTGATGCTTACTATACTTGGCGAATAAAGCCTGTTTGGCATCGTTATATGCGCTTAGTGCAAAGGCCTGCCAATGAGGTTGAGCTTTAGGTAGCCAACTGGCTGGTTGCTGCTCGATGATTTGCCACATTGGGGTTTCAAGGTATCGTTTTATCACTGACAAGCCGCTTTCTCTTTCTTTGAGCTCTGTTTCGATAGGGGCAAATGTTTGATCTATTAGCGCCGTTCTAAAGTGTCTGACTAATGTGTAGCCCACTGAATCAGCACAAGCGCAGTGGCCCCAATTGGCAATCAGTTTTATGTCTTCGGCATATTCAACAGGGTATTCACTCAATATTTGCAGTAAATATTGCTGCCAAGGTGCTAAAAAAAGTGCTTCATTATCGAGCTGTAACTGATAAAAATCGGCTTCGCTAAAGTTTGAACTTGCTAATAGGCGATCACGTATCTGTACGCCGCGAGCGCCAAGCGCATAACCGCCATCTCCAAAGCGTAATTGCTCTTCGCTAGATAAAACGCGAGAGTTTGCTGTCCATATACGTTGGTTATCAGGATTTATCACCTCAGGCATAACGGCTTGTTGCAGTTGCCATTTTGAAGATTGAAAATTGCTTGGTGACTGGGCTGTATTCGAAGGGTTGTCACGAGCGGGAACTGCCCCTGCGATTGTCCAGCCTGCATTACCTTGATTATCTGCCAGCAACATATTTTGTGCTGGGATCCCAATTTCTGTTGCAAGTGCGCTGGCTTGCTCAACAGTCTCTGCGGTTTCTAATGACAATAACGCCATGTTAACCGCGTAATCAGCATGCCCCACCCAAGATAGTGCATAATTAACACCGGCTACTGTTTTTACTGGACCAAATTCACTAACTTGAATCGTATAGTTCACTTGATCGTTAGGCAGTTCGATAGGTTCATATTCAATATCGATTGCTGTATCAGGGCTAATTTCAATCCAGTCAGCCGTGTCGATGTAACTGTTGGTAAAGCCCCAAGCGAGTTTGCCATTAGAACCAACGACTATCGCAGGTGCGCCCGGAAGGCTTACTCCTGTGATTTGGTGTGATGATTTATCTGAAACAGGTGGATTAGATTTTGCTGAATCTTGAGCTGCACTTGTTTGGTAATTGAGTTGTGCACGATACCAAATAATGGGTACCGCAAAGGATAAATGCATGTCATCGGACAACATTGCGCGGCCGGAATCGGTTAATTGCCCCGTTACTGCCCAATTGTTACTGCCTACTTCTACTGGTTCTTCAATCGCCTGAGTTATCGCACTCAGTAAAATATCGTCCTCGAGAGCGGGAATATCTCCTTGATACAGCGGTATTTGGCTTTCATCTAAGGCGGCTTGGTGATGACTTGGCTGGATTAAAAAATCGACCATTTCGTTGCCAAAGGCTTGCTGCAATTGGGTTAACGCCATATCACGTTTAATTGTATTACCTTGTAAATCTAGGTACATACTATAAATCACTAACAAGCTGTCAGTTTCATGCCATTCTCGTGGGCTAGACTGTGTCAGCAAGTACTCAAATGAGCGCACAGTTTGTTCTGCTAATGCATGATTTACCCCTTGGGTATATGCACTAAGCATGGCTTTATCTTGCTGTGGTAGTTGCTCAAAAATGTTTTGTGCTCGCATTCTTAATTGATGAAAACGTTTGTTTTTATCCAATTTAAGTGCGGCTTTGCCAAATATTTCAGCCAATTCGCCAGCGGCATTTCGGCGCAATAAGTCCATTTGAAAAAATCGATCTTGGCTATGTGCATACCCCAAAGCATAGGCTGCATCTTTGCGGTTACTGGCGGTAATGATTGCGGTGCCTAATGTGTCTCGTTCAATGGTTAGTGGAGCTGAAATGTCGTCACTCACTACCGTGGCTGATAACGAGGGCATGCTTAAACGCAGGGTGCTATAAATAGCCAGAATGATAATACCGACTAGCAATAACACTATGGCTAGTGAATATTTGGTGAACTTAGATTGTAAAACCCGGTTAAGGCTAAAAGACATGATTTCTTACCCAGTAAAGTGAACCTGTCTATCATAACCAAGGTTATCGAATTGTTAAAAGTGATTTTTGAATATAGTGTGTAAAAAAGCAAAGTAGAAAGAATCAGTTAGCCTCACTTTTGGGTAAAGCTAACGGTTTCGAAGAAGGCGGGTTACGTTACTGACTTATTTTGGCTTTAAACTTCGCTTTGGTTTCTGCATTGGCTTTGTTGTACCAGTAATCCAGCATTTCACTGATTTCAGCTTGGTCTTCAGCAATTGTTTTTGGGGTAATCACCTGTGGTTGAGCTGGCGCAACTGTACTGGCTGACGCTACGTTAGTCGGTACTGTGTTCGTTGGTGCAAATGCAGCAACCGAGGCAAGCTGTTGTGTTTGATTGTAGGTGAGTAATTCTTCTTGATAATCTCGACCTAGCTGTAATCCATCTTTACGTAAAATGTCGGCTTGATATGCCACTGAATTACTTTGATTACTCCTCAGAGTGACTGATGGGGTGTTATTGAACTTATTCGCTGCATTTTTATTGCGAATGCTAGGTAGCGATAATTCATATTCAGCGTTATTGGCATCAAAGGTTAAAATGACAGGGTCTGAGTTAAACTGGGTTTGCATGCCACTATCGCGGTAATTGATAACGTAGCGAAACACGATTTGGTTAGTGCCTTCTACTAAAGTGACTTCACGGCCGCCATCAAACGTCTGGCCATTCAATACTTTGACTTCGGCACTGCTAGGTAATTTCAATATGCTGGCAGCAAAAGACATAGGGCTGACGAGTGATAAAAATAGTGTGATAACGAGTGTAGTGAAAAGTGGCTTAGAGGTCATAGTATTCCCATTTAGGCAAGGGTAGCTAACGCAGCTTGTACCTTGTATTAATGCATAAAAGCTCTGGTTAAGTTATAGCAAATCTTGCGATAGTTACATAATGACAAAATTGTTATTTAGCGATTAATGACTCAAACTTAGCTTTTTATAATCAAAGAACTTTCTATGTTCTGGACCTGCCAAATTAGTATTAACCTTATTAGGGTGCTTATGCTCGCCCCAACTAGCCACATGCGTGCCGACATTTAACACAGGAAAACTGTGGTTAAGGCTGGCATTAATACGATTTTCGCTTACTCCAATAAAACGCAGTAGTTGCGTTAGGCTATCTGGTTCGCTTAGTGTAATTGTGAGTAAATCATCACGTTGCGCAAAATAATTTAATACACCTTGCTGATGCCTTAGATAGCATGCTTTAAGCCGTGCTTCATCGAGTAAGTTGTCAGCGTTAATATCCCCAAAAGTTTGTTTAAAGCTACGTTTTAATATTGGATGAAACGTGCCAGTTTTTTCTAGCAAGTTAGGTTTCATTTTAGTGAGTAACATTTGAATTGAGGATACCCACTTATCAAGCGGCCTATCGATATAAACAAATTTGGCATCAGGAAACAGCTTGTCTAATTGGGGATAATCACAAAAGCAAGGTACATCTGATACCACATCGGCAACTTCAAAGGCACGTTTAGTGAGCCCAATATGGGCGACTTTAAACCCGTAATCTAATAATGCAACACTGACGCTGGTGGTGCCAGTACGTGGCAAACCAATAATAAAAACTTTACTCATAAATGCACTCAGGTTGGCAAAGGGCGATATAGGGAAGGTGGGCAAGTACCATTATGACTGTCACTTCTTATGCTTGTATTTGAGGTCACTGCTTGCTGCATTAGGCATTGCAACTATCAATAAGTAGCCAGCCGAACTTTAACTTAGGTTCTGTACAGCACTTTAATTATATGTTTAATCTAATACAAAAAGATAGTAACTTTTTATCGGTTATAGTATGTCTCAGTGTTTGGAGTTTTAACTCAATAAAAATATAAACAATAAGCTGATTAAAAAATTATTTTACAGTGGCTTAACTTTGAATTGTCTACCCAATTTTGACGAGATATATCTTCTGAAATACACCAAATCATTACAAAAATAAAAAAGCCGACTATAATTGTCGGCTTTTTTATTTTCAAACTTGAGAAAGAGCTTATCCACCTCGTACAGGCCGTATAATATTTCAATAAATTATGCAGCTGGCAATACAAATTCCGCTTGTAGTTCATGTAACATTTCAAACGTGTTCATGTACTTAACCCCGAGAATTTCACAGACATTAGGTATATGTATCTTCTTTTTAATATCTCTTTTGTAAACTTCCTGAGTGACGATTGTTGCACCGGTAGTCATTGCTGTAGCTATAAGCCAAGGGTCGGCTCCAGACATAAACTCTTCATGTGTGCCTTGCTTCATCTGCGTCATGCCAAAAACAGTCTGAACTACCACACCAAAATTAGTCTGAATCTGCGAGTCACTTTCAGGCATAAAAATATGCTGGTTGTTTCTAACCCATTCTTCTAATAAGTCATTACCATTTAGCAGTTCATCTTTTACCATTTCAATACTTATGATTTCACCTTTTTCGTGAGCTTTAAGCAGCCACTCCCAGTATGCGGGGCAAATAGTCATGCCGTAGTAGCGCCCTTTTGCTTCGATAAAGGTATTAGCATCTAGTAAAAACTTCATAATGGTAATGTACTCGCAAATTTTCCTATTGAACTCGGGGTGATTCCTAGAACTCGGCCAGCATCTCTTAATAGCAATCTACCGCTTCTAGCCTCTGTTACAACAGCTTGAGCTAATTTGACACTATTCTTTGCCCCAGCAGAGCGGTAGAAATTACCACCTCCACCATCTTTGTTTTTAAACTTGTCAAGTTCGCTTTTGTAGAAGTCGGAGTATGCCTCATAACTAATAATTCCAGAGTCAAAAGCTCGTTTAGCTATAACGACTTTGCTTACATGAAACTGACTAGCAAGTATGGTTAAGTTTGTTATTAGGCTTTCATTTTTTGACCATAGTTTCAAAATTTGATTTTCAGGAACTAAAAACTCCCCAGCTACTGAATTACAGTACTTTTCTTCGGCTGCATCACTTCGCTCAAGATTGGATATTCCGCTACTTCCTAGCCAAATATGAGCTAATTCATGTATAAAGGTGAATAAGCGAGCGGAAGGTGCGTCCGAACTATTAATAAAGATAACAGGGGCGTAAGGGTCACAAATTGCAAAACCTCTAAACTCGGAAACTTGAAGCTTTCTATGAGTGTTATTACCAACGATGCCGCTTCGCATAACCAGAATACCAGCAGCCTCAGCTCCTTCAATCAGAGCCTTATAATATTCTTCCCAGCTGCCACGTTCTGGCGTAGGAACGCCTATAGCATCTCTAATAGCTTTAGCAGCTTTAGGTATTGGAGTTTGTATAGGTAAACTGCCAACGTAGGGTACTTGTTCAGCTTCATTGGATATTAAATAATCTTTGTACCAATTTTGCTTTGTAAGCACCTGGGTTATTACATCTCTTAGCTCAGGGCTAGGCTGGCTAAGTTCCCTCCCTTCAACAGTGCGAAGGTCTGGTATTGGAAAATTTTCAATTGGAGGTTTTGGGAGAAAAAAATAACCGAATGGAGTGTGAGTGCATTTCGCAAGCTTCTGAGCTTGCTTAAAAGTTGGTTTAGCTCTTCCGTGCTCCCAATCCATTACTTTTTCGAGCTTTACTTTCATTTTATCAGCAAGCACAGTTTCGCTTAGACCAGACCTATTTCTAGCCCAGCTGATTAACATTGGGTTTACGTGTGCTTGAGTTGCCATTCTTAACATTTACTTTCTGATTTCAGTCCATTGAATCATAACCCCCCATAGCGATTCTAGAAAGGGAATGTAATAATAATTACAAAATATTAACGCTTTTTTTCATTTAAGCCAACTTATCTTTGATTTTTATTGAAATATCAAGGGAGCTATATCGGTGCTTTATATTTGAAATGGATAGGGATATTTTGTGTTATCAATAGACCATAGCCTAAAGACAGCATTCGAACATATCAAAAACTGTATTCAATAAAGTGGTTTCTGCCTAAAGATACCAGTGTTATCATAATCTCTAGAGTCTAATGAGAGCAATTAAATGATAATTAACTACATTCGAATATCTACAGTAGAGCAGAACATAGACCGTCAGCAGATTGATGCTGATAAAACTTATATTGATAAGGTAAGTGGTTCGGCTACAAACAGAGCTGAGCTTGAAAGTTTAAAGGATTTCGCTCGAAAGGGTGATGTAGTGACAGTCCATGATATTTCTCGTTTGGCTCGTAATATTAAGAATTTGATTGAGCTTATAGATTTTTTTAATGATAAAGGTGTGGATGTTCAGTTTAGAAAAGAGCAGATGACATTTACTGCCGATAAGAAAAACCCAATGAACTCATTAATGCTTAATCTACTTGGTTCAGTTTACCAATTTGAGCGCGAGATGATGCTGGAGCGTCAAAAAGAGGGGATTCAAAAGGCTCAACTAAAAGGGAAATACTCGGGCAGAAAGTCAACTGTTGATTATGAAGCAATTAAAGTAGAGCTGGAGCAGGGATTATCCATTCGAAAGACCGCTGCGAAACTGGGTTATTCGGTCGCTACTATCTCGAGAGCAAGTAAGAAAATGAAAGAAACCATCTCGGGCGCATAGGCACAGCAAGGACAGGGCAACATCAAAGCACTCAAATGAGTGCTTTTTTTATACCTGTAAATCAGCAAAAGCACGTCAGAAAAGCACGTATAAATAGAGTTGTAATCAGAGAGAGAAGATTGACACTTCTCCGTGTGATGACAGCTTTGTGAAAAAGCAGCACTTGCTAGTAAGTGTTTCCTGAAAAACTAGCTCACGGAACGGCGCGTGATTAAAGCATAGCCGCATAACCTAATAGAGATTTCAATTATGACAACAAAGACTCGTAAAACTTCAGCGGAGTTGAGCAAAGTGCATCGCGAAAATACAAAGCAGAAAGTAGAAAGCTTAAAGACGTATTCCGAATTCATGACAATTCTAGCCAACGATGCTACAGCGGAAGAATCCAGATTTCTAACTCAAATCAGCGCCAAATTAAAAGACGTGAAAACACATAGATTAATCACCGAATGGAAAGCATTCAAGAAAAATCACAGCGTCAAAGATTCGGAATTGCTAACACTTACTAAGCCAAACAAAGTGGCAGCGGTGTTTGTAAATCACTTAATTACGCAAGACTTATCCGATACCACAATAACTGCATTGGACTTAAAAGAATGAACAAAAACCTAAACCTATACGGAAAGCTTTCAGAGCAAATGCCGTACGTCGAGAAAGACATTTTCGACAATGCTTTCGAACTAACGGAAATAATGGTTGCGCTGAGTGAAGGCGAGTTGGTGTTCGCATTGGAATTAGTGAGCACCATTAAAAATTCTCTGGGCATCGACCATACGCTAGCCGAGATTCAATTACTTGAGTCGGTTACTCTAATTTGGGACTACGACGGAATCTCGCTTTACGTACACTGGAGTGAATATATTGAGCAGTTCAAGCTGACTAAAAACCAGCGTGAAAACATTCTGAATTCAGAACACGTTCAAGGCTTTTGGGAGTATCTGAACTAATGAAACAAACACATTCTAATCTAGTATTTCAAGATGCCGAGTCCGCAAAATCTTTAAAATTAATCAATGTGGTTGGTCGGTTTGAAAACAATAAAATATCTTTTTTAAACGACCACGGTGTCGGTTTGAAGCACCGCGCATTGGAGAGTGCAGGGGTCGGGTTTAAATTGTCTAAGGTAGATAGTAATAACAACTATTACATTGTAGGCATGGCTGACGGCTCGACGTTGAACTCTAGCGCGGTCTCGGTCAGCGAAAGTGCTATTGGTCATGTTATCGACAAGGAAAATGATATTGATTATGAAAATGAAATGGTTCGAGTGCCACATAAAGATTTTATGGACAATTACCTCGACGATGCAATGGAGTTGGTCGTAACAACCAACGCGTTAGACCATTTCCATACAGTAGGAATGGTCTCGGTTGATGGAAACGTTTACGCGCTAGAACCTGAGTACGAATCTGTATCCGACTTTGATGTGACATTTGTCGGTGACGAAAGCGATAGCGAATTCGTCAACGACACTCCTTTCGCACCATATGCTGAGATTGATATATCCACAATGAAGGCGAGAGAGTTAATTGATTTAACTCGGATGCTAGCGATTGAAGATGGAGATGCGGTTGATAACGCCGTTACCATCACTCAACCGCAGGTCACTGTGCGTAAGCCGATAACGAATAGCAATGCTAGTCCGAGTCATAAGAGTGCCGCAGCCTTAGCTACCGCAGCTTTGCAGGAGTCAGGAGTTACGTTTGATACAGCTATAAACGTATCCACTGCCGATATGATTGCTGGAGCGCTACGATGAATATTGAGCTGAACAATGCAAAAGCATTTAAAAAAGATGTTTGGCACTACGATGTCACAGCGATAACGCGGATGGTTGTTTTATCTGGTAATTCTCTTTTATCGAATTTCCTGCACTCAGAGCTTGGACAAAGTTGTACGAAATCTCAGTTTGATAAAGCATGTGAACGTTACCGAACTCGGGTCGAAAATAAGCAAAAATTCGAGGAAAGAATGATTAACCAAAAGCTATTAGAAGCGGCTTATCGAGAATCGCTAGTGGGTAAATGGTGTGTCACAAATACAAATTCTGGTGAAAGTTTTTTGTTGGTCGGTACTAATCATAAACCCCGCTTTGTCTCCTATAAACAGCTAGCAGAGGAATTCGGTGATGCTGGTGGTTATGCAACTCTTAACGCTGGTCTTTACGATACATTTAAAATTGAGCAAGTTAACTCCGCTATCGCGCACAAAATCAAGTCTTGCAACTCCGTCGATTACGCTTAAATAACACCGTTTTACACAGATTTACACCAACTAATAAATTAGTAGGCGGCGCTCTGCCGTCTGTTATTTGGAGAATGTATGGCATTTACAAAAGATAATGCAAAAGCAGCTCAGGCTCGTGGAGTCGAGCAACGCAAGAGAAATACAGTCATTAAGAACAATGCAATGGAGTCTCTAGTGAGCAGCTTTGACCTCAAAGCAAAGCTGCCAATCGAAATGGCGAAAGATGTTTATAAAGATGCTTTTCTACAGCAACAGAAATTCCAGCACGAACTTGAGCTAATCGAAGCAAAAAAGAATGCGGCTATAGAAATAGAAATGGCAAAGTTCCAAGCAAATATTGAATTGATTGAAGCTGACGAGCAGGCGGAGTCGGCTAATGAATAGAGCAGCACGCAAAGCACTTAAACGTAAAGCTGCACGTAAAGCAGTAAGCAGACTCGATTCTAACGGCTACGAGCGCGTGAACGACGGCACAACAGTGTTCTACGGCACAACTGCTCAGATACTCGCAAAATACGGAACAGCTCAACAAACTACTTACAAGGAAACTAAACATGATTAATGAACCAAGCTCAAATGTGTTGAAATCGCTAATGAGACAATATGGATTAACCGCACAATTTAATGAATCAATAAATCGTTGGTACTTGATTATTCCAACACTGATAGGCTCATTCTTTGTTATAGAGAATTATCAGGCTGAGAACGGAACACATCTACTAGCGTCTACGAGAAGTAATGAATATATCAAGCTACCGAATGATGGTTTAACTAAGGCATTATTCGATGTGTTTGATACGGTCGGTGTCCACGAGTCTGCGCCGACTAAGCAAGATTTTACCCTGCTTAAACTGTAAGGTTATTGCGTAGTATTAAATTAATTTCCTAGTTTGTTTATAAAATGAAAATCTCGGGTTATCCTATTTATTCCTCACAAACACCAAGGAAATAACGTGTCTATTGAAAAACTAGAAATAGTAATAAAAAGAAAGAAAAGAAGTCTGATTCAAGCACTGTCAGATGAAGAGTTACTTGAAGTGAATACACTCGTAAGTAGCGAGTACAAGCGCAGATTTAGTAAGTGCTATTATCGTTACCAAGTTTCACCAACGAAAGTTCAGTGGCTTGTAGAGCCCTACATCGGAAAAGTAAAAAATAAAAGTTTTCATTCTTTTCTAGTTCGCCAAAGTAAGAGTAAAAGAGCTGCTGATAAAAACAAGTTGCAAGCAGTCTATAAAAGTAATCTTAAGTTTGATGCCAAAAAGCTTCTTAGTAGTGAAGAGCTTGAAAGTGAGTATCACGAAGCTCAGCAAAAGAGTCAGTCGCTCAATGTTATTGATTCATCCATCAAATACGAAAAGCAAAACCTTGAGATTTTACCCCTAGTATCTTAGTTAGATTCACTCCTCAACTAACACTCAAGCTATCATCTAATCCATATCAAGTTTTACTTGATATGCAGCATCGTGAGCGCAGCGAACTCAATCACTCGATACGTAGAAGACGTTTGAGCAGCTACGCTGCAATGTCGCTACGCTCCATTATCTTGATTGCT